>CAZWPI010000104.1:0-5971 GCA_964636055.1 uncultured Candidatus Bathyarchaeia archaeon
AGCTTGTGCCGGGGTAGCCTAGCCTGGCTAGGGCGCCAGACTCATAATCTGGAGAACAAACGGGGCAAACGCCTTTAGTCCAGAAGTCGCGGGCTCGAAGCTAGTACACAGCGAGAATCCCGCCCCCGGCACCAATTGCGCTCATCAAAGTCTATTTTTCCTATATTACTCTGTATTGAGTGGTGTCTCGCGGTGTTTAGGTTTATATATTACAGTTGATATGTTTTGTATTACGGGTGTGTTGTTTGCCTGAAACCATTAGCCTGAGACTTCCTCGCGAAACAATAAAGAAACTCAGCGAATTAGCCAAAAAAGAAGGAAAAGACCGATCAACCTTGATACGCGAGATTTTAGAACACGGCATCAAAGAAAAAAGTGTAGAGCAGGCTGTCGAACTCTATCGGCTAGGACAGGTTACTGGCTGGAAAGCAGCTCAGCTCTCCGGTGTGTCATTATGGAACTTCTATAAGGCTTTGGGCGAAAAGGGCATCCTCATTCAGTACTCTGAGCACGATTTGGAAGAAGACCTAAAGGCTTAAGCTGGAGAACGGCGAAATTTGCCTGCAGTCTCTAACACCAGCCCCCTGATTTGGCTCTCAAAAATCGGCAGAGTCACGCTGCTCAAAGAACTTTTTGGCGAAGTCATAATTCCAGAAGCGGTTCACAAGGAAGCAGTCAAAAGAGTCTTGCAAGAAGGATTCAGCGACGCCTTAGTCATCAAAGAAGCAGTTGACCAAGGCTGGATAAAAATTTCAAAACTGGATAAAGACGAAGTTGCGCTCTGCCAGAAGATGATGGAACATGCTTTCGAAATCCATCTTGGAGAAGCCCAAGCCATACTGTTAGCTCGCAGGATGCAGTCGTTGCTCCTGATAGACGAGTCCAGCGGAAGAGCGTTCGCTGAAGCGTGGGGTCTGAAAGCTAAAGGAACCCTCTACGTGATACTGAGCGCTCTCAGGCGCGGATTGTTGGATTGTGCTGAAGCGAAAGAAACACTGCTAACCCTCGTAGACAGAGGTTTCAGAATTGAGCCAAATTTGCTGGCAAGAATAATAAGAGAAATAGACTTTCACACCTGAGACAACGTTTTGATATCTGTGGAATTGAAATCCCACTTAGGCACCAAAGCACACATGTTTGGCTTTTTGTTTGGAAAATGCTTAATTAAGGGCTGTGCTTATTGCTGTGCAGACGGAAGGATAAAAGATGAGTGATGAACTTTCACAGTTACCCCCTCAAGTTCAAGAACGCTTGCTGAGGCTGCAGCAGCTGCAACAAACGTTGCAGTCAGTTTTGGCGCAGAAGCAGCAGGTGGAGATGGAGAAAACTGAAGTTGAACAAACTTTGGGCGAGTTGCAGAAGACGGCTGATGACGCTGTGATTTACAAGGCAGCGGGTTCTCTTTTGATAAAAGCGGAAAAAGCCAAGATAACTGAAGAACTGGTTGAACGGAAAGAACTGTTGAACACGCGGAGCACCGTTCTCGCCCGTCAGGAAGAAAGGTTACGCAGTCAAGCTAAAGAGGCTCAAACGAAACTTCAAGAGGACCTCAGGCCAGTTTCACAATCCTCAAAGTAGTCTCTAGGTGAAACGCGTGGAAGAGCTGGGGTTCCCCGACTTAACCACCGAGCAAATTGAAACTTTATGCTCAACTGCGGAGAACGCCGCCAGAAAGCATATTCTCTCAAAAGTCCCCTTAAAAATGGTGGAGAACCTGAACATAAGCGTGGAAGCCGAGGGAACAAAACCCGTGAATGTAACAGTTGAAATAGACTTAGCGCTATCACCAAAAATGAGGGACTTTGACGCTGACACGTTGGTAAACGAGGCGGTTAAAGAAGCGCATAGAGCAAGTGAAAATTACCTGAGAAAATTAAAATGACATTCACAGAAATAACCAACATTCTAGACGAAGCACACGCCAGTTTCGTTCTTTTGTTATGCCACCACAACGCAGACCCAGACGCCATATGCTCAGCCTACGCTTTTCAAAGCTTACTGGCAAAGTGCAGGCCAAACATGAGTGTGGAAATCGGAATAGGACAGGGAATCAGCAGGCTTTCGAAGCACATTTTGAAACACATCCCCACATCCGTGAACCTGCAACCAGATGTGGAAAAAGCCGACGCTATAGTGTTGCTGGACACCAACACCATCCAGCAACTGGGGCAGTTGGCTGAAAGAGTTGCAAAAACCGCTACGCCGATAATAGTTATCGACCACCATGCAGCTCACCCGCAAACGGAGCAGATGGCAAAACTCTGCATAACAGACGAGGAAGCCTCATCCACATGCGAAATGGTCTACAGCTTCTATCAGCAGCTTAACATGAAACCAGGCTTAAATGAGGCTAAAGCGCTGTTTCTGGGCATAACTTTCGATACACGCCACTTCGTCTTGGCTAAAACCTCAACATTCAAAACCATATCTGAGCTTAGCGACATAGGCGTGAACCCCCAAGAAGAATTATCCTCACTCGCGTTGCCCATGGACTTTTCTGAACGCGTCGCGAGAATGAAAGCGTGCCGAAGAGCCAAACTGATTAAGATTGAAAACTGGATAATCGCCCTTTCACACGTTAGCGCGTACCAAGCCTCCGCGGCGAGAGCGATAGTTGACCTGGGCGCACATATGGCGGCGGTGGCTGGGCAAAAGAACGAGAAAATTGAGATCAGTATGCGTTGCACTCGCGATTTCAATCAGGTAACTGGTATTCACTTAGGAAGGGACATTGCCAAACCCTTGGGTGAGTACCTTCAGGGAATGGGCGGCGGGCACTCCACAGCCGCGGGAGTCAACGGCACGGGATCTGTAGAGAAAGGACTTAAACGTTGCTTGCGGCTGGTGAAAGAAAAATTATCTAATCAGTAATGGGTAGCTACTCTTAAATGGGAAAACGGAACGTAACTTAGGCAGGCACAGCAAACATGGCTATAATAGAAACAAAAAATCTCACATACACTTACCCAGGCGTAACAAACCCGTCAATAAGCGATGTCTCCATGAAAGTGGAGAAGGGAGAATTCGTTCTAATCACGGGTCCAAGCGGATGTGGAAAGACAACCCTGTGCCGATGCTTCAACGGGCTGATTCCCCATTTTTACCAAGGAGAATTGAAAGGCGAAGTCGCCGTAGCCGAGATGGACGTAACCAAACACCAAACGCACGAAATGGCAAAAAGCGTGGGGTTGGTTTTTCAAAATCCCGAGAACCAGCTTTTCGCCCTATCCGTAGAGAAGGATGTAGCCTTCGGACTGGAAAATCTTGGTGTGCCCAGAGAAGAAATGCGTAAAAGAGTGGACTGGGCGCTGAAACTAACGGATATTTACGACTTGCGGGAAAGGTCACCACACGAAGTTTCAGGTGGCCAGCAGCAGCGCGTTGCAATAGCCGCGGTCCTTGCCATGCAGCCAGAAATAATAGTTTTGGATGAGCCAACATCTTTCCTTGACCCGTTAAGCGCAGAGAAAATATTTGAAGTGATCCATGAACTTAACGAGAAACTTGGGATAACGGTCGTGCTAGTGGAGCACAGGCTGGATTTAACCGCAAAATACGCCAACCACATAATAATAATGGACGAAGGAAAAGTCTGTTTTGATGGTAATCCCCGCGAAATCCTAAACACCGAAGAAACCCGCCTAATCGGCGTTGGAATCCCAAAAGCCACGCTTCTTTACCAAATGCTCAAAAAAGAGGGAATTAACCTCAGCGAAGTTACTCCGCTGTCCTCGGAAGAACTGGTAACACTGCTACTGGAGGCTTTCGAAAAGCATGATTGAAGTGGAAGACGTTCACTTCACCTATCCCAACGGCGTGGAAGCCCTGAAAGGCGTCTCACTGGTCATTAAGAACGGTGAATTCGTGGCGATAATGGGGCAAAACGGCGCAGGAAAAACAACATTAGTCAAACACTTTAATGGCCTGTTGAAGCCCTCTGGAGGAAAAGTACGCGTGGACGGCGTGGAAACCACAAAAACCAGCGTTGCAGCCTTGGCAAGAAACGCGGGCTTCGTTTTTCAAAACCCGGACCATCAGCTTTTCAGCGAAACAGTTGAAGAGGAAATAGCGTTTGCACTGAAAAACTTCGGGTTTGAAGCAGACGTGATAGAGCAGCGAATCAGCTGGGCATTGAACCTGTTAGGATTAGCGCAGTACCGCAAAACCTCGCCTTTCCTGCTCAGCGGAGGCGAGCGAAAACGCGTTGCCTTAGCTTCTGTCCTGGCGTGGAACCCTAATATGCTGATATTGGATGAACCCACAATAGGTCAGGACTATCAGCAAAAAGAAAAGCTTCGGCAGTTCATTGTCCAGATGCAGACTCAGGGGAAAACAGTTGTTATCGTCACTCACGATGTGGAATTTGTGGCTGAATGCAACCCCCGAGTCGTGTTGATGAAGGAAGGAACCGTTGTTGCTGATGGCGAAGGAAGAGAAATCCTAACTAATCCTGAAGTTTTGGCTCAGTCGTCAATTGTTTTGCCGCAAATAGCTCAAATCTTCATGAAACTGACTCCGCTAGGGCTTCCGAAAAACGTCATCGATGTTTACGAAGCGAAAGAAATAGTGCTTAAAGCACTGGAGAAAAGAAGAAGATGAGCGTTTTCGACGGCTTAAAATTTCGCAGAGTCTACTCGCCCATTCACAATTTAGACCCGCGCATGAAATTCGCGTATGTCTGCGCGATGTTTGTGGCGGCAATTCTTTTCGGCGAGATCATTCCGTTAATTGCCCTATTCTTGCTGCCGATTCCCTTTGTTTTGTTGGCGGGCGTTCAAAAAGAATGGTTGCGTTCGCTCCGTGGCGCCACCTTTCTGGCAGGATTCATTTTTATAATCAACATAATCAGCAACTTTTTTACTTCAGGCTACGTGCTGACAGCGGTGGCTGTGGAAACCTCGGCTGCAATGACCTTACGCTTCGTGGTGCTTGTTGAGTCTTTTTCGATTTTCTTTTTGACGACATCTCCAGACCATCTGGGCTTAGCGTTGGAGCAGACCCGCGTGCCTTACGAGTTTGCCTTTGCCTTTACAACCGCCGTGCGTTTTGTCCCTGTTTTGGCAGAAGAAGCGCAGACGATAATGGATGCTCAGAAGGCTAGGGGGTTGGAGCTGGAGAAAGGGGGCTTTCTTAAGAGGATCAGGAACTACGTGCCAGTTCTTATACCGTTGATAGTTAGCGCTATTCGCCGAAGTCTTGAGCTGGCTGAAGCTATGGAATCTCGCGCTTGGGGAGCCACTAAAAAACGCACTAACTTGTATGCGCTGAAGCTTCATCGAGGTGATTTTGTGCTGTTGGCGATAACCATTGCAGTTTTGGCGGTGTCGATTTTCGTTCGTGTTTACGTGCCTGTGCCGACGATAACTCAGCTTTTGTAAGAATTTCTGAATTTAGGGGATGCGGCGGTTGCGGTTGCTGCGCTTGGTTTTGAGGGGTTTTGGTGTGAAGTTTAGTTAAGATTAGCTGTACATATAACTTATTAAGACTTGCGACACACTATACTTTCTGACAAAACAGCATGAAAGCATAGTCCGCAATAGGAGGGACAACAAACGAGAAAAAAGCAAGACGCAAAGACACTAGAGACTCTGGAACACCCACAAGCACCAGCAATAATAAGCAGCGTCACCAAAAAACCAGCCGCTTTCCAAGAAGTCTACGCCCTCCAAGAACCATACGTGTACGCAGCCATAGTCAAAGACCAAGAAAACCAAAAGATACGCTACGAAATCATAGAACCCACCCTCCAAAAAGACGAGGAAAAATATCTTCACGAAATGAAGAATTTTCTAATGGATGAAATAGATGTAAACCTGAAAGAAATAGAAAGTAAAGAAAAAGCAGAAAGCTATCTGAGACAAAAAATCAAGGAACTGATAAAGAAGTATCACATAAAAATCCCGGCAGAAGCGGTTGACAAGCTCACCTACTACATAGTCAGAGATTTCATAGGCTACGGAAAAATAGACCC
>CAZWPI010000105.1:0-5829 GCA_964636055.1 uncultured Candidatus Bathyarchaeia archaeon
GTCAAGAAACCTTGACAAAAACGCTTTTACCGCAGAAACAGCCTTAATAACATGCATAAATGGAGGTCATGTTAGATGAAAGACGTTAAGATGCGTTGGCGAAGTATCTGCCTTCTTTGCATACTCATCCTGATAGCATCAACAAGCGTCGGAATTATCGCAGGCTACGAGCCACCCTCTGAGAGCACGCCGCTTGAGGTGAAAGAGCCCCTACAGATTTTGGATTATCCCTTGGGACTCAGTCTTTTTCCAGGCGAAACCGTGTCGTTCAACGTAACGCTGCAGAATCTTGCTTCCGTAAACTATTCTGTCGCATTAGGCTTCGGCTTAAATGACACGGAATACCAAGCGCAATTCGTGACTTTCAGCAGCGAGGACTACACTGTTGTCCTTGGAAACCAGACTCTAACTGCTTGGCTAACCGTAGCCCCCGAAGCGCCGCCCGGAAACTTTCTGCTAACCGTAACCGCCATACGCAAAGGCGAAGGAACACCCACATCACAGCCCTCTCCGTCCCCAGTTCCCGAATCGTCTTTGGCACCATCTCTTGAGCTTCTCGGAAATGGAGCCAGATGGGCTGCCGGCAATGGCAGTTCAGCGCTGGTCATCAACTGGAAAGACAACTATCTCGCCCATAACCTCACAGACGGTGCCAACTGGGGTCCATGGCCTGCAGAATCCACAATGGATGATTGGAGCCAATCCATACGGCAGGCGCTGGAGCAGACGGGCTTCACCGTAGAGTCTGCCGGTGACCTTCCGGAAAACCTATCGAATTACGACCTTGTGGTTATCCACGCATACTGGGCTGTTGAACCCAGACATATGTCACTGATTAGAGATTACGTGTTTAATGGTGGAAGCGTGGTCATTTTAGCAGGTGTCCCATGCTACTTTAACGTCTACTGCAAAAACTGGTGGCCTGGAAACAGTTTAATACCCGAGTGGCTCGGCGGAGGATTCTACGTAAACGCGGGTGGAAATGTAACCGTTACCGTTAACAATCCATTCGGCACTGCACTTTTAGACGGCGATACCATCTTGCAATCAAACAGCTTTTCATGCGCCGCGGTCAGTTCGCCAGCTAACAACGGGCAAGTAGTGGCGCGGTGGAGTTCAGGCTCTGTATTCGCTTTCACCAACGAATATGGACAGGGAAGAGTCTATTATCAAGCAACATTCTAAAAAGCCAGAACCATGACCTACGCAATTGTGGCGGTCACAACAACTGCTTCAAGAATGACTTGTCACCTTTGAAGACCAGCAGGTCCTTATAACGTAAGGCTTTCATATTTTCATTCCTAGTCTAAAAAAAATTAACCATGCAAAAATTATTTAGCTCTCCTCAGGAACATCGTTTTCCGCAAAAAGAACGGAGCATTTAGCTTATTTCTTTATTCTGGCGTAGTAGTATTCTCCGATTTCCTTCTGGAAAGTGTCCATCTTTGAGTCTTCCTTGTTAACCCTAGGACGCCTGGTAACGGAGTCCCTGCGGAAGGTGACGTCCATCTCTTTCAGGAACACGTTCATTCCCTTTCGCAGGCTTGTAGGCGGCTTCGCTACACCGTTCACGCCGGGTTCTCCGCTGAAAACCATAAGTCTGTCGGCGATGAAGTCTTGGGTAACAACATCGTGTTCAACGACGAACGCGGGCACGTTTTGGGCTTCAATGACCCGTCTGAGGGTGCGCGCCATGTTCAGCCTTTCCTCCACATCCAAGTAGGCGCTCGGTTCGTCCAGCAAGAACAAGTCTGCTTTGCGAGATAAGCACGCGGCAATGGCGACTTTCTGCAGTTCTCCACCGCTAAGCTCCACCACGTTTCTGTCAAAAAGCACATCGACGCTTAAAGGCTGAAGTATCTCCGTCTTGTACCAACCTGACGTAAAGTTTTCTTTGGCAACGCTCATGAGGAGCTCCTGAACCGTGCCTTCATACTCCGCGGATATATACTGTGGCTTATAGCTTACAGTCAACTCGCCCAGTTTCTGCTTATCATCCGTTTCTTCAAGTCCAGCCAGAATCTTCACGAACGTTGTCTTCCCAATCCCGTTGGGTCCCAGGATTCCGATGATCTCGCCTCGCTTAATTTCTCCTGGCTCCACAACCAGTTGGAAGCCTTCGAATCTTTTCTCCAAGTGATTCCACGTCAGCAGTGTCTCGCCTGCGCCTGCGCTGAAGCTGGGTGGTTTTTCGTGGAAAATTATGGATTCTTTGCGGAACAGGATGTTCTCGTCGGGAATGTAGCCCTGAAGGTAAATGTTTATGCCCGTGCGGACGCCGTGAACGTGTGAAACCACGCCGTAGACGGCTGGGTCTCCGTAAAACAGGCAGATTTGATCCGACAAGTAGTCGATTATGGCTAAGTCGTGTTCAGCCACGATTATCGTTTTCTGCTGCTCTTTCAGGCTTCTGATGGCTCTGGCAACTTGCAGCCTTTGCTTCACGTCCAGGTAGCTGGATGGCTCGTCGAAAAGGTACACGTCAGCCTCTCGGCTTAGGGCAGCAGCCACTGCCACGCGCTGGAGTTCCCCGCCGCTAAGCACGTCCAATTTGCGATCCCAAATCTTCTTAAGCTCCAGCTCCTCCGCGAGTTTGCCTAGAACCTTTCTTTCGTCCACCTTCTCTAGAAGGTCGCTAACTTTTCCGGAAACGGCTTTTGGAATCTTGTCCACGTACTGCGGCTTATGCGAGACCTTGAGGTTGTTCTCGCTCATTTTCTGAAAGTAGTCCTGAAGTGTCGAGCCGCGGTAATGCTGGATTATCCCAGTCCAATCGGGCGGATTCTCAAAGCTGCCAAGGTTAGGTTTGAACTCGCCTGACAAGACCTTCAGGGTGGTGGTTTTGCCTATGCCGTTTTGCCCCAGCAAGCCTAAAACGATTCCTGGTGAAGGGGTAGGCAGCCTGAAAAGTTTGAAGGCGTTTTGTCCGAAACGGTGGCTGCAGTCTTTCTCCAGCTCGTCTGGAAGGTTCACTATGCTGATGGCTTTGAAGGGGCATTTTTTGACGCATATGCCGCAGCCGCTGCAGAGCATTTCGGAGATTACGGCTTTGTTGCCTTCTACTTTTATGGCTTCTACGCGGCTGCGCACCATGGGGCAGAAGCGTACGCATAGCTGATTGCACTTTTTCACTTTGCACTTGTCGGCGTCCAGTACAGCAACTCGGGTCATGGTAAACTCGAAATATGAAGTCAACTAGTTGGTTATAAACGTGGACCTGAAAAACTACGTAAAAATAATAGCGAAATCGACATAGAAAAGAAAAATGTAAAAAGTTCCTTTGTTCTCGCGATGGCTACCATTCCTCTTCTTCCCATTCTTCGTCTTCGCCTTCTTCCCAATCCTCGTCTTCCTCAAACACCATTCTGTTTCACCTCCACGCATAGTTGAATGTAGTGTAGCGTGCTCTGGAGCGGTTTAAACATTTTTATACGTCAACTGTCGTAGTCTCACCCTAAGCCTTCCGAGAATACCCACGCTTTTCGTCCAATTTTTCTCCCTTCAATCCAAAGCCAGACACGCTGCCTATCTGAAAAGTATCAAAATGGATAAATCCGCGGCTGCAAATTCTACTGGTGGGATGATGTGAGGCGACGGCTTCGAGCGTCAAGCTGTGAGAAAAGCCATAAACCTACACTGACCCTAAAAATTGATGAAGCTGAAAAAATTGCTCAAGGATTTTAACCTTTTAGCCACAACTTCCCGTGGAAACGAGAAATATATGTGCATTGAACTGAGCTATCTGCTTAAGGAGGAGTTGGGAGACCCCGCGCCAGTTGTTGTCAAAACTGGAATCAGAGGCTTGGTAGCGGCAAAAACCGCCTTTGACCCCTGCGAGGTAATCGAAAAATTCCGCGCCATACTGCAGGAACGCCCGTACGAGTTTCGCTACGCGCTACGGATTATCCCTGTCGAAAGAGTTGTGCCCACCGATGTAGACGAAGTAAAGCGGGTGGCTTCGGAACTTGCCGCGAACATCGGTGAGAACGAGACTTTTAGGATTACGGTGGAAAAGCGTTTCACCAGCCTTCACACCCGAGACTTCATAGAGGCAGCCGCTACAGGCATTGACAGAAAAGTTGACTTGGAAAATCCCGACAAGATTCTGCTAATCGAAGTCGTAGGCGGATTGACGGGCATGGCACTCATAAAGCCCGATGACGTTTTAGCCGTGTTAAAGGAGAAAATGCTCTGAGCCTAAAGCTGAGTTGACAACAAAGCCATTCTTTCGATGACAAGGTTAACCAAAGCTTGCTCGCCATCGTTCTTTTCCATAACCGTTTCAAGCTCTCTCTCGCTTATCCCGAAGGCTTCACGGATGCCCTGCGCTTTTTCTTCTGAAACCTCCAGAACAGTCTCATCGGGTTCCTCGCCGATGCGCCTTGAAACCGCAGAAAGAAGCGCTTTAACGGAATCTGGGCTTTCACCCATTATCACCACGGCAACATTCGCAGAGGCGCGTTTGACTCCTATGAATTGGATAGCTTTGCGAATCTGGCGTTGAGCAGACGCGTAAAGCATAGCCTCCATCGCCACGCTTTTTGAGATGTTCCTTTCGTTTCTGAAAGCCAGCAGCGCGTTCAAGACTGCGAAGTACAGGTGCTGCCAAGTAGCCACCAATTCTGCGTCGAAAAACTGAACCCAAGTGCTTTGAGGCGTCTCCTTGCGAGCTGCTTTCACGAATTCTTCAGTATCCTTGATGCCTACGTTTCTAAAGCCTGTGATTTCCACGTACTTTCCGGCTTCTTCGATGTATTTCAGCAATTTCCTGCCTCAAGCATTTCTTTCAGGAACTCTTCAACCAGTTGTTTGGGTAAGCCAGCCTTTACAAGTTTCGCGGCTTCCACGTTGACAGCGCTTTTGTCACTGTGTTTTTCAACGATTTTTCTCAGGGTTTCCTTCGTGTCCCATGGAAAAACCACCCAACGGCGCGTTTCCTTCTCGTAATAGTCTGGCTTAATCGTGCTAAAGGGCTTATGGTACACGGTGGCGATTCGGACCTCTGTTGCGCCTTGTTGGAGAACATGTTCTCTGGCGAGCCGCAGGCTTTTGCCCGTGTCGGCAACATCATCAACCAACAGCGCTTTTCTGCCTTCCACATCCGCGGAAACCCCATGCGTCAAAACTGGCTCGTTTCGGGTTTCGGCAACGCCCACGTAAAACTCGACGCCGACGGTGACGAGGTAAGTGACTTCAAGAAGATCAGATAAAACTCTGGCGGGAATCCATCCGCCCCTCAAGACACCTACGATAACGTCGGGTTTGAAGCCGCTGCGGCGGATTTTTTCCGCTTGGCTCAGCAGCATAGCGTAGATCTGGTTCCACGCTGGCACTTCAAACTCTGCTTCGGCTTCCACGGTCTTGCCCCCTTTTCCAACAAAGATGAAAACTATCGAAAACTTATAAGCTTAAACTCACTGGCGTTTTTTTCCGCTATCTTACGCGGTTCGTTTTTTAGGCAAGATTCAAAGTATATAAAGGGGAGGGGGTAGGCGTCGAGAGCAGCTATCCGCTGAATTGGAACTGTTTTTTATGAGAAAGGTTTTTACTTTAGTTATTGTATGAGACTGTGCAAAAGCGTATAGCGTAATATGAGGTTAACGTTATGTCTGTATTTGCAGCACCCGGAGCATATGACCGTGCAATAACAGTGTTCTCTCCAGACGGGCGGCTCTTTCAAGTTGAATATGCCATGGAATTGGTAAATCGTGGCGCAACGATTATAGGAATTCAATGCCCGGAAGGCGTGGTTTTAGGCTCGGAAGAAAATATAGAACCTCTTGAAGAAGCGGAATATTCATGGAAAATCTTCAAGGTTGACGAGCACGT
>CAZWPI010000106.1:0-5827 GCA_964636055.1 uncultured Candidatus Bathyarchaeia archaeon
ACGTTGCGGAATCATTGGCCATGTAGGAAAGCCAAGCTTCGTAAGATGCAGGAATATAGAAGTTTTCTTTGCTTTCAATCATACCATAAGCTGGTAGGTTTGTGCAGTATATGCTGCTCCATTTTTGGGTTGATGAACCAAGATCCAGTTGTTTACCTGAGGCGGGTAAGAGTGCTCCTGCGTACTGACTTACAGTCATGGTCAAGTTTAAACCTGTGTCGTCTATGCTGAAGGTCATGTAATTTGATGGATTTAGCGTATAATTACCCAGAACCATGTTGCGAGTATATACTGTGTTCATCATCTTGGTTGATTCGCCAATACTTGAGTTACCGTCAGTCTGCGGCTTAATTGAATTGCCATCCTTAAGCGTCAATCCTCCAATTTCTGGAACGCCATCAGGGTTTATGCCAAGTATACCGCCAACAAACTGTAGTGTGCTGTCAACGATTGACGACACATTTGCTGCGAAAGCTGTTACATATTCAGCAGTATTGAAAATTGATTCAAGTATGCCAGAGTTAAGAGTGGCATCACCATAAACTGTTAGATCTCCGTGAACAATCAAGTCACCCAAATCTAAGTTTGCGGGAGTTATACCGTCAACTCTGCATATATGTAATGTGTCGTATCCGCCATTCCAATTCTCGACGCTACCTAGTGAAACCCAAGCGCCTTCGTGCCATTGATAAAGCATATCAGGCGATCCAATTACAATATAGCATTCCTCTTCTGTTCCGCTACCGGGTAGTGTTGCACCTCTTGCGTTTGTTGAGCTTGTGCCATTCCAATAGTAAAACTGCGACAGGGTCGTATCATAATAATTAAGTTTTTGCGAAGATTGAGTCCAATCCCAAATATCATCTTCAATTTCTGTATACTGGTAGAGGCTTCCTGAAGTAGTATTGAAGAAGTACATTTTTTGGGCAGGAGTCGTGGGGAAACTTGGGCCTGAAGCGGCGAATGCCTGCGGATCTGAATGCGTGAGAGAGATTTTCGGGGATTCTTCTCCATGTTTTAAACCATGACCTAGAAGTATCGCACCTTGATCACAAGATAACATGCCACCTGCATGGATGTCTTTCTTGACTACTACTCCTGAATCAATACCGAGAAGGGTTCGCTTGGCGTCGACCGAGCTGTTAATAGCAAATATAGTCGAAAATTTATTGGGCTCATTTGTATCGTAGAATTTAAGCTTATTGTCAGTGGTGGGCAGAAACTGTGCTACATCGTCGTCTCGGTCTGTAAGATGAGGTTGCCAATCACCGTTGTAATAGCCATAGATTTCAGCAATTATTTGAAGGTTGGTTAATGCAGTAGCACTTCCACTGAGCATGGTGTTTCCAGTAGACGTTAACCCATCAAATGTCGGTGAAGCGTCTGCATCTATGTCTTGCGGAAGCGACAATGTAACACCTGAACCAATGATTGATCCTGTACCACCTGAAACATTCACTTGACCGGTAGTACCTGTTAAGTTGCCTGTTGTCAAAGCATTTTGCTTGTTGTTGAAAGTATTCCAGTCTGAAGAAGAAAGATAACCATCCGTTGAGCCATTAGCCTGCAGCATCGAAAGCATATCACTTGCAATTTGCAACGGCGAAGAAACATTCAACGACAAAGCACCCGACGAAACGGTGAACGGGTGACCCGCAGCGATAGACGTGATGAAACCAGACCCTCCAGAGACAGTTTGCCAGGTTGGCGCGTTCCCAGAACCACTGCTTGTCAATACTTGTCCGCTAGTTCCAGCACTACCGTTAAGCGTTAATTCAGAAACCACATCCAAATTAGCCAATGTGACATCTTGCTCAAGTGTTACGTCACTGTCAACCACCAAATGCGGCGAGGGTGTTGTTGACCCGTAAATTTTCATCAGGTTAGCGCCATCGTTGAAGTGTAATTCTGGATTGCCGCTTGTGTTTTTCAGTTGAAGCACAGGCGTGGCTTTCTCGATTATAATGTTATTTGTGACGGTTCCACCATTCCACGTTGATGATCCAGTATCGGCGGTAACGATGTCACTAAGAGAAAGAGAATCCGCAACTTCTTTAACTGTCTCGCTTTCTTCAGCTTCTACTCCAATATAATGCTCTGCTATGACGCAGCAGTCAACATAAACCGTGTGAGTTTCCTCGAAATCTTTGTTTGATTGTTTCATGCCAAAATAGATAGTGCCAGCGGTTTCTCCTGTCACTCCGCTTGTAACTACAGCCTCTACTGCTCCATCGAGAAGTACTGTAAATGTTCCTATGTCGTAATTAGCGTATAATTCAATGCAGTACCACGTGTCTACGGCTATAGTCGTGCTTCCATCGTCTGAATTGGTCCCGTCTTGAGCTTGCAGCACAGGGTTTGACCCGTCATAAATAAGTCTGGCTGTTGCGCGGTCCGTGAAATCTTGCATGTCTCGAAATGTAATAAGGTCGATGTTGTCGCCTGTGTCGTCTGGTAAATCATCATCAAAATAAAAATATCCTCTTGCGAACAAACGGGTGAAATGTTCGCCGCTGGTATAGTAGACTGCAGCTGACCCAAAATAATCTGTGTCTGTACATTTAGCTGCGTAGCTGCCGCAATGGGTCGGGGAGCTTTCTACGGTTACTACGCCACCTGTTCCTTCAGACTTTCCGTCCCACATGTCAGTGTTTCCAGTTTCGAAGCCGTCACTGAAAATATAGTCTGTGCCAATGTAGTTATCGGCAATAATTACGTCGTCAACATAAACTTCTATGCTTCCGTAATTGCATTCTCCAACTCTGACGATTTGCATATTACCGTTGTCGTCTGTGTCTAAACCCGTTACTGAACCAACTTGTACTCCATCAATCCATGCAGTTACGAGACCGTCTGTTCCATCAACTTTGCTGTAGAGTTCTACGCAGTACCATGTATCTGCCGACCATGAAAAAGAAAACGATGTATAGGTTGGTGTCCCACCGCTTAAGTACCATAATCTAACAGCGCTACTGTCGCAGTAGAGGGAAGCGATGAATGAACCGCCAGAATTGCGAATTTGCAGTGGTACTTTCCATGAGGATAACCCTGTTTTTATTTGATAATAAAATCGAACGTGAAGGTCAGTGTGTCCAGAATCTAAATCTTCGTGGGCGTATGCTGTATGAGGCGAAGTGGCGTTGGTTGCGAAGTCGGCGTGGTATGAACCATTATGTGGGTCCGTTGAAATAACGGATGCAGTATCACCAGCATCCCCAAGGGTTGTTCCATCCCACGCCTCAAAATTGCCAGACTCGAAACCGTCGCTAAAAAGTGTGTGTTCGCCTATGGCTGTGTCTGCGATTACAGCACAGTCAGCGTAAATGTCGAGTGCTGAACCTGAATTAGACCCAAAATAGGCAGTGTCCATATTCTCGTTTAGTGTAGTTCCTGATGTGACAAGTAACTGTGTTCCATCAACTTTTAACCATGCGCCACCAGAAGTGTTTTTAGTGAAGCATATTTCAACTTCATACCATGTTTGAAGTTCTGGGGTTGTTGAAGTGTCATAGTAACTGTGAAGCGAATAGTCGCTTTCTCTTACTACTAAACGCCATTTTAATGTACCAGAATCGTTGTAGATGCCACCCAAACAATCAACGTCGCCATTGTGAAGCGATAGCAGTTGCGCAGTTGTACCTGTTGCTGGATTGCTGTTTAATCGAAAATATCCTCTGAAATAGTAAGTGTCAGCCGCAGTTAATGTTTTGTAACAATTTTCATTCCATGCATCAAAATGTGCGCAATAAATACCATGATGAGATATTTCGTTAACAACTTCTGGCGACCCTGTTGTTCCATCCCATGCTGAAAAATCTCCGGATTCAAAATTGTCTGAAAATACTATAGTGAAATATTGCGCTAAGAGTGCTCTGGTGAGACGGTCTACTCTCGGAAAAATGTGTTCGTGAACGTAATTTTCAAGTGCTACTCTATCTTTGAGAACTTTTGGGGGAATTCTTACTGGCATCGGAAACGTTGTTTTACAGTGCGGGCATTTATGCGAGTTTTTCTTAACTTCTTTTTTGCAAGCGGGACAAATGTAATCCCACATCGGAAGTATACGCAAAAGCCAATTTGGAATATTCATAATCAGCCCGCCTACGAGAAAGTTATCTGAAGGGAAAGCGTCCATGTCTCGCCTGAGCTTTTTGTGCCTTTGTCTTCGACTTTCCTGTTAAGGTTCTTCGCGGAGTCGCTGTTTCCGTTAGCAACCGTGAACTCGTACCACTGGAAATTTGCTTCGCTTGTGCCGAAAGTTGCTTGGAAAGTGACGGTTTGCCCGTTTCGTGTCGGCGCAGAATCTAACGCTTTGTACAGCTTGTTAGTGGAAGCCTGCAAGCCCGTCTGTGAAGCTGAAGCTGCAGTAGATGAGTCGCCTACCCCGAGGTACGCGTTTGCTGAACTGAAAGTCGTTGGCGAACCTAAACCACAGATTATGTCAATAATCTCTCCGAGTCCTTCGTTTAAAGCTATGTTGTTTTCCATTGTTTCTATTTTTGGTACAACATCAAACATGCCCATGACTTGCTTGACGCTGCCACCGTTTTGCAGGAAGTGCGCGATTTCACCATTGGAGTCTTGACCCCACTTGTAAATCGTCCACAGTGCCTTCCAACCAAGTTTTTCTTTTATTGAGTTTTGTTCAAACATGCTTAATCACAGCCTTTGTTGTATATCAAAATAGTTTTAAGGAAGACGAATACTTTCAGAAACACAGAGGTAAGTTGAAGTAACCCACGTTGAGCTTCATCCTAACCAAGCTATCCAGCTGAGAATAATCATTTCTTCCCGATCGTTACACGTCTGTGTGAACTAAGTTTTAGTTCCTGCTGAACTGTTCTCAAACATACAGACCATCGAAAAACAAGAGTTATTTCAGCAAGTTTGAGCAACATTGCAAGATGGGGATTATGTTCTCTTGAGGGTTTTTCGGTATTCCCTCAGCTTCTGCATGTTGAAGTCTATGGTCATGACTGAGTCTCTGACGGCGTCGGTGGCTTCTTGTTCTATGCCCCAAGGTGTGATGAAGGCGCTTCTTCCGCCTCTGGCGTTTGAGCTGACGTTGCCTACTTTAACCAAGTAGACGCCGTTTTCCGTGGCTAACTTTTCGGACAGCGGGTGACCCTTCACATGCGGGTGCGTGCCCATGGCAGCTACAGGAAGGAACACAAGTTCCGCACCCAAATCAACAACCCCTTTAATGGTGGGCGGGTCAAACATGTCAGCACACACGAGCATGCCGACTTTGCAGTGTTCCGTGGTGAAGACAGCGGGCTTGTCCCCACGGCTTACGCCAGCTTGTAACTCGGCGTTAATCGGGTTTCGTTTCCAGTATTTCCCTATGAGCGCACTATTTCGCCACAGCGTGCTTGTATTGTAGAATTTGCCGTTGGCTTCTTCGAGCACAGTGCCTCCCAAAAGGTAGATGTCTTGCAGTTCCTTGCTGGTTTCGGCGAGGAAGCGGGTTGTTGGCTTGTATGTTTCGCGGCTGATTTTTTCTGCAGAATTGAATTGTTCCATGTTGTTTGGAACCGAAAAGTATTCTGGGAGCGCGATGAACGCGGGGTTCTGCGCTGCGGCTTTGCGGATGGCGATGGTGGATGCTTCTAGGCTGTCTTGTAGGGAGCTGCGGACTTTCATGTGGATTAGGCTTACTTTCAAATCCTTTTTTCACCTGCAGTGTTTTATTGTTTTGGACTGGGTCTTTAGTAAGAACGGAACCTGAAAACTTTTAAACTTAACTGCTTGACACTGGGTTGGCTGCACCGCGTTCCCTTAGCATGCATGTTCAATATTCACGCTGGTTTTGACACATATGTTTACA
>CAZWPI010000107.1:0-5824 GCA_964636055.1 uncultured Candidatus Bathyarchaeia archaeon
CTCCTGAACAATCGCCCTCTTCCATCACTAACCATAATTTTCCCTCCTGATTGAATTTAAGTTACAGCATAGTTTTGTGCATATTAAGCATAAAAGATTTTGCTACGAAAATAGATAGATGCCTCAGAAACTCACCCAAATATTTAGAAAGCTTTATCCAAGTGTAACTTGCGTTTCTGGATTACTTCGCATTTGTCCGTTGAGTGCCCGTTCTGGAGACCTTCGAGCATGGAGTCTACGAGTACAAGTTCAAAGAGGTCACGCGCGCCTACCGAGCGGTCATAAACGGCCTGATAGGCGCCGTGGAGAAGTTGGCTTACGAGCGGAAGGAAGGCTTCCTGGAGTTGCTCCCCCGCGTTTCCGAAGTCATACGACAGGAAAGGGGCGGCGCCCGCCCGTAGCTTCTGTCCCAGCCCGCAACTCACTTAAACCCACAGTTTAAAAAGAGCAGTTTCACAGACGCCAACGTCCGATATATCAGAGTTACTCGGACGGCAACTGGTCCATTTTTTCTTCGGTTTTATGTGTGTAGGTGTACGCCTAGCAGTAATTCTTAATAGTACAGTGGAACATTCTTTTTCTCTATTTGCGTGGACAATGAAGGAGAGAAATGGCGACGAGTTCAGGCGTCAAAATCGTGCTTACTGCTTCAGCCACAGAGATGAGCGACTTCTTTAACAATCCTTTCATGGCTTTTTCCGCGGGCTTCGGCTTGGGACCCATTCCGCTCGGATTCGCCAGAAAAGCTCTTTATCCCCCAGTTGAACGCTACGCGAATGGTAGAGCAAAGTACGCGCCCTGCGGCTTAAGAAAGGTTGAAGCCATGCTTTTAGAAAACGGCTTCACCGAATCCGACGTTGCCGTCGTTCACCCTTTGGACTTGCACATCTTCATAGGGTCAGACACGAAAGTGGTCGGAATCTCCTCCATGGACCCAACAGGCATGGGCTACGTCAGCAAAACGTACTCTTCAGTTATCGGCGGTGGAGAGCCGATGAACGCCGTCGAGTTTCAAAAACTCGTAAGGCACCCCAACATCAAAAAGTTCAAACCCAAAATTGTTGTCGGCGGGTTCGGGTCTTGGCAGCTTGAACGCAAGCAAATGACTGACAAGTACGGCGTGGACTGCGTGCTTATGGGCGGAAGACCCGACCCAATAATTGAGGTTTTCAAGAAAGCGGTCAATGGCGAGGCGCTTCCGCGTATCGTTCACGCCGATGAATCATTGCGCAACTGGGACTATGGAACGATGCCTTTGATTAAGCATGCGGCTATCCACGGCGCGGTTGAAATCTCCAAGGGCTGTGGCCGAAACTGCCAGTTCTGCACGCCTACCATGCAAAACAAGGTGGATGTGCCGATGGATAGAATTATGGAAGAGGTTAAGATTACAACAAGGGAAGGCAGCGACCACATAACCTTAGTTACGGAAGACCTCTTTCTGTACGGCTCTAAGAACAAGAGCTTCATTCCCAACAAAGAGGCTGTTGTGAATCTGGTCAAAAGCGTCGCGGACCATCCAGGGGTCAAAAGCATTCAAGCTTCGCATATGTCTCTGGCGCCGATAGTTTACAACCCTCAGATGATCGAAAAATTGGCTGAAATTCTCATTGAGCGCAGCTGGTATTCCCTTGGCAAAAAAGCCATAATCACGGCTGAGACAGGCATCGAGACAGGCAGTGCTCGGCTGATGAGGAAGTATATGGCAGGCAAAATGTTGCCGTTTAAGCCTGAAAAATGGCAAGAGATAGTCACGGAGGCTTTTGGAATACTTAACGACAACGACTGGTATCCGTTGGCAACTTTAATCGTGGGGCTTCCTGACGAGAAAGAAGAGGACGTTCTGCAGACACTTGAGTTAATGGACAAGTTGAAAGGTTATAACGCGTTTTATGTGCCGCTCTTCTTTGTGCCGCTCGAGAACTGTGTGTTGATGAACAAGAAAGGCGCAGAGCTTGATTCGCTGTCGAGGGCACGATGGGACTTCTTCATCCGCTGCTGGGAGTACAACATCAAAATTTGGAAGCCCACTTTCCTTGAAAACAGGATAAGCAATCCGTTGCTCTTCAAGTTCATAAACAATGTGTTCATCCCAACGTTCGCTGGGGTTATGGGTCTTTACTACGGGTGGACACGCGGGGAACAGTTAAAGCAGGCTTTCTGGACGCTTGGCATGCCTCAAGCCACGGTGAGGAATCAGTAACCAAGTTGCCTAAGCAGCGTTTTCAAACCGAGTCGCCCGCTGTTTCTTGCTGAGGCTTCACGGCTTTACGGGCGTGAGTGATGTAACCCGTGTGTCCTGTCATCATGGTGTGCGGACGCGTTCTGCCCCGTTCAACCTGCATAGCTCGCATCAGGCACTCCACGGTTTCTATGAAGACGAAGCCAGTTTCTTTCAAGGCTTCGGTGGTTTTCACAACCTGATCGATGGTTGGGCTGAAGGACACCAAGATGCCTGAAGGCTTCAACGCCGTGTAAGCATGCGGCACAACCAGCCACGGAACCGCCAAGTCCAATATGACCGCGTCCAAATCGCGCTCCTCAATTCCAGCCGTGACATCTGCGCTCTTTAACTCCACAAAATCCAGCAGGTTCGCCCGTTTCAGGTTCTTCTCCGCGGTTTTCTGGAATTCTTCCCGCAGCTCGTAAGAGTAAACTTTGCCCTCTGGCTTCACGTAATGCGCAAGAGTCGTGGTTAAAGCGCCTGTTCCAGTGCCCGATTCCACGACGCGGCTGCCTGAGCCGATTCCGCTGAACATGACGATTAAGGCTGCGTCTTTCGGGTAGGTTATCTGAGTCTTGCGGGACGACTTCATGATGTAATCCGTCAGCGAAGGCTTCAACGCTGTGAACTCTACGCCTAAACTGCTTTGAAAGGCAACACCGAACTCCTTGCCCACCAGCTCATCCAGCTTTATGAAGCCTTTATGCGTGTGAAAAGTTTTTCCAGCTTCCACTTTAACCATGTACGTTCTCCGCACGTCTAAGCAGAGAAGCACGTAGTCACCTTCACCTATTTTCTCGTTACCCAAAGGGCTTTTCTCCTGCCAGAAAAAATAAGATGCGTCCACATCATTTAAGCTTTGAACTTCCTCAGTGGACCTGTTGCTCTCGGCGGCTACCCCCTCCCTTTTATAAAGGCTGGACTGCTGCGAAAAGATCAGCCTTTTGTTGCGGTGAGGTTGTGTGTGTTCCAGTGTTGGAACGTTTTGTTCCTTGAGTAGAACTAAAAGGCGGCTCGCTCATAAGCATGTATTGGTGAGGTGTACTGGATGGAGAAGATTGTTATCGTGTCCGTAGTCTTTGTCTTTGGGCTCTTAACCTCGTTGCTGGTTGGGGTTCAGGCTGTTAAGGCACCGTACACTTCAGATGGAAGAGGCTGCCCTCTCCTGGGAAACGTCAACATCACGTCGCCTTCCAATATTACATATGTTTCCAGCTTGCTAACCCTGGGCGTCACTGTTCTATCGTTATTCGGTCCTAACGATTATCGTTTTGTGATGGTTTACAGCATAGATGGAGAAAACAACGTTACAATACTCTTAACAACCACTTTTATGCCCATATACGCAACAGCTACCTATGCAAATGGCACAACAGCCACCGTTATCTCGATTATGTCCCCATACGTTATTGCTGGCTGGGTGGCTCTGCCTGAATTGCCTGAAGGGCAGCATGAACTAACCGTTTACGCAAATTACGAGCGCACAGGAGCAAACTACAATTTTCCAGCGCTCATACTGGACAGCAGAACAGTTTACTTCACGATAAATGACGGAAAAACCCCAGCCATATCAAACTTGTCGATTGAAAACAAAACCTACAGCCAAAACGACTTGCCGTTAAATTTCACAACGGATGAACCAACCTCATGGATAGGCTACTGCCTGGATGGAAAAACAAACGTGACTGTTGCTGGAAACGCAACTCTAATCAGGCTTTCTAAGGGTTCGCATAGCGTAACTATCTACGCGAACGACACGGCTGGAAACGTCGGCGCCTCCGAAACAGTAGCTTTCACCGTTGACACGCCCGAGTCTTTCCCAACTACGCAAGTTGCAACTGCTTCTGGGGCTTCGGTTGCCGTTGCCGGTTTAAGTCTGCTGGTCTACTTCAAGAAGCGCAGACATCGAGCAATATCTCACTAAAGACATTTCAAGACGAAACTTAACCCGCGTTTCAAACAGCCGTTCCAGCAGCGTAGCCGAAAAATCTATCAAATGCTTTACTTGACTTGGCGCATTAGCCGCTGATAGATGTAAATGAAGTAGACTGCGGCGAAACCCGTAAGCGCCACTTCGAACCCGAGTATGGCTGGGTTCTGCTCTACCGCCATAAAGTATCCATGCTGCAGGATGTCCGCAAAAACCAAGATTTGGAGGAATATGGCGCCGCCTAAGCAGCTTAAGCCTAAACTGTGGAAGACAAAGCGCATTCTGCGGCTGAATCCTGGTGAAAGAGTCATCGGCGGTCGTGAGTAAATGCGTTTTTTGAGAGCTTATGTCTTATGAAAACGTAAACAGAATCAAAACTTACGATTTGCGCTCAAAATTGCGACATCAATAACGGTAAACGGATTAACAAACACCGTACCTATTTTTCTTCGCCTTGCTTTTCCTCTTCAGCCACTAACTGTTTCAGTTTTTTCTCCATCTTCAACTCGTAAGCATGCTCCTTTACTGGAGGCGCCAGATACTTCCGCTTGTGAACCGTATCGGAGGGCACAATGCGTCTTTCCCCGACCTTAACCGTGGCTTTCTCACCGTCAACATCATCCTCAAACTCTTCAAGGGCTTCAACAATCCAGTAACCCTCGCTCTCCGTCACTACCTTGACTTTATGCACTCCCTTATAATACCAAACTTCACTCATGCTGCTCACACATATTCTTCTCTAAACAGCAGATATAAACGCTCGCAAAACAATAGCGGCTACAGCGTGTACTCCTTGCATTTTTCGACAAGCGTCACTTGGCTTTTCAAGTCCCGCATAAACTTGGCAAACAAATCTGCGGCTTCCGTGTGGATGGGGAAAATCCGCTTCGCATTAATCTCTTTAAGCGCCGCCTTCAGTCGCAACGGCATAATGTGTCCCGACACATGTACGTGGTACTGCGGCAAGCCATAATGCCTCAGCCAGTTAACCAGCCTTTCATAGTCAATCTCCATCTCCTCGTTGAACGGCTCCGAAGTGGACAGAATGTAACAGCTGCCCGCCGCAGGCTGAAGCGGCACAAGCTCATCAAAATCGTAAAATGACACGGCTAAAACCACTTTGCACTGCTGTTTCGAAACTTCGAACACGTCGAAAACCTTGTTTTTTCCCGCGTACCGCCCCATCAATTCGCGTTCCCACTTGTCAAAACGCTTCTTCGACTTTCGAAAAATCAGTATACCATCATCGTCCAACGCTGGAACGGTTAAGCCTTTGTCCTTTCGAAGCGCATCCAGCAGGTAAGCTTGCTTCAGTGAAACAGCCAAGCACCGCTGGTTCTTCTTGGCTATGTGAAAGAAACTGTTCAAGCGGTCAACATCTGAAGACGCAAACTCGGCAAGCACGATGCCATCAGTGGCTGCAACGATGCTGTTCAACTTGTCTTCAACCTCAGCTTCGGAAGAAACCGTTGCGCCAGTCATGTTCGTGGCTTCAGTAATAATCGCTGTGGGCTCAGCTTTTTTGGCGTTTTCCACGAAATCGCGGGTCATCTCAGGCTTGGCGCCATGATCTCTGAAATCGCCGGTGTAAACAACTGCGCCGTTCGAAGTGTGAATGACAAAGCCGTAAGCTCCTGGAACCGAATGGTCAACATGGAACGGTTCAATCT
>CAZWPI010000108.1:0-5802 GCA_964636055.1 uncultured Candidatus Bathyarchaeia archaeon
AAACCGAAAAAACCTTCTACGACATGATGGCAAAACTCGAATTCCTCCCCAACACCCCAACCCTGTTCAACGCCGGAACAGACATAGGACAACTATCCGCATGCTTCGTCCTGCCAGTCCACGACTCGCTCGACGGCATATTCACCACCGTAAAAAACATGGCGCTTATAGAGCAGACTGGTGGTGGAGTCGGCTTCAACTTCTCCCAGCTAAGGCCGAAAGGCGACCTTGTCAGGTCAACGAAAGGCGTTGCTTCTGGACCAGTGAGTTTTATGCGCATCTTCGACACTTCCACAGAGGTGATTAAGGCTGGTGGAAAACGCAGAGGCGCCATGATGGGAATTCTCCGTGTGGATCACCCAGACGTTTTGGAGTTCATAGTTGCCAAGCAGAATCCGACGATGCTGTCGAACTTTAACGTTTCAGTCGCGGTTACAGACGAGTTCATGCAGGCAGTTGAAGCGGATGAAGCGTACTGGCTGATTAACCCGAGGAACCGTGAGAACGTGAAGCAACTCAAAGCGCGGGAAGTTTGGCGTTTGATGGCGCGTTCTGCTTGGGCTAGCGGAGATCCAGGAGTTGTCTTCATCGACGAGATTAATAGGCATAATCCAACGCCGAAGGTTGGGCGCATAGAATCCACGAATCCTTGCGGTGAGCAGCCGTTGCTTCCTTATGAGTCGTGCAATTTGGGTTCGATTAACCTTTCGAGGATGGTTGTGGATGGGAAGATAAGCTGGGAGAAGCTGCGTGAGACGGTGCGGAACGCGGTGCATTTCTTGGATAACGTGGTGGACGCGAACGTTTATCCGCTTGAGGAGATTGCCGCAATCACGAGGGCCAACCGCAAGATTGGTTTGGGCGTGATGGGCTTCGCGGACATGCTGATCATGCTTGGTGTGCCGTACGACTCTGAGGAAGCGCTGAAGCTGGGCGAACAGGTTATGCGGTTCATCGATGAGGAAGCGCACAAGAAATCCGTGGAGATTGCGGAAGCGCGTGGTTCTTTCCCGAACTTTGAAAGCAGCGTCTGGAAGGAGCGTTACGGGGCTTTCCGTAATGCGACGGTGACGACGGTTGCGCCTACAGGAACAATAAGCATCATCGCGGGTTGCTCTTCGGGGATTGAGCCGTTGTTTGCGGTTTCGTTTATGCGGAACGTGTTGGGTGGCGCACGGTTGTTTGAGACTAATGTGTTGTTTGAGGAAACTGCGAAGGCAAGGGGCTTTTACAGTGCTGAGCTTCTGGAGGAGATTGCGCGTTCAGGCTCAGTGCAGAAGATTGCTGGTGTGCCGGATGATGTGAAGCGGTTGTTTGTGACGGCGTTGGATATTGATCCTGTTTGGCATGTTAAGATGCAGGCTGCTTTTCAGAAGTTCACGGATAACGCGGTTTCGAAGACGGTTAATTTGCCGCATGAGGCGAAGGTTGAGGATGTGCGGGAGATTTACGATTTGGCTTGGCGGCTTAAGTGTAAGGGCGTGACGGTTTTCAGGTATGGGAGCAAGCCTGAGCAGGTTTTGTACATTGGTGAGGTTAAGGGTAAGGAGGGGAAGTTTGTTTCGGCGCAGTCTGAGTATGCGGGTGGCTGTCCGACGATGAATTGTCCGTTTCCAGCTTAAAGGGGGTGAAAGAGAGAATGGGTTACATATACTTGTACACTGGCACAGGCGGTGGCAAAACCGCCAATGCACTGGGGTTAGCCTTGCGTTCAGTTGGTCATGGCAAAAGCGTGGTGATAATTCAGTTCTTCAAGTGGCGAAACGACATAGGAGAATACCTTGTCAAGGACAGGCTTGCGCCTTACTACGAGATTTACCAGTTCGGGCGGGAAGCGTGGCTTGGCGAGGAAGACAAAACAGCGGAGTTCGCCGGCGAAAAATTCACGGTTGAATGCATCAAAAACCACGACAAGGAGCTTGCCAAAAAAGCGCTTGATTTCGCAGCGAAAATCCTTCGCGAGAAGAAGCCGCATTTGCTCGTGCTGGACGAGATTGCTTTGGCGGCTCAGTGGAAACTGCTGGACGTTAAAGACGTGCTGGCGCTGCTGGACAACGTGCCAGACGAAACCACTGTGGTCATGACTGGACGGTTGGCTCCGAAAGAGCTTGTGGACAGAGCTGACTTCGTGAACGTGGTTCAGCTGGTTAAGATGCCTGAAGACTTCAAGCTGACCGAAGGAATCCAATACTAAAACTTGGCGATTCTCTAGCGCGTGGAAAAACTTATACCCCCTCTATATATAAGTAAGTGGGTTTAATCGTTGTTTTTCCATGGGGGCATAAGGCGTCATTTTCGTCATCTTTTCAAGTGTTGTTTAATCGTAGACTTTATAGAAAATGTAAAGTGACTGCGCTATATAACTCTGTTGAATTCTCAGTTCCCCAAGACTTTTAGTGAACGTAAGGATTCTCTGGAGGAGCTGCATCTTCGGGTTGTTGCTCGACCTTCTGTTTTTCTGTCAGTCTACAGCAGAATACACCACTAATTTAAAAGTTCATCTGAGAGAGATAAAAGGTTCAATAAAATTAAAGGAGATTAAGAAAAATGTCTAAGAATAAAACGGCTACTTTGTTTGCTTTGTTTCTGATGTTTGCTATGGCTTCATCGCTTGTCGCTTTACCAGCAGCTAACGCACACACACCAGCATGGAAGATCCCAACCTACGCCTACATATTCGCTGCGCCTAACCCTATAGGTGTGGGTCAGACAACCCACGTTTACATGTGGCTTGACTGCGTTTATGGATCGGCAGCGCAAGGAACCCAGATGGTCGCCTTTGGTGGAAGCGGAGCGTTGCTTTCAAACAATTATAGATTCCACAACTACAAACTTACTATTACTGCACCTGACGGTAGAAACACAACGGAAAACTTTCCTATTGTTTCAGACTCAACATCGTCACAAGCCTACGCCTTCACTCCTTCCACAGCTGGCACATATACTTTGACTTTTGATTTTCCAGGACAAGTTTATGGCGCTGACGGAGATGGCAATCCTGATTCAATTTTGGTTAACGATACTTACCTGCCGAGCAGCGCGTCAACAACGGTTACTGTTCAGTCATCACCAATTTCTACGACTCCGGGTGCCCCATTGCCGACAAGCTACTGGCAAGACCCTATATACGGTGAAAACTATGGCTGGTACACGATTTCATCAAACTGGCTTGGTTTTGGCGGAGGGCTTTCTGGTTCTGTACCTGGACCCTCAGGCTATACAAGCACAGTTCTATACCACGGTGATGCCATAGGGCCATTAACTTCGCATATTATGTGGACGACGCCGACTCAATTTGGCGGAGAAGTTGGAGGAAACATGTTTCCCAATGACCCCTCAATTGCTTACTTCGAAGGCTCATCATACGCGCCGAGATTCCTAAATCCGATAATAATCAACGGAATACTATTCTACACGGAGGTAGCATCATTCACAGGAGCCCCTATCTTTGGAGGCGGTAATGGACCAACCATCGCCGTTAATCTTCGTACAGGACAGCAGCTCTGGAGCAAAGAGAACATTCCTCAATTATCCTTCGGATACACATATGACGTTTATGATCCTGACCAACATGGGGTTTACCCAGCAGTACTAGTTGCACAGGTAGGAAGCACTTGGGAACTGTTTGATGCTTTCACGGGAGATGCACTGTTCAACGTAACCAACGTTCCTTCAGGCTCGGTAGCATGGGGTCCACACGGTGAGTACCTGAAGTACAGCTTCACTAACTTAGGCACGGCTACTTCTCCAGACTGGTATCTGTCTCAATGGAACTCCTCCAGACTTTGGTTATACGACATCAATCCATACACCGGCGGCGGAAGCCTCTCGCCATCAGTTTTAATTCAACCTGGGTACGGTTTGGTTCAGCAACTTCCTATCGCGATCACAGGCGAATCGGTATCTTATCCCAACGGGACAATGGTAAACATACCTTATGGTTCCACACTTAACGTCGATGGAAACATCGGCATCGCGGAAGGCAATGCTATATCTACATATAATTCGCCAACAACTTATGACTGGAACATCTCGACATCATGGCTTAACGCACTACCAGTACCACCCCTCGTCTTTACTCCCTTCGGTCCCATGGGAGGTATTGGCATAACGGTTGGTGCAGTGGACTATGGAGATATGATGCTTGCCTACACTACTCTACCTTCAGGCTTCGCAGCAACGGGCACAGGTGCCTCGTCGGCGCCATGGACAGTGTACGCCATCAACCTCAACGCATCTCGAGGCGAAATCGGCTCGGTACGATGGAGCAAAACTTATACCCCGCCGTCAGGAAACCTAACCATCACATTTGGTGGAGCCGACTGGCAAACAGGCACCTTCGTTATGAACTATGAAGAAACCATGCAATGGGTGGGATACAGTCTAACAGACGGTGCAGAGCTATGGGGTCCAACGGCATCTGAAAATGCTTTGTCCTACTATGGCACGCCAGGATCTCCCCCCAATCAAGCATTCCTTGCTTACGGAAATCTTTACAGCAGCTCATACGGAGGAGTATGCTACGCTTGGAACGATGTGACTGGGCAACCAGTATTCACTTACGGAAATGGTCCACCAGGATCAGACAACAGTACTTACGCTGGCTTTAACGGGCCTTACGGTGTCTATCCAACGCAAATACAATGTATTGCTAACGGCGTCGTATACTTGGCTACCGATGAACACACTGTAACAAACCCAATTTACGTGGGTGCATCATTAACCGCCATTAATGCTACTACAGGACAACAAATATGGAAACTTTCAGGCTACCCCAGCGAATGGGCTGCTACTGGCAGCGCGTGGGCTGTCGCAGACGGCTACTTAACATTCTTTAACGGTTACGACGGCCAAATCTACTCTGTAGGCAGGGGACCAAGCGCCACAACCGTTACAGCGCCCGACATTGGTGTCACAACCGCAACACCTATAACAATCACTGGAACCGTGATGGACATTTCCGCTGGTACGAAGCAGGATGCACCGGCTGCTGACTTTCCGAACGGTGTTCCATGCGCTTCTGACGCTAGCATGACGGACTGGATGGGCTATGTTTACCAGCAGCAACCATGCCCAGCGAACGTGACTGGAGTTCCAGTTACCTTAAGCGTCCTTGACTCCAACGGCAACCAGTACAACATTGGCACCACCACAACTAATGCTATGGGCGTGTATGGCTTAACATGGACGCCGCCGATTCCAGGAAACTTCACCGTGTATGCCAACTTCGCAGGCACAGAATCATACTATCCATCATCTGCTTCAACAATCCTCTACGCCAGCGCTGCACCAACACCAACACCTGCGCCTACACCGCAGCCGGCATCGCTGGCTGACATATACTTCCTGCCGATGTCCATAGTAATCCTCATCGCAGTCATCGTAGGCGTAATCGTAATGGTGCTAATGCTCAGGAGACGGTAAACGCGCAACAAAGCATAATCTTCCCCCTCTTTTTTTCGGGGTCACAAGCATAGGCAAAACAGGGGCTGAATGGGCTTTGCACAAACTTAGCGCTAACCGCAGTCGTTAGTAGCTAATTTTGCAATCTTCTATTCTCCTTTATTTGGTGTGCAAAGCCCCAGCAAACCCTGGGGCATTCTCCATTTCAAGGCAAAATCTTATTACTTGATATGTACAAAAGTGTACTTTATAATGAAATTTAATCAGGAGGGAAAACGATGGTTAGTGAAGGAAGAGGGCGACTGTTCAGGAGAAAAGACGGCAAATACCTGATTTACTTGCCGAAAGACCTGGCGGAAGACAGCATGTTCCCATTCAAAGGAGCAGACTCCATATTTG
>CAZWPI010000109.1:0-5763 GCA_964636055.1 uncultured Candidatus Bathyarchaeia archaeon
ACCGCGTGAACGCTGCGCCCCGCAGAAACTCTGGACTCATCTTCTTAGCGTCTCCGCGGACCATGATGGTGCCGAAACGGTTCTGCGGCTCATGCTGCGTGCCTTCGCCGATCACGTAGCCCTGCGTTCCGCCCAGAAAGATCCGCGTTCCGATGCCTATAGTCTCGTAGTCAGGGTCATTCATCAACGGGTTTAATTCGCCAGCGCCTGAAAACGTGGCGTTCTTGAGCCGCGGCAGCAGCTTGCCCATGTACGTGTAAATCGTCTCGTCACGACCGTTCACGGCGCAATTGTAACGCTGATAGCAGTTGCGGAAGTTAAGCAGGTAAAACTGGTTCAAGTCATCCTTCGTCAAGTGGGTGTTAACCTGCGTGCGCGGGTAGCAGTCAGTGCCGTAAGCCGTGGCTTTCAGCTCGACTTCTTTTCCGCCCACAAGGTCTTCAATCACGTGTCCGCCGCCGTATTCGAAAGGCTGCCGCTCCGACATGATGGTGGCGCCGATGTACAGGTCCACTGCAGCGCCGGGATGGCAAACTGGGACGTCGTTGATCCATGCTTTTTCAATTTTTATTGGCGGGTCCGAATGCCCAACGTTTATGATGGCGCCTGAAGAACACATCGCTCCAAAAGTTCCTGTGGTCACAACGTCTACTTCTCGGAAAGCAACTTCGACGCCGCTGCTTTCAACGAGGCGTTTCATTTCTTCGGCGGTTAAAACTTGGGCATCGCCCTTTCTTATTTTCTCATTTATCTCGTCGATTGTTCGGGTTTTCTGTTTTGATTCGAGTTTCGTTTACCTCCAACCAGTAACCAACCGAATGGGGCAAACGCGTATTAAAGGCTTTTGGAAGTTTGCATACGTTTAGAGCATACGTATAGGGAGTTTCACCAGAGCTTCCACGGCAACTCGTCCATGTACTCATTCAAAGAACGAATAGAGTTACCATTATGGTCTCTCTTCTTCAAGACCTGCACAAGAGCCGAAGCCAACTCCAAATTCGTAATTACCGGAACGTTAAACTCCACCGCCTGTCTCCGAATGATGTACCCGTCCGTCAACACGTCCGAGTAGTTACGCTGCTTGTTCGCCATCGGCACGTTAATGACCAAATCTATCTTCTGGTTTTGCAGGTAATCAAGAATGTTCGGGTTTGCACCAGCCTCCTTAACCTTGCTAAGCACCGATATGCTGCTTATCCCCGCCGCCTTCAGCGCCTCAGCCGTATGCTCAGTAGCGTAAATCTTGAAACCCATCTCCTCAAACGCCCGAGCCAAAGGCACCACTCGCCGCTTCGGTTCTTCACCGCCCACCGTTATAAGCACCGAACCGCCCTTAGGTGGAATACGGAACTCCGCAGACTGCAACGCCTTCGAAAACGCATCAGCGAAGTTATCGCCTAAACACGCCACCTCGCCCGTGCTGAGCATTTCAACGCCCAAAACGGGGTCCGCCCCGCTCAACCGCATGAAGCTGAACTGGGGCACTTTCACGCCGAAATGGTTTGTAGGCGGCAGCCCACACGTCTTAAGCAGTTTTTCATATTTCTTGTCAAGCATCGCCAACGTGGCAAGCTCGATTAGGTTTATGCCCCGCGTCTTGCTCACGAAAGGCATCGACCGCGAAGCACGCAAGTTACACTCGATAACGTAGACCGAGCCCTCTTTCACGAGGTACTGGATGTTGTAGGGTCCTTTGATTTTCAGGGCTTTCACGATTTTCTGCGTGGCGTCTTCGATCTTCTTCTGAACCTCAAGGGAAAGCGTGTGAGGCGGAATGCTCATGGTGGCGTCGCCGCTGTGAACCCCCGCGTTCTCCACGTGTTCCATTATGGAGCCGATCAAGCAGGTTTCGCCGTCGTAGACGCCGTCCACCTCGACCTCTTTGGCTTTGTTAACGAACTTTGAGATCACCGCTGGGTGGTCGCGGGAAACCTTGGCTGCCAAGTTGAGGAAGTTTTCCAGCGCTGTCTCGTTGTATGCCACGCGCATCGCGGAGCCTGACAGGACATAGCTGGGGCGCACGATGACTGGGTAGCCGATTTTCTCCGCGAACCGTTTAGCAGCGTTTATCGACGTGAGTTTGCTCCAGCCCGGCTGAGGAATGCCCAGCTGATCCAAGAGCGCGCTGAACTTTGACCGGTCCTCGGCTACATCGATGTTTTCCGCTGAGGTGCCAAGCAATTTTACTCCAGAATTCGCCAGTTTCAACGCCAAGTTGTTCGGAATCTGACCGCCGACACTGGCGATCACGCCCAGCGGGTTTTCCTTCTCATAAATATCCAAAATTCTCTCGGTGGTTAATTCCTCAAAGTACAGCTTATCGGAGACATCGTAGTCGGTGCTGACGGTTTCAGGGTTGTAGTTAACCATTATGGCTTCGTGGACGCCGTTTTTCTTCAGCGCCCAGATGGTGTTGACGCCGCACCAGTCGAATTCCACGCTTGAGCCTATACGGAAGACCCCAGCGCCCAAAACGATAACCTTGCTTTTATCGTTGCTTAGTTCTATGTCGTCCTCGTCTCCGCCGTACGTCAAGTAGAGGTAGTTGGTTTTGGCTGGCCACTCAGCCGCCAGCGTGTCAATCTGCTTTATTGACGGAATGATGTCTGCGTTTTTTCTGAAGTTTCTTATCGCTGCTTCGGTAGTGTTTTGGCAGACGGCGATTTGCTCATCGGAGAAACCTATGCGCTTTGCTTCTCTCACAATTTCCGCCGCGTCGCTGTCGCCGAGATTCAGGGCGCAGAGTTTGCTTTCCATGTCAATGATATTCTTGATTTTATGGAGGAAAAACGGGTCAACACCGCTTAAGTGATAGATTTCCTCGATTGAAATGCCCATTTTCAAGGCTTTAACTAGCTTGAAAAGTCTCTCGTCAGTCGGGTTAGCCACTCCATCTTTAATTTTCTCTACCGATTCAGGCTCAGAATCCTCTTCGTTGCACACCAGCCCCATCTTGCCAATGTCCAACATGCGCACCGCTTTTTGCAACGCCTCTTCTAAGCAGCGCCCGATGGCCATTACTTCGCCTACGGAACGCATCTGAGGTCCTATGTGGCGATCTGCTTTTTTGAATTTCTGCAGGTCCCAGCGGGGAATTTTGATGGTGACGTAGTCTAGGGCTGGTTCGAAACAGGCGGTGGTGACCTCGGTTACCTTGTTTATCAGTTCTGGAAGAAGATAGCCGATAGACAGCTTAGTAGCGATGTACGCCAGCGGATAGCCTGTTACTTTGCTTGCAAGCGCAGAGCTTCGTGACATGCGCGAGTTGACTTCTATCACGCGGAACTCTTCGGACTTCGGGTGCAAAGCCCACTGTATGTTACATTCGCCGATTATACCTAAACTTCGGATGGCGATTATGGCGGCGGATCGCATAAGGTGGTATTCGCGGTTTGACAGCGTCTGCGAAGGCGCAACCACGATTGAGTCGCCCGTGTGAACACCCATAGGGTCCAAGTTTTCCATGTTGCAAACAATCAGGCAGTTATCCGCGTAGTCACGCATGACTTCGTACTCAAGTTCCTTCCAGTGACCCACGTACTCTTCCACAAGCACTTGGGTGATTCGGCTCTGAGCCAAGCCACGTTTGACTATTTCCCGCAGTTCCCAAGCGTTGTGGGCTACGCCTGCGCCTTTGCCGCCAAGAGTGTACGCCACTCGAATTATGACTGGGTACCCGAGCTGGTTAGCGATGCCCATGGCTTCCTGAACTGTTGTGGCAGCCTTGCTTTTTAACGGTGGAATATCCGCTTTAAGCATCGCTTGTCTGAAGCGCTCTCTGTCTCCAGTGTCCTCTATCGCTTCAACAGGCGTCCCCAGCACCTTCACGTTATATTTCTCCAAGACGCCGCTTTTGGCGAGTTCAATGCCGCAGTTAAGCGCTGTTTGCCCTCCGAACCCCAAAAGGATGCCATCAGGCTTTTCCTTCTTGATCACTTTTTCCACGTATTCAGGCGTTACGGGAAGGAGGTACACTTTTCCTGACAGTCGAGGGTCAGTTTGTATCGTGGCGATGTTCGGGTTTATCAGAACGGTTTCGATGCCCTCTTCCCGCAGGGCTTTGAGGCACTGGCTGCCAGAATAATCGAATTCAGCGGCTTCTCCGATTTTTATGGCGCCGCTTCCCAGCACCAGCACTTTCTTTATCCACTCGAACTTCGGCATTTTCAGGCAGCCTCCATCAGCTTTGCGAAAGTGTCAAACAGAAACTCGGTGTCGTAGGGTCCAGGCGAGGCTTCAGGATGCCACTGCACCGCGAAAACGGGTTTGCTCTTATGTTTGACGCCTTCAACTGTCTTGTCGTTGGGGTTCATGAACCATGCTTCTAAAGGAGTTTTCGTGATAGACTCGTTCGCGATGGCGTAACCATGGTTCTGAGTGGTAATGTAGCAGCGGTTGGTCTTCAGGTCAAGCGCAGGCTGGTTCTGAGAACGATGCCCATACTTAAGCTTGTAAGTGTCTCCGCCCATGGCTAACGTCAATATTTGGGCGCCAAGGCAGATCCCCATCAATGGCACTTCATCAACAAGTTCTCTGATGCAGTCTATTGTTTTGACGCATGTTTTCGGGTCCCCTGGACCGTTGCTTAGGAAAACGCCGCTTGGCTTGTACTCCATGACTTCTTTGGCGGAAAAATCGTAAGGCACCCTTACCACGCTGATTCCGCGTTTCAACAAGTTCCGGATGATGCTGTACTTGACGCCGCAGTCGATTAAAACGACAGAGTGGTTGCCGTCAACCTTGTAGTGAACAGGCTCTTTCACAGAAACCTGACGCACCAGATCGGTCAGGTTAGGGTCAGGTATGCTTTTCGCTTCCGTCAAAAGCTTATCCAAGCCGGGTTCTTCTCCAGCCTCGCACACCTGCAGGATTCCAAGCATTACGCCGTGTGCCCTCAGCTTCTTTGTGAGGCGTCTGGTGTCTACGCCGTAGATTCCAGGTATGCCTTCATCGGACAGCCACTTGTCCAAGGTCCTTGTTGACGCCCAGTGATACGGATTATGACACAGTTCATGGATAACGAGACCTTGCACTTGAATGCGGTCTGACTCGAAGTAGAGTGGGATGCCGAAGTTAAGATCGAAAGGCGGCACGCCGTAATTGCCCACAAGCGGGTAAGTTAACGTGAGAATCTGCCCCTTGTACGAGGGGTCCGTAAGCGCTTCAGGGTATCCAACCATGGAAGTCGAGAAAACTACTTCGCCTGAAGTCTTCTTTGGTGCCCCAAAACCTTTGCCCACGAAAAAGGTGCCGTCTTCTAAGAGTAGAACCGCTTTTTTGCTTTTGCTGGAACTATGTTCTGGGACCAAAGCCCTATACTACCTATAAGTTTGAATTTTTAAGTTTTACGTTTTCTCCGGAACCCGCGGGAAAATATGCTTGGACAGCCTTCTCCAGTTTGCTTTCAGCCTCTTCAAGCAGCTTGTCCAACTGCAATATATTGGATTTGGTGACAAGCACCTTTTTCTTCCATACTTCTAACGCTTTTTTGACCTCGGCTGGCGCGGGTCCACCCTTGACTCTGCAGGCTTCAACCAGTACAAGCGGGTCTGCGAGCGCTTTCAGGTCTTCAGCTTTGACCGTTAACTTGATGCCTGCAACGTCCTCAGCCGCTTTCTGCAGCAGCGCTGGCGTAGCGTCTGCGAAAGTCAGTTTTGCCTCTATCAACGACTTGACGAGGGCACCGACTACCTTATGCGCGGTTCGAAACGGAACATCATACTTGCGAACGAGAAGGTTAGCTAACTCGGTTGCAGCCACGAA
>CAZWPI010000110.1:0-5715 GCA_964636055.1 uncultured Candidatus Bathyarchaeia archaeon
TCATTTTCTATGACTTTTGGCATTTCTTCCACGGTTTGCTGTGTCTCTTCTGTGATTTCTGGTTGATATTCTATTATTTCTTCCGTGTTTTGTGATAGCTCTTCTGTAGCTTCTGGGTTGTCCTCTATTATTTCGGGCGTTTCATCCATGTTCTGTGGGATCTCTTCTGTGACTGGCTGATCCTCTATTTCTTGTGGTGTGTATTCTACGATTTGAGGAGTATCTTCTGTGATTTCAGGCTGATCCTCTATGACGTCTGGCGTTTCTTCTACGGTTTGCGGAGTCTCCTCTGGCGTGGCGTCTGCGGTCTTAACTGCGGCCTCTTCGGGAGATGCTTCCATCGTTATAACCGGTTCTTGAGGACACGGGTCAGTTGTGACTTCCACTTCTTCTGGAGCGCTTGGGACGTTTTCTACAACCTCGGTTTGGGCGACTTCGACTTCGCTTTCTTCCGCTGGCGCAGAAGGCTCCATGGGTGTCTCTTCGACAGGTGGGCAAAGCTGGTCTGTGGCTTCTTTTATTGTGGCTAGTTCGCGCTTGGCTCCTTCAAGTCCTGTTGAAAGTAGATTTATCTCGCGCTGGTAAACTTCCTCATCGATTTCGCCAACCACATGCTGTATCTCGTAGTTGGCAAGAAGCGTCTCCAACGTTTTTATCTGGCTCTCTAACTCCTCTACTTTACCCTGCATTTTCACAAGTAGGTCTTTCTGCTGTTTTTCAATCTCTGTTATGACTGCGTTTATGTCGTTGTCGAACGAATCGCGTGTGGACTGAGAAATTCTGCCGGTTTCAAATAAATTGTCCAAAGCTTGCTTCTTTTTCTTGGCTATTTCATATTCTTCGTTTAATCGCTTAAATGAGTGTTTCCACGAAATCAATTTTAACACCTTGCCTTTTCTAAGCCTTAAAGAGGAAATAACGTTTGTTAACATGCATGTATATCGCTAACTAGTAAAAACAGCCGTGTTTGTCGTTGAAATGAATGGCATGCGTTTAAAATTTTGTCGTCTTCACGTTATTTATATAACTAAAAATTTCAATTTTTTCAACAAAACTCGCAACAAAAAACTTTTTTCTCACATGAAAAACGCGCTCTTTTGAACTGTGTGGGTTGTGCTTCACGCAGGCGTAAGCTGCTGGGTCTTTGCAGGAAAAGCCCGTTTTTAACATGGCTGTTGAGCATTTGAAATTAAAAGGCGAAGCCATGGGTGAATTTTGGCTTAGCAGTGTCTTGCTTACGCACTTCCTCGGTATGTACAATTCGGATTTTGTTTCAACATCCACTTCTAAATTCGAATAAACCTTAAATATCTAAACACGAACAAAACTGTTATAACGTGAATAAACATGGTAGCGTTAACAGTTATGATCAGCAGCGAAAAATTAGAAGGCAGAATCCTCAAAAAAATGCATGAACGCATAATCAAAAACTTCATGGATATAATAATAATGACCGAACTGCGAAACGGATCCCTCAGCGGCTACGACTGCATCTCATACATCCACAACAAATTCAACCTACTCGTCAGTTCAGGCACCGTATACTCACTACTGTACTCCCTCGAAAGAAACGACCTCATCGAAGGAGTATGGGAAGAAAGAAAAAGAGTCTACAAACTCACACAAAAAGGCGAAAAATCAATAAACACACTACACGAAGCAAGCGACAAAATCAAAGGATTCATGACAAACATCCTAAAAACACAAAACACACCCTAACCCCTTTTTCCCCCCAATCCAATTTGGCTCTTTTATGCTCGGAACAGTCTATAGCCCTCCTTTCTGTAGAAACCTGGAATAAATGCTCTTTTTGAAAGAAGCTTGTCCACTTTTTCGATCGCCACTCTCAGCTCATTTTGTTCCTCAGAACTTAAAGACCCTCCTCGCTGAGAACCATGCCAAAACGAACCATAAGCTCCAAACGAACACGACCAACTATCTGCCCAGCAGTCACCAGAAGCTGATCTGCATCAAAGTCCCGAAGCTTCCCAGGATGGATAATTGTATGTCGAGGCGTCTTCAACACCCGAACGTTCCCCATCTTGTAGCCAAGCTTTACCCAGTTACGAGGTGTTGTGAGGCTCTTTGAAAAGTTTTTTCGTTTCCGCCAGTGCTCACGGGAAGGGAACGTTGCGCATTCACGTTTCCAGTTATGCGGAACAGCCCACCAAAAGTCTTATGTGCACCAGCTATATTACGAGAGTTCGGAGTGGAGGGCGAAATAGTATGGTTTACTGTACTAAATGCGGAACCAACAACGTGGACGGCGCATCGGTTTGCGTTAACTGCGGCGCACTTCTTTACGGCGCAAGCGGCGAAGACAGAGCTTACTGGAGACATGGGCGTTACGAAAGGGAATATGGTTTTCACAGAAGAGGCAGACCCATCATAGGCATATTCATCGGGTTGATAATAATTCTAGCGGGCTTTGGTTTGTTGTTGTCAGCGCTTTATGACATATCTATACCGTGGGGGCCGATTATACTTATTCTCATTGGCGTTTTCGTTTTGGTGCGGCTGTTTCAGGTGCGAAGTCGCAGGCATTAGCCACCACTTTTTTATCCGCATGTAAGACGCCGAAAAAGAGCGTTCGCTTTTAATCATTTTGGCGCACAAAAGAGTTATATTAAATCTCGCAAAAAGGTGTAGGTTATTACGGGGGAAACGGGAATGGTTAAGTACGTTTTTGTAACAGGCGGCGTGTTAAGTTCAGTTGGTAAGGGTATTTTAACTTCTTCCATCGGTAAGATGCTTCAAACACGCGGATTAAAGCCTACGGTCGTGAAAATCGACCCGTACGTGAACGTTGACGCGGGAACAATGAACCCGTACATGCACGGTGAGGTCTTTGTTACGGACGACGGCGGCGAAACAGACCTGGATTTAGGCTGGTACGAACGGTTTCTGGATTTAAGTTTAAAACGAGAAAACAACATAACCACTGGGCTAGTTTATCAGGCAGTCATTGAACGAGAAAGGCGAGGCGATTTTCTGGGGCGCTGCGTCCAGATTGTGCCGCACATAACTAACGAAATCAAAAACCGCATAAGAAAGGTGGCGAAAGCTTCTGGCGCCGACGCTGTTTTAACAGAGGTAGGCGGTACCGTAGGCGACATAGAAGGCTTGCCCTTCCTGGAAGCCATACGTCAAATGCGGTTGGAAGAAGGCTTCGAAAACACTCTTTACGTTCACGTTGCCCTGGTTCCAGTTTTGGACGTTACCAACGAGATGAAAACTAAGCCGTTACAGCACAGCGTTAACGAGCTAAGGCGCATCGGTATCCAACCAGACATCATTGTCGCCCGAAGTCCCAAGATGATTGACGCTGAAGCCTTGCGGAAGATAGCACTGTTCGGAACGATTCCAGAGAGCGCAGTCTTTTGTTCGTACAATGCGGAATCAGTGTATCAGGTGCCCCTTATCCTTGACAAGCAAGGCATGGGTGACTTCATCTGTCAGAGGCTTGGCTACAGCTACGACGTTTCGGATTTTCAGGAGTGGCAACAGTTTGTGGATGCGGTGCTGAAACCTGAAAATGAGGTGAGAATAGCGCTGATAGGCAAGTACGCTGGGTTGACAGACAGCTACGTGAGCATGAGCGAGGCGCTGCGCCACGGCGGAGCAGCCTGCAAGAGCCGAGTGTGCATCACGTACTTGGAGGCAGAGAAGTTTGAGCAGGAACCCCAATGCATCAAAGACCTTGAAAACTTTGACGGCGTTTTTGTCCCCTACGGTTTCGGTCCCAGAGGCACTGAGGGAAAGATTGCAGCCGTAAAGTTTGCCAGAGAAAATGATGTGCCCTTTTTGGGCATTTGCTACGGTTTTCAGTTGGCTGTTATCGAGTTCGCCCGAAACGTTTGCGGCTTGAAGGATGCGAACAGCCGTGAGATTAACCCGAGTTCGCCGCATCCGGTGATTGACCTTATGCCTGAGCAGCGCGGTGTGGAATATAAGGGTGCCACGATGCGGTTGGGCTCGCATAAAGTTATAATTGAACCGGACACTATTGCGCATAGCTTGTATAAGTGCGATGAAGCTTACGAGCGGCACCGCCACAGGTTCGAAGTCAACCTTGACTACTTGGAGATTCTGAAGAAGAATGGTTTACGCTTTTCTGGCAAGAGCCGAGACGGCAGAAGAATGGAAATTTTGGAGTTGCCCAGCAGCTACTTTTTCTTTGCTTCGCAGTTTCACGGCGAATTCAAAAGCCGACCTGGCAGACCTTCACCCGAATACTACGGTTTCATCAAAGCGTGCGTAAACAAAAAAATGGGTAAAGCGAAGCCCGTCTTTTCCTGAATTCTTGCGGGTCTGGAACTTCAGACGGTTATGCTGGAGAACGCGTGCTTTCCAGCTGGCTGAACTTGCCCTATTTTGAGGGTCGATAAAGCTCTTTCATTGCAGGCAGCAGAGAAGGAACTGCGAAAGCGATGTCAAGATAGTTTAGCATGCCTGCGATTCTGCCGTCTCGTGTCACTGGCAGGTGCTTGATGTTCCATTCCTTCATGAGTTTGGCGGCTTCTTCTACGGTTGAGGTCTCTTCTATCGTCACCAGCGGGTTAGTGTATATGGCTCTAGCTATCACCACTTTGGGGTCCAAGCCTTGCGTGAGCATGCGCACTATGACGTCTCGCTCGGTTATGATGCCGGTTGGTTTTCTGCTCTGCACCACGATCACGTAGTCTACGTCGCAGTCAGACATTGTTTGTACTATTTTGTCGACGGTTGATTCGTTTTCAAAGACGTTAACGTTCGTAGACATGAGGTCTTTTACCAAGACTTTACTTGCCATTCGAATTTCTCCTAACGGCTATGACAGATGCATTAGGCATTTATCTATTTTATGGTAAAAGCGGGAGATATGTTTGATTACGGAAGACAATTCTACTCTTAAAAAACTGGTTGCTAACATAAGAAAAGTAAATTTTTATTTAACTAACCAAAATTGTTTTTTCCATAAAATGTAGTAATAACAAAAGATGAAATAGAAAAAGAAGGGGGCTTTCATTTGGTTTTCTATTTTTGTTGTTTTCTCTTTGAGCCTATGGAGTTGGCCAACCCATTACTGTTCCAGCACGGTCTAGTGTTAATGGGGGTCCAGGGGTTCCAGTAGTTGTCCCTGTTATTTTTACGTCTTCGAACTCACCTGTTCCAAATCCGTTGACCATGGCTCCGTTACCTGCAGGATTTGTGCCCAACGTCAATATCTCGATGGTTCCCCTTTCCGCAGTTTGGGTGTCGTCAGTGTAGATTGTAATTGTTTCTCTTACTTGAGTAAGATAGAATCCTTGTTTTTGGTTGACCATCAAAACAACAAGTGATCCACTGTAGCTGAGACATTCTTTTGGAATGGTTTCTACGGCTCCTGCCTCGCCTATTTCAATGTAGAAATCTCCGGTTACCACCCAAGGCAAATCGTGGACATGTTGAGTGCTGTCAGCGAGCCATACTTTTTCTGGTGGTGGTGCCGTCTCTCCTACCATGTGGAGCAGAAAGTCAAGCTTTTCCTGTCCTTTTCCAGCCTGCACCATCCCAACCAATGGAGTTGCCAGCATAGCTACAGCCATCAAGGCTACAGCTATCAATAAGACTTTTCTTGTTACTTCTCTCACCTCCTCTAAGACTAAAAGCAGTTAACTAATATTGTTGCTATCTGCTTTTATGATTTGTGGAAGTAATTTCTTTTGACTGATTAATTTTCATTCATAAGAAAGG
>CAZWPI010000111.1:0-5695 GCA_964636055.1 uncultured Candidatus Bathyarchaeia archaeon
CCAACGCCAAAATACTAGATGAATACATAGAACGTGACATCAAAGGCAGCGTGGCGGATAGTACTATAGACGGGCGGGTCAAAGTGGAAGCTGACGCGAAAGTGGTTAACAGCACAATCAGGGGACCCTGCATAATAGGAAAAAACGCTCTAATCGAGAATTCTTTCATAGGACCTTACACAAGCATCGGCGACAACTCCAAAATCTTCAACTCCAGCCTTGAGTACTGTGTTACACTGGAAAACGTTATCGTAAAAGACGTAGAACGCTTAGAAGACAGCTTAATCGGCAAGAACGCCAAAGTAACCAAAAACCAAAAGAACCGAACCATCAAACTGCACATTGGCGACTACTCAGAAGTAGAAGTTTAGCCACCATCGCATGGACCCGAAAATAACAACCATTATAAAATGTCCTAAGCTATATGATTGCAGACAAACGAAAACTTGGAAATAGCCATGTTGAAAGGAATAACAATTAAACCAGTAAAGCGTTTTTCAGACGAGAGAGGCTTCTTCACAGAAGTGATGCGTAACGACTGGAAAGACCTCTTCGGAGAAGATAAGATTGCGCAGGCAAACCTCTCGGTAACTTATTCTAGTGTTATTCGAGCTTGGCACAGGCATCTGAGAGGGCAAACCGACTACTTTTTAGCTTTGAAAGGTGCCGTTAAAATATGTGCTTACGACGAAAAAACTGAGGAACTGAACGAGATAGTCTCCACGGGTCAAGATATGCAAATTGTGCGTATGCCTGGTCATTATTGGCACGGCTTTAAAGCCCTTGGCAACGATCCTGCAATGCTGCTTTACTTCACTACTAAAATGTACGATTATGCCAATCCTGATGAGGAGCGTAGACCTTGGAACGATCTGACTCTTATACCAAAATCTGTAAATGGAAAAACGGACGACCCGCGCGTGGGTAAACCTTGGGATTGGAACCATCCACCTCATAAGTGAAAAACATGAAACTTCTCGTAACTGGCGGCTTAGGCTTCATAGGAAGTAACTTCTGCAGGCATGTACTCAAGAAGTACCCTGAATATGAGTTGATAAATGTAGATAAGATAGGTATAGGCGCTAACCCTGCAAACCTGCGCGATATAGAGGACGACAAAAGGTATACTTTTGTGAAAGGGGACGTGTGTAACCCTCAGCTTCTGCATAAATTAATCCGTGATGTGGATGCCGTCGTGAACATCGCCGCGGAAACCCATGTAGATCGAAGCATAACTGATCCCTATATGTTTCTGCAAAATAACACTGTAGGCACTTTCACAATCTTAGACGCTATACAAAAGCACAACAAAAAAGCCAAACTTGTTCATGTGTCAACCGACGAAGTCTATGGGCAAGCGCTTGAAGGTTCGTTCACAGAAAACGATCCGCTTCACCCATCGAACCCCTATTCAGCCTCAAAAGCTGCCGCTGATATGTTCGTGTTAGCGTATCACAAAACCTATGGCTTGAACGTTTCCATCACAAGATGCACAAACAACTTTGGGCCTTATCAGCTTCCAGAAAAACTCATTCCCAAAACGATTATCCGCGCCTTGAGAAACCTGCCTGTCCCAATTTATGGCTCAGGAACCAACATCCGAGACTGGATCTACGTGCAAGATCACTGCGAAGCCATAGATGAGGTTCTGCGGGAAGGAAAAGCTGGTGAAGTGTATAACGTCTCAGCTGGAAATGAAACCGCCAATGTTGAAATCGCCAAAAAAATCTTGGCTCTGCTGCACAAACCAGAAAGCCTGATTACCTTTGTGGAAGATCGTCCAGGCCACGATGTAAGATACAGTTTGGACTCAACCAAAGCCAGGTCCACGCTGGGATGGAAACCCAAGTATTCTTTCGAGCAATCGCTGGAATCAACCGTCAGATGGTACGTTGAAAATGAACAATGGTGGACCCCGCTGGCTACAGACGCCATTCTTCATTCGACACCATGGAAACTGAGTGGTGCCCATTGAAACTCCTCATCACAGGCGCAAGCGGTCTATATGGCTCAAAACTGGCCGAGCTATCTACCGCCAAAAACTATGAGATCTATTCTGGATACAGCCGAGACCAACCTGCTTGTGGCACTCCTGTTCAGTTTGATGTTGCAGACAAGAATTGTGTCGAAGAGATATTCGAAAAAGTAGGTCCAGAAGTCGTGGTGCATGCTGCAGCACTGACCGATGTTGACAAGTGCGAAATAAACAAAGAACTTGCTTGGAAAATAAATGTTGAAGGCACTCGAAACGTGGCTGAAGCCGTTAAGACGAGCGGTGCTTTTCTAGTTTACGTGTCCACGGATTACGTGTTCAATGGGGAAACAGGACGATATAATGAGGCTGACAGGCCTGACCCAATCAATTATTATGGGTTCACCAAGCTAAAAGCGGAAGAACTTGTTAAAGACTTGGTTGACGAATACTGCATAGCGAGAGCTAGCGTCATCTACGGCTCAACTCCAGCCGCGGGCAAAGTCAACTTTGCGTTGTGGGTACTCAATAAACTCGAAAGGAACAAACAAGCGAGAATCGTGACTGACCAGTGGAACTCGCCCACTCTGAACACAAACATGGCTGATATGACGCTGGAGGTCATAGAGCGCAAACTAACTGGAATCTTCCACCTCTCTGGTGCGACGCGAATAAGCCGCTATGATTTCGCCAAACAAATAGCAAAAAGCTTCAATTTTGACTCAAATTCGATAAGCCCCGCCACCTCAGCAGAGTTTCAGTGGGCTGCCAAAAGACCAAAAGACTCCTCACTTGACACTTTAAAAGCTCAGCAAACACTGAAAAATAAGCCCTTACAAATTAATCATGCTTTAGAAATAATGAAACAAGAATTGAGCCTAATTCAATGACGATGTTTCCACCGTATAGAGACTCTCGAATTGGCGGAACAATTAAGCTAACCCGCGAAAACTGTGGGCACTAATCAAACCTGTAATACTATATCTGATTTGAACCTGTAACTTTTGCCCGTCAATTCTTTCTTTCACTATGTACATATAGATGGCGATTCTAAACTATACGTAGTAAAACCACGCAAAGTTCCTAATACGTCGAATGTTTTTTCATTTTTCGCATAGGACTTCAATAAGTTAAGTCAGCTTCGCTTACCACGTACATTACGCAAAAAACATCCGAGATGTACGTAGTAACCGCTCAACCGCAGAAATTAAACACTTCACTCCAAACTATTGATTTTCCCCTCTCAATTTCGCAGCCCGTTAAAAACTATTTCACTTGATATTTTCCACTTCTCACCCAGCCACCGAAAGCTTCAGCTCCGTCGTTGCAACAAGACTCACCAAAAGCCAAGTGAACAATAACAGGCGTGCATCGGACAACCTTGTGCATCATCTAAAGGGGCTTCTTCAATCATTTAATGGTAAAGCAAGGAATAAAGTGGACAGCTAGTTGTCCACAATTCTTAAGCACAAAGCGCATCTATAGTAGTAGAGGGGATAACAAGAAATGGAAAAGACTCAAAAATGGCACATTCTTGCTGTTCTTGAAAGCGGCAGGTTGATGAGCACTAGCCACATCAGGATTATGCTAGAAAAAGATTTTTCGCTAAAGCCGAAACCTGGCGCATTGTGGAAAATGTTCCAGAGGTGTTCGTGTTCCCATGGGCAAGGTCTTATTTCTATCGAAAAGATAGGGCGCAACAACTTTTGCAGGATAACGGAAAAAGGAAAGAGAAGACGAAAAATAGTTGCAGCAAAAAAAGAAAAAGAGTTCAAGAATTGGCTGGATCACTTTTTCAGAGACGAAAAGGAAAAAAAGCTTCAAGTTTCACAGGATAAACAAATCCGATCCGCGCTAATTAAGAGAATGATCGAAGTTAAATCATCTTTGCAACTATGCAACGCTTTAGTGAGCAGCATTGATCCGAACACACAAAATTTGGCGCTCGTTCTCAGAAAATACTGGCAAATGGAAGAGCTAAAGTTAATTCCACAAATCGCCGAAGAACAAGTCAAGATAATCGAGGAGCTCTCTGAAAAATTTGCAAGGTCCTTCCAAAATTAGCAAACCGAAGCTACAGCTTAACCCCCCTAATGTTACTCCTGCATGTTTTTGCTTAACCAACATTTATCAAGTTGTTCTAAAAGAAGCGTTTTGTTAATTGCTCATCTTCGGCATAGGTCGTTTCTGTATTTTTTAGGGCAGATGTGATGGTGATTTTTGAATTCAGATTGTCGGTTCATAAGGCTTTTTTTGTGCGGCTTGGGTTTATTAAAGGTGGACGATATGGGCTTGAAGCGCATGCTTAGTAGTAATTGGTTTATTCGTTTAGTTTTGATTAGCTGGATCATATGCGGTGTTTCTATTTATGTTGTTTTTAAGAATATGGAGCTGATAGTCCATGGCCAACTTTATTATTACGGCTTGCGCTTCAGCCCAGACTGGGCCAATCCATACAGGATTTACACGTGGCTGATTTATCTTTGTTTGTGTCTGCCGATGGCTTTAAGTGGTCTTGCTTTAGTTTCAAGTTTTATTAAAACCGAGAAAGTTCCAGAGAAACAGAATACGATTCCACAAAGGACAAGACCACAGCCGGCGATCGTTAAGGTGGAATCCCGATCAGCCGTTAGGCCTGAGAGATTTGAAAACGTTGACGGTGATGGAATTTCTTGCCCTCATTGCAAAAAAGTCTTTGGTAGAGCTCTAGTTATGCTAGATTTTAGAAACGGAAAGAACCGAATGGTTAGCGTTTGCCCCTATTGCAATCAGGTCTTGGGACATACTAGCGAAGAAAGAGTCACAAACGAAAAATTTTATGTGGCGAGACCAGACGAAAAAACAGTACAATAGAAACTCCGGGAACTTAATCTGCTTAGAGGATAAGGTAAGAGTAGGAGAAGAGTTAGGTAACCGTGCTCCCAAAGCAAACAATGAAACGTACTTCAACAGACTTTCAACAGAATACGTTCTGGAACTCCGTTAGCTTCAACAACTAAGTATTTCACGCCATCAGTGTCGCCGAGCTGGTCAAGAGGTTTCAGCGCTTCACGAGCCTTCTGCAACGTCAGCAGACGCTCTTGATGACTGCGCACCACGGCTTCTATAGCGGTCAGTTCATCCAAGGGGTTAGCATCCAACACTACACTGAGGCTGCCCACGCTGATCTCGCCCAAACTTTCGGCGTCGGCTTTCTTGCCCGCCAGCTTGAGCACAACCTGGCGTATTCTCTTCGTCTTCTCCGCTAACGTGCGAATTTCATCCAGACGGCGCAGGTTTTCGCCCAGAGTGCTTTTTGTTTCAGAAATTTCCTTATCCAATGTTTCTTCAATTTCTTCGGCTGAGTTAAATTCCTTTATTTCAACCACCATTTTACTTTCCCTCGATGCTTCTGTGTAATAAAGGAGAGTAAATTAAATCTTACTAATCACTATACAATATTTTCCCTACAGAAGAAAACTTGGAAAATCGATCTTGTAACAATCAAAGAATTTCATTGAACAAAGAGTTCCAGAGAAGGAATCATTGAAGCCAATACACATATTGGACGGAAAAACTAATAATCTTCTACACATACTCTACTACGAAACAAAGGAGTCGGCAATGGAAGAAGGAGACAAAGACAGCCCGGGTAAAAGTCTTGATAAAAACCTTGCTGAGCGACCAAGGGTGAATGGCTCGCCTTCCCTATTAGACGGTGCCAGCGCTCAGATACCTGTAATT
>CAZWPI010000112.1:0-5580 GCA_964636055.1 uncultured Candidatus Bathyarchaeia archaeon
CGGGGTCAAGCCACATGTAGATGTGTGCTGTCTGACCGACGCCTATAGGGTTAGGTGCCGCAACGATGTAGGCGTATGTTGGGATTTTCCATGCTGGTGTGTGTGCGTTGGCGGCTGGTGAAGCGACGAGCGATGATGTCATAGCGAACATCAGAAATAAAGCAAAAGCAATCGATATTTTGTTTTTGATCATTTTTCATTTCCTTTCATGTTGGTTTTAGTTTAAGGTGGAGATTATAGACGCGGTTAGCGCCTTCCATACTCCACTACCTCCTTCTCTTTCCTTTTTTCACCTTTCGGTTTACATTTCTGCGCTCTTTCAGCCCCCCATTATGGAGCTCCGAGGCGCCTTCTCGACCACGCGGTAGGCTGCGTGGCTTGAAATCAAAAGTCATGCGCGCTGGCGGCTGGCGAAGCGACGAGCGATGAAGCCATGGCAAACATTAGAAACAAAGCAAACACAATAGCAATTTTATTCTTAGACATTTTCCTTCATTCTCCTAATTTTTATTGAACTTTTAATGTGTCCGTCATTCAAAATATTTAAATTGGTATCACATTTGGAGCTAGACTGACACATAAAACAAAAAGAACTTAAGGAACCGAGGCGTTGTTTTAGAAAAGCAGCATTCAGAAGGCAGAAAATGCCAATTCATGAGGAAGACGTCCAAGTTTTGACTGAGTTGGGGCTAACTCACAATCAAGCGAAGGTGTACGTAGCCCTTCTTTACCTGAAAGGCGCCACTGCAAGAGACGCCCAGAGGCTTTCAAACGTGGCGCGGCAGGATGTCTATCAGGTGCTCTCCGAACTCAGAGAAAAAGAGTTAGTTGAAAAAGTGATAGCCAGACCAACAAGGTTCAGGCCGCTACCGCCAGAGGACGCCATCTCAATTTTGCTGCAACGAATAAACGGACAGAACCGGCAAGTGGGAGAAAAAGCAATGCAGCAGTTCAGAAATTTCGAAATTGACCGCGTAGAGACATCACCTTCTGACGGAGCTTCTCAATTCGTCTTGTTGTCAAAGAGCGAAACCAACCCGACAGCCCACATAGACAAGCTGGGAAAGGCGGTGGATAACGCTCAGAAAAGCGTGATGTGCTCAACCACGCTTCAACTTTTCATCAAAATTAAGCGTATGGACGAGAGCATCTGGAAGAGAGCCGTGGAGAGAGGAGTGAAATTCAAGTTTATAATTGGCAGCGGACCAAGAGAAAAATCAGAACTTAATCTTGATCCGGTGTTGGAGAATAGTGATAACTTCGAGGTCAGATGGACTTCCACTGTTCTTCCAGCGTGCGTGCTTCTGGTCGATGGGAGAGAAGGCTTTTGCAGAATGGGACGTGATATAGACTGCCCTGTCTTGTGGTCTGCAGCTCCCTCTTTCGTTGCGATGATCAGAGATTACCTCAAAATGAAGTGGAAATCACTGGAACACAGCCGAAAACAGCAAGTTTTATCCAAAATGCATTAACCCGCTTCGATTTGGAAGGCTTATGCATGTTGAAGAGATAAATGAAAGCTTTGACGGCTAGCTTTCACGGTCAAAAAGTTCTTGTTTGCTTGCTATACTTAACAACAGCAGATTTTTTGGAGTCGTCCTAATTTACTTTCACATCTTCACTTTATTCTTTCACGTTTTAATCGTTAAAAATGCAAACTTTATAAAAAACTACGATTAGAACAACAGTTTTATGTATAAATTAGTAACAAATTCATGCAATATGTGGTTTTCAATGCCTAAATACGAGCTAAGCAGTTTAATTGCTCCTCGCCATTCCGAGAGAGATGTTGGTCCATCAACTTCGAGATCGTTGATAAAATATACGTGGGTCAGGTGTGCGGCCAAGCCGTTCTTCTTCAACAGATAGAGATTAGCTTAACACTTCGAAGGGTGTACGTCGACGTACACAAATCTAAGTGCAGTGCGGTAGGCCCTTCCCTCCATTTTTCTGTGCACCGCACCTCTTAGAATTTGCTGACGCGCACCTTTGATGTACGTGGTATTCCGTTGGCAAGACTTACATTTTGCATGGCGCTATGTTGCGGCTTAAGCTTTCGTAGTTAACCATCAATAGACTGTTTAGTGCGAAAGTCCAAGTCATTCATTGAGAAGCTTGCGAATGGAAACTTGGCAGACTTTAATGTCGCAGGCGCTTAGCTTATCGAAGCATGTACGTCGACGTACATCGTTGCAGAAGTGTAGTTAGTAATCCACAATGTACGTGACGCCAAAGCCTTCGCGTCAAGCAACGCTTTCACCTTCCATTTCTGCCAAAGCTTTCAACGTTCTGTTTCTAAGTTCCTTGATTGCTGGGCTGAAATAATGCCTGACAAAAATGCTGGGCGGAATTCTGCCGCAGAGCTTGACCGCGAAGAAGCAGCCCAGAAGCTCGCAAAGTTTCGCCCAACTACGCAGGAACAGGAACTCTTACGCCAACAACAGGTTAGCGTAGAATCCGAGGAGGACATGATGCGCTCAATTATTGTAGAACTCGCCAAGCAGCCGGGTTGGTACAGTATCAGTGAGATAACAGCGCGGTTCAACACGAAGATTCCCGCACTCAGAGCGTCATCACACCACGTCAGTTATCTACTCAAACGCCTCGGCTACGCGAAGCGGAAGCGCTTAGGTCACAATAAGCGTGTGCATGTCTCTATATCGACTTAAAGTGAGTAATTTAGTGAATGAAGAATTTAATTTTCCATTCATACAAACCACCTTTTCCTAAAGCAAGAATAGCCTTCTGCTTACACGGAGCAAATTCAAACTTAGTTTCTTAACTTGCGACCACGGTGAGACGCTTCCTAAGTCGCTCCCATTCCTAAACTACCGACCGCCTATAGTTTTCAGACGTTCTAAAAACTTAATGAGGAAAGTACGGTTTCCAATACAGGCGCTTTTACGCTCTCTGAATTAGAAGCAGAGTACGAAAAGTTGATCAGAAAGAATATGTCCACATTTAGGTAGAGGAGATAGATAAATAGAGGGAATTATTATAATAAAATAATAACTAAATTAAGGCGAGAAACATGTCTGAACGCAAAGTTGGACGCCCGAAAGGCAGGCGTTATGTGTCGATTAGCTTGAGTTTGACGCGTGAACAAGCGGAGTTCTTATCGAGTAAACCGAACGCGAGCGCACTCGTACGGCAGCTCATAGACTCTATGAGAGAAGCGGCGACTCTAAGCACAGAGTACATGCGAACGTTGGAGCTAAAAAATCGGTTAGAAGAGCTTGAGAGCAAACTTGAACCGCTCATGCGACAACGGCAGACAGCTATTTTCGACGCTGCACGGCACTTTAAAGGGAAGTACGCTGAGAGTGGCGTGTACGGGCAACAATGGTTCATAGACAACCCTGATAACCCTGAACCCATTGACGACGAAGGGCGAATCGCGTTAAAACTCAGAGACGCTGCAGAAGCTGAGATTAAGCGCATAGAGCAGGAGATAGCCAAAGTTAGAGCTGAGCTTCTGGAGACTTAATTTTGTTATTATTTTATTATATTATAAAAATTAGGCTTAATTTTCTACCTCTCCCACCTTAATATGGAAATGTCCTTTTCCAGCTTAGAGAACTCTTTAAAACAAAAATCGTAGCTAAAACAGACGCCTCGTCAAAAATGGAGGTATTCCAGAGATTTGCTATGTGTTAACGCGCTCAACATGCGCGGCTAAGCCTTTCAGCGTCGGAAGGATAGGCTGTTTAGCTATGAAAAAGCTACTCGTTAACATGCGCGAGTTCGCTGATACGCCACTCAAGCGCGTCCGCCAACTTAGTGACTTTGCCGCACGGGTACACGTACGGCGATTCGCTGGTTAGGCGTTCTACACATCATCGGGTATCGGCAGCCCGCAGTCGCAGAAGACGCTGATCGCGCGGACGCTTTCAAAGTCGTACCATTCGGCGATTACAGCGGTTTCGGTTTTCAGCATCTTTTTTCTCTCCACTCTTCTCACGGGTTAAGTTTGAACTTAACCTCTGGACGCTTAGTCGCCTCCGCGCTGAACGATGACTTCGCCATTCTGCATTTCCTTGATGATTCGCCAGCCCGCTTTAAGGTGTTCGAGAAGCTGCCCCTCAGGGATTTGCTTGAACTCTGGCTCACTTTCGCCGCAGTGCTCACCGTCTTCGCATTTTCTGTTCTCTTCGTTCCCTTCGCTCTCTTTTTCTGGTTCGCTGATGTCTTCCGTTGTGGGTTTGCTGACTCCCTTGCGTAGCCGTATCCCGAGGCTTCGCATACGTTCAACGGTTTCAGCGCCTAAATCCTGCTTCAGCTTCTCGATTTCTGCGACTCGCTTCTCTAAGCTCTGCACGCCAGTGTAAACGTTCAGGTAAGGCGCGAGTTTCTTGTATTCCGCTTCGAATAGTTCCTCGTGCAGCTCAGGGCTCTTGTCGTAGATGCCGCCTATTTGCGCTAAGCCGCCCGCGTGACCGAGGAAAAACTCGGCGTAACGCGCGTCCATGCGGCCAGCGACTGAGCTTTCAGACTTGAAGAGCTTTCGGAACTGGTGCAGTCTCAGCGGGTAACGGTGCCCTCTTTGCTTGACTTTCTTGAGTTCGCTCTCAGGGATAATGCCGAGCTTCAAGCCGATACGTTGTAGAACGTCGGCGACGTAAACAGGCGAAACAGGCTTTCCTCCGCGTGAAACGAAAATCGCTTCTCCTTCTTTCGGCTCGCCGCGCTCGACTATGTACTTTCGCAGCTCGTGAATCGCGTCGGTGCTGATGTAAGTCCAGTAGCGCCCGCCGTACATCACGAGCTTTACCGGGTCTTTGTTCGCGTCTAACTGCGGCTTAATCTCGCTCCATCGGTAGTTCACGTAGTTCAGAAGGTCGCCGATTCGTAAGCCCGCTTGGAGCATCATCAGGAAGATTGTGCGCTCGCGTTGTCCCGCTTCGCTGATTATCCTTCGCGCGTCGTCTATGCTCGGCTGCTTCTCCTCCCACTTCCTGTAGATGTCGAACTTGAACTCGCCAGTGGCTGAGCTGAGCGGATTCTCGCAGTAGTTGTAGAAGCTGCTTACAGCCGTGATTATGAGCGCTTTGGTCTTGTCGCCGAGTTCAGCGTTCTCAGGATTATCCATAACGAACTCTTTGACGATTCGCGCGTGCCGTTTCTTCTGCTGTACGCTTCCGCTGTTCCTGCAGGCTTCGTGGTCAGCGATTAAAGCGTTAACGTCTGCGAAGCCATACTTCTGCTGTGCCCACTGGAAAAAGCGGATAAAGTGGAACGCGTAGATGCGCTTAGACGCTGCCGCCTTGTTTCGGAGCCAATCCTTAATGAGCGGGTTCGCGTCGATGAACGCTTGGCGCTGCGCTTTAGTTAATCCGCCTCTTTTTCTCAAACTTTTCCACCTCCGAATAAGCCGACATCGCCAAGTTTCTTAACTCGGTTGATCCGCTCTTCTATTCGAGCGTTGACCGATTCGGTTTTTGTTACTTTCATAGTTGCCCTCACCTTATTACTAATAGGCACTGCCATATTTAAACATATTTATAAAGTATTATTTTCTCTCTCTAAAGCTAATCCTTTACAATTATCGCGTTATTTAAGATTTTAGTGCATCAAAAGAGA
>CAZWPI010000113.1:0-5549 GCA_964636055.1 uncultured Candidatus Bathyarchaeia archaeon
GCGCTTTACAAGAAGCTGGGTTTTGAGGTAAGCCGAACGATTCACGGGTACTACTCGGACGGCGAAGACGCCTACGTGATGAGCAAAAAACTCTGAATTAGACTTGTATTTTTCCATTTTGTTCATGTTATTCCAGTAGGTGACTCTGTTCACGCCGTTCTTCCAGTAGAACATCAGTGTTCTATGACCAGAGCTAATAGGCACTTTCACGATAGGGTAGAGCAGAGGAAAAAAGAATGAAAATCGGAACAAAACTACTAATCGCCGCAATACTCTCGTTATTGACAGGAATCGCTTTTGCAGCGCCACTACTCTACACGAGTTTGGACATTAAGCCATTTCCAAGAGTTCCCGAAGGACCCAAAGCAGAATTCAGCGTAGATGTCGTTTACGCCAACTTCAACCCAGTCGACTGGCAATACACAGCAACAGAATACGACGAAGCAGGCACCCCCACAACCAAAACTTACCCAGCCACCAACGTCACCTACAACGTCGTCCTCAACGTCACCAACCTCTCGGACCAACCCGCTACAATCTACGAATTAGCCTTTACAGCTGCCCAGAGCATCTCTGTGAAACAGTCAATTCTAGGCGGTACCATATATGACAACGGCTTCCAGTCTGAAAACAGCTTTTTTGCAAGCAAGCATTTCGGCGGCATCGTTGACGGAGTTTACCTTGACGGCAAATGGGTAAACGTCACTTGGATTCCCAACGGCTATTACGAAGCAAACGGTACATGGATTCAAATACCCTATCCGCAATGCTTGTTTGCTCTTACGCAAGCCTATTGGCATGGAGGTATTATTTCAGGGCCTCTCACCCCAGATGACATGCGAATCTTCAGTGCAGACCATACAGTCAACGGCACAATTCCTGAGCTGCCAGCTAACGCAAGCGACACAGGCATCTGGTTCGAAGGCGTACCCATAGCCGAATACTACAGCCTAACTGGCACCCCCTTAGTTACAGAGATGTACATTAATGGGTCATGGGTTGACGTGACAGGCAGAGTAACAGTCGACAAAACACAGCCAATGATGACAGCATCAAACATACTGGTAAATGACGTACTAACACTCGGAGCGCAACCCTATGCGAACATGAACTCAACCATAGGACCAATAACTGCGTTACCAACCTGGGGCGATTGGGGGACTGGACGAGCATACTCCTGGCTCCCATGGGATTGGCAAAGCAAACCATTCAACAACACTTGGGCACCACACGAATCAAGGCTAATCATGTTCAACAACACACAGATGTTCCTCTTCTCGCTGGGAGACAGCCGCGCAGGCTTAGATGCGCTACAAACAGGGAAAATCGCGCTGTATGCTTCCGCTTCAAACTACATCAACAATTGGCCTGTTAACGGAACCTACTACAACACAGTCTCCACTGCAACATACTCAAAGCAGATTCAACTGCAAAAGACGGCAACAGGAAGCTACCTATACAACGCAGTTTTGGCAGACGGAGAAACATTCCAGCCGACACAGTCAGGCATAGAGGTAACCATAACGCCGAGGACCTAGCCTTGACTAACGCAGACGCTGAAACGCTAGAGGGCAAAACACTAAACGTGTACAGCTACGTGGTCAAGGAAGGCAAGCCCGTGGGTCCACGAGAAGTTATGCGAGGCGTGAACCTCAGCAGCCCCAGCGTAGCGTACTGGCACCTGCAGAAACTCGAAGGCTGCGGTTTACTTGAAAAGAACAAGTACGGCGAATACGTGGTCAAAGAGAAAGTGAACATCAGCGGGCACCTTTGGATCGGCAGAAACCTTGTGCCGAGGCTGATGTGCTACTCCCTCTTTTTTATGGGCATTTTAGGCGCTGAAATTGCCATAATTGCGATACAGGTGTTCTTCTATGGGCAGAGTCTCAACTTGGAAATTTTATACTTAATAGTGATAACCACAATTGCCATGGCGTTGTTCCTCGGCGAAGGTATCGTGCTGCATAGAAAAACTCGCCCTGAAAACCAGACAAAAGAGTAGAAGCTAAGAAAAGGCAGCTTACTTTTTCAGTTTCTTCAATTCGTCCTCTAACTGTTTTATCCGCTTCTTGAGCGTTTCGTTCTCTTCCTCTAACGCCTTAATCTTCGCAGCATCTTCCGCGGTTTTCTGCTTTTTCTTCTCTGCGTCGATTCCTTTCTCGTCAACCCACGGCGGCGTGCCGCTGCTGCCCCAACCCAATACATTTTCACCTGACCACTATTTTTCATCCTACAATTTAAAACATGCTGTCTAAATAGCTGTAAATGTTTTATTGGGAAAATCAAAATATAGCTGCCTACCGTGATGCTACTTCATAAGTTAGGAGTGCAAGAGAAAATGGCAAACAGAATCGCCGTTATAGGACGGAGGAAAAGAATTGCGCTCATAGCCCATGACCACAAGAAGCCGGATTTGCTTGAATGGGTCAGATTTAACAAGAGCACCCTGCTTCAGCATGACCTCTACGCCACTGGAACAACCGGCAAAGTCTTGGAACAGGAACTCGGCTCAAAAATCACCATTTTCGAAAGCGGTCCGCTGGGCGGCGACCAGCAGATAGGCTCGCGCATAGCCGAAGGCTGCATCGACTTTCTAATTTTCTTCTGGGACCCGTTGGAGTCTCTGTCGCATGACCCAGACGTGAAGGCGCTGCTGCGCATGGCTACAGTATGGAACATCCCACTCGCCTGCAACCGCGCTTCCGCCGACTTCCTGATATCCTCACCGCTGATGTGCCAAGAATACCCGCGTCGCCTTCCCGATTACGAGAGCTACAGGCAACGACTCAAAAATCTATGACACATCTAAAGCACTAAAGGCTGAAGTTTTCAAAACTGCAAACCACTGCTGACTTCTGCCTTTTCATGCATGAAGTTTATTGCCTGCAGAATCGTCCTCGCGACGCCAAGAAGGCTCAGCAAAACCGCCATCGTGTAAAACAGGGTGAGGTTCACGGTTAAGCTGAAGTTTTCGTAGCTTGTGCTGAATACGCCGTTGCCCATAGAGAGAAGCAGGTATGCCATGAAGAACAAGGCGCGGGCAGTGTTGAAGAAGTACTGGAAAACCGTGTTTGCTGTGAGGTCGCTTAGAATCATCAGCACGATGTAAACTGCGACGAACACTTCGATTGATTCCATAAAGCCAGGAATCAACTCAAAAAGCGGCGCCAACATCGACGCGATAAGGAAGTAAAGCAAGTAAACAAGTACCGCTTTCGCAGTAGCCTTAGCCACTCTGAACGAAATGTCTTTGACTAGGTTTTTGCTCTTTTTCTGCTGTTCAGCCATACGGAATCACCAAAGGTCCATACTCGAAAAGCCCTGTGTCAAAGTAAACGTCAAAATGCCCGTTTCGAGCCGTTGACAAAGACGCCGCGTTCAGGGGAACCTGAAACGCCACACTCCCAGCATAGGAGGAGCCCTGCGGAACATCAACTACGGTTTGGCTTTCGCCCAGAAGCGAACCCACACTGTCATAAAGCTCTATTCTGATGTTGCCAGCGACATCAAAGACGGCGTGATTTTCAAAACTCATCGGAACCGTCACCGCGCCGTGTGCGGAGTCAAACTGCCCATACGATGGCTCGCCGAGAGCGAAATTGTAGAATGGTGCGCCCCACGGAAACGTAAAATTCGTTGAAATCTGCGCGGGAAGCAACTCTGCGAAGTTCAGTCCAGCCGTGACAGAAACGTTGAGGTTGTTGTCGTTGAACAGGTACTGTTCGCCGTTTTCAAGCAGGCTGTCGGTGCTTAAAGTGACGTTGTGTATGATTGTGATGTTTTCGCCGTGCGGTATTACGGGAACAAAGGTGTTGGCTCTTGAGATTTCGGCGCCTTCCGCGTCTCTGAACACCGTTGAGAGCTGGAACTCCTTAAGGCTGCAGTATCCTCTGTTATCAATGTACAGGGGCAACGAGAAGACTAGCTGACCGTCTGGCGCTGTTGTGAATTGGGGTTCGCCGAAGTTGAAATTCAAATCTTTAACGGAGTACGCAGCCAAAGCAATGAAGGCTATTAGCATTATCCAGAAGATGGATGTGGCTATCCCCAACATTCGAATCGGCACGTTCATTGCAGTTCCTTCTTCTGAGACAGTGAAAACGGCTTTTTCACGAAGACCGCTTAGATTTTCGCCGCGTTTGCGGCTGCTGCTCCATTTCTTCCAGCGGAATAACAATCATTTCTGGTTCTGAGGGCTTAACTTCTGGTTTTGCCTCTTTCTCAGACGTTGCTTTTCCCTTTTGAGGCTGCAATTCTTGTTGCGGCGCTTGTGCGACATCGGCTTCAGCCTTGGGCGCGTGAATCATTATTGTTACTCCTCGAATGGTTATGAGCGAACTGACCCAGCCCATGACGCCGAGGTACATTATGTGTATGGCCGCCGCGATTAGTGGTCCTAAGGACTCTCCGAAAGTCTGTACGAGGTCTTGGGTTGAGATTGGTGATAGGTCTGCCGTTAGGAATCCGTAGGCGCTGAAGAACGTGAATATCAGGAGGGCTACGCCGATGCTTAATACCGTTATGCCTGAAAATGCGATTTTGTCTTTGAGGTTTTTGAACATTAGTCTACCTGCTCCTCTGTATTGAATATCACGATTTAATATTAAATCTTCTGAAACAGCAAACAAAATCCACGCTAACTACCACAACTAAAACACAAATTCACTTTAACCCACCTCTCCATGGACAAGCTGCTCCCCTGTTTCGCTTGTTTTAAATATAGCTTTTCGCAACTGAATCTCAAGGGTTAGTTACATGTCAGAAGAAGACGAAAACGTTGAAAGCCAAGAACAAGAATCCACGCCGTCACCCAAAAAGAAGTACACGTTCATAGAGGACATTCCAGGAGTCGGACCCGCCACATCCCAAAAACTACGCGACATCGGCTACCACACCGTTGAGTCACTGGCTATGGCTACCGCCCGCGAACTGGAACCAATCGGTGTCGGCGAAAAAAAGGCTTTCTCAATTATCGAAGCAGCACGCTCCGCAATTGGCATTAACTTCATACGCGCTGATGAACTTCTCAAGATGCGCCAAAACGTCCTGCGGCTAACCACGGGCAGCCAAGCGTTAGATAAGATTGTTGACGGCGGTTTAGAAACCCAGACAATTACCGAGTTCTACGGTGAATACGGTAGCGGAAAGAGCCAGATCTGCCACCAGTTATGCGTGAACGTTCAGCTGCCTCCAGAACGCGGCGGTCTGGACGGTGCCGCCTTGTACGTGGACACGGAAAACACCTTTAGACTCGAGCGGATTGCGCAGATGGCTAAGCATGTGGGTCTTGAGCCTGAAGAGGTGGTTAAGAACATTATCTATGCTGAAGCGTACACTTCGGATCACCAGATGTTTCTTTTGGAAAACGCTGATGAAATTATCAAAGAGAACAACATTAAGCTGATAATCGTGGATTCCTTAACTGCCCATTTCAGAAGCGAATACGTTGGACGAGAGATGCTGGCGCCTAGGCAACAGAAATTGAATAAGCACATGCACAAGCTCATCGCGTTAGCCCGCGCATTTAACACCGTGGCTGTCGTAACTAA
>CAZWPI010000114.1:0-5491 GCA_964636055.1 uncultured Candidatus Bathyarchaeia archaeon
GCCGCGATTCTGGCACATGTTAACCCGAAAACCACTCCGCCGCCCGTGGTTGGCTTCACCTGCGAAGCCGCGTCGCCTGCGGCTAGAAAACCGCTTGCATAAGCCTTAGGGATTGGTCCGCCTAAGGTTATGGGGTGAAACGCCATGTGCGTAATTTTCGCGTTGCTGAGCTGTTTTGAAGCCACTGGATGCTTGAACATTAGCCTTCGCAAAAACTCTTTCGGATTTCCCCTCTTTGTGGCAAGCCCAACCTTTGCTGTTCCGTCAAGCCTCGGCATAAGCCACCCGTAAAAGCCAGGCGCGTACGCTTTTCCCAGAAACACTTCAACAGCGTCCAGCTCCACATCCTTGACGTTATCTACTTCCGCTTCCACGGCGTAAACAAGCCTTTCGCCGTTAAGCCCTGCTAAGCCTGTTTGCCGCAGAATCCTAGAAGAGATTCCCTCAGCGTCAACCACGATTTTCGCTGACGCTCTCTCTGCTTTATCTTCTTGCTTAACCGTTACGCCTTTAACGGCGCCATCTTCGATTATCAAGGATTGGACACGCGAGTTTAGACGGTAACACGCTCCTGTAGCTTCCGCTTTACCCGCAATGTACCTATCAAAAGCTGCACGGTTAACGGAGCATGTGACTGGCTTGGCGAGGTGAACAGAGAACTTGAAGCCTGAGGGCGAATAAAAATTGGCTTGAGAAAAAGTGTTTTCAACAATCTCCCTAGGAAGCGGATACAGCCCCAAATTTTGTAAGCTTCGGATGCTCAGGTGTCCCGCGCAGTGTGACGGACTGCCGATTGCCTTGTGTTCCTCGAAAACCGTAACTTTGGTGCCCAGTTTAGCCAATTTTAAAGCCGTGAAGGAGCCGACAGGTCCAGCTCCGACAACTATGACGTCTTGCACGTCTTTCATTAGCTGCACGCTGAGCACATAAACGTATGCTTATTATACCAGTTCGACGCGTCTTTTTCCACGGGACATGGAAGTGGTGCGGATTTTGCCGCTGACCTCCAACCGCATCAGAATGTCGTTGAAGTCTTTGTACCCTAAATCTTCAAACTCCTCTTTCAACTGATTGAAAAGGTCATCGTCTACCATGTCGCCTTTCTTATTCAAGATTTCCAATAAAACAAAATAGGCAGGACGGACTTTCCAGGTCTTAACTGCTGGCATCAGTCATGCACCTTAAGCAACCGGTGTCGCCGGCTTCTGCACCTGCCGAATCTGCTGCATGAAGCTCTTGTACCATTTCTCCATGTCAGGCGTGACGGATGGACCTACTTCTTTCAGGGCGTCCTGAAAATCTTTCATCGTAACCTCTCTGGCGTTGACGTCTCTTCTCAGCGCGTGCATAGCGGCTTCCCTGCATAAGGATTCGATGTCTGCGCCTGAATAGTACTTGGTTACACTGGTCAACTGGTTCAAGTCAACTTCTTTGGTTACAGGCATGTCTTTGGTGTAGATTTTGAATATTTGAAGCCTGCTTTTTTCATCTGGCTCCGGCACGTAAATCAACCTGTCAAATCTGCCTGGTCTTAGGACTGCGGGGTCTACCATGTCTGGTCTGTTGGTGGCGGCGATGACAACTATGTCCTGCAGCGTTACAAGTCCGTCCATTTCTGTAAGCAGCTGGCTTATGACGCGTTCGGATACGCCGCTGTCAGAGAGACCTATGCCACGTCGCGGCGTCAGCGAATCCATCTCATCTAGAAATATCACGGCGGGCGCTGCCATCCGAGCTTTTCTGAAGACCTCTCTTATGGCTTTTTCCGATTCTCCAACCCACTTGGAAAAGACTTCTGGTCCCTTTATCGATATGAAGTTAGCTTCGCTCTCGGTAGCCACGGCGCGGGCTAGCATGGTTTTGCCGCAGCCGGGTGGACCGTAAAGCAGTATGCCTTTTGGCGGTTTTATTCCGAGCTTGCTGAAGATTTCTGGGTTTTTCAGCGGCCATTCTACAGCTTCCTTCAAGTGCTGTTTCACGTCGTCTAGTCCGCCGACGTCGTCCCAGTGAACAGTGGATACTTCTATGTACACTTCACGCATGGCTGTAGGCGTGACTTCCTTGTAAGCGTTGAAGAAGTCGTCCATTTTCACTTCCATCTTGTCAAGCACGCTTGGCGGTATGCGTTCCTCCTCCAAGTTTATTTGGGGCAGGTATCTGCGGAGAGCTTTCATGGCGGTTTCTCTGCCTAATGCTGCCAAGTCTGCGCCCGTGTATCCGTGTGACAGCTCCGCGAGTTTTTTGAGGTCAACATCTTCAGCTAAAGGCATGCCGCGAGTGTGAATCTGAAGCACTTCGTATCTGCCCTGCTTGTCTGGAACGCCTATCTCGATTTCCCTGTCAAACCTTCCAGGTCTCCTAAGCGCTGGATCCAATGCACCTGGTCTGTTGGTGGCGCCTATCACTATCACGTTTCCGCGTCCAGACAAACCATCCATCAGCGCTAAGAGTTGCGCTACAACGCGTCTTTCAACTTCGCCTGTGACTTCCTCACGCTTAGGCGCTATAGCGTCTAGCTCGTCAATGAATATTATGCTTGGCGAGTTCTGCTGGGCTTGCTGAAATATCTCTCTCAGCCTCGCTTCGGACTCACCGTAGAATTTGCTCATGATTTCAGGGCCGTTTATCGAGTAAAAGTTTGCTTCTGACTCGTTGGCAACTGCGCGGGCTAGCAATGTTTTGCCGCAGCCTGGTGGACCGTGAAGCAGGACACCTTTTGGCGGGTCGATTCCGAGCCTTTGGAAAAGCTCAGGGTGCCTTAAGGGAAGCTCCACCATCTCGCGGACGCGCTGAATCTCCTCGTGCAAGCCACCGATGTCTTCGTACGTCGTTCTCGGCAGCCCTTTTGTTTCTGGCGCTGGCTCGTTTAGGATGGTGAGCCTTGTTTCGGCTGTGACTTTTATTATGCCGTGGGGACGTGTTTTTGTGACTGTGAAGGGTATGGCGTGTCCGAGCATCATGACGAGTGTGGTGTCGCCTTCAACGAGGGTGCGTTCCATGAGTCGGTTCCTGACGAAGTTGGTGAAGTCTTCGTCAACGTTTAGTCGCATGTCGACTGGCGCAAGCGTTATGCTCAGCGCGGTTTTGACTTTTGCGGGTTTTATGATTACGTACTCGTTCATGGCTGCTCCCGCGTTTTTGCGGGTGAACCCGTCGATTCGTATGATGTCGCGGTTTTGGTCTTCACTGTAAGCTGGCCACGCTATCGCGGACGTTGTTCGTTTGTTGACTATTTCTATTACGTCGCCAGCGCTTATGCCTAGTTTCTGCATGGTTCTCTGGTCTATGCGGGCGATTCCTCTTCCAACGTCTCGCTGGCGTGCATCTCCTACGCGTAATTGAATTTCACTCAACTAGAATCCTCCTTATGTTACTTTGAGCGTGTTGAAACAAAGTTTTATTCCTATATAAACTTTAAAGCGTAGGTAAAAAAGACTCATGATGTACGTGGTTTGTTGACTGGGTTTTCTTTTCAGACTTTCGAGACTCCGAATTTCTCATCTATTCTCTCAGTGCCGCCACTGCCGATTTTATTTTCGCGACGGATTTTTCGAAACGCTGCTTCGATCGGGTTAAAGCCTTCTAGTGCTCGGAAATGACTACCCCCTCCCCTATTTAAAGGCTGAAACGCTGAGTGAACCACGGGTTCTTGTCAAGAAACTAGCGTTAAGCCGGAACTGTGCTTCTGTTGATGCCTAGGATTCTCCTAAATAATCTGCTGGTTTCGCTATCCTAGCTTGAAGCCGAGGAAAAAGCCCACGGCAAAGCTTCCGACGAACGGAATAAGTGCAATCAACCCGACAAGCCATGAAGCTGCTTGGCCAGCCCCGCCGAGCCAGCCGCCGACCGCGCTCCACAACGCGCCAAAGTTGATGCTTATGATGTCGCTTGCCCCGAGGTAGAGCAGCGCAGCGATGAAGATGCCTATGACGATAAGGAAGAGTTTGGCGATTTTTTTGAGGGCAAAACCAACCACGAAGCCGCCGACCGCGCCCAGCCCAAGCTCATAAACAACAGGCGTTAATATTTCACTCAATGTTCCCACCGTGGCATTGCTATCGTAGGCACAGCTTAAATGCGTTTCTCATGACCCGTTGAACACAAATACAGATCAAAAAACCCGCCTATGACGAATGCCAGTTTTCAATCATGCCTGCCGCGCCTGCACTATGCTTTTCCAGCCCGTAACGCCTCAGCGGCTTAGTCAAGTGCCTCTGCGACCTTGTCGAAGTCACGTACAGCCCCGCCTTCAATTCCCTTATCACCGCAGTCTGCACCTTTCTGGCGTCATCAAATCGCGTGCCACACTTCTTGCAGCGAAAGCCTTTGTCTTTGCCCATGGATTCCAATCGCTTGCCGCATTTCTTGCACACTGGATTTTGAAGCACAATTTTCGGCGCGAGTGCCAGAACCTTGATTTTCTCAAGATTTATCGTCAAAGGCTTGCCTGCTGACGGCTTCCGCACGGCACCGCAAACTTCCACGCTGTCACCTATGATAAGCTCTCGTGCCACTTTGCGAAGGGCACCAGTTGGCTCGTAAGCAGCGCAGTCAACTTCACCAGTCTCATCTCTTATGGAGAAAATCACGTGCCGCAAAGGAACCAGCCGCGGATTCCGCGATACAACACCCTTTGCAATAACCGAGCTGTATGGTGCCACCTGGTTCAATGCCGCCGCTGGCTTAAGATGCGCGTCTGTGCCCTGGTTCGTGCGGAAAACCACCCACCTGTCCACGGGCTCCAATGGCTTGACCAATCCGAAAGCTTTCTTGACGACTTCAGGTGTTTCGCCTCTGATCCCGAAGAGAATTGGGTCTGGTCCTCGGGGCGTGATGATTACTCTGCCCTTTTCCGAATCCACGTTGTTGAACGTGGACGGTCGCGTCAACCTGTCCATTTCAAAAATAGATGCCTCATCCACTTTTCTCTTTGAGCCACAGTTTTGTGGCATGCGGTACGCGATTAGTTCATAAGTATAGTCCTCTTCAAGGGTTCCGCCAACTGCCGCCAACCCGCCGATTATACCCCTGCAATTCTTGAAGCCTAAGGCTTCACCCCCAAACTTCTTGATAAGCCTCGTAGCTTCTTTCAAAGTTACGATGCCCGTTATGGTGCTTTTCGCGAAAGCCTTGATCTCTTCTGGAATTTTTTCATTCTGGAGGAAGACAATTCCTGGGTCTGTGCCCCTAAACGTTAGGTCAGAGTGCTCTTCCATCAAGCTTATTGCGATTTCCTTTATTTTGTCTTCAAGCCCCGAGGTGTGCTTGATTCTGAGGCATAACGCGCCGTTGCCTCTTGTCTTCCATGGAACGTTGGGGTTAAGCCTAATTAGGTTTGGGTAGTCCAGAAACGTGACGTTCAGCTTTTCCATTTCTTCCACAAGAAGGGCGGCCACGTGGGTTGTGCAGCCCTTTCTCGTTGAATCAGTGTCATCTAGTCCTATGTGCATTACTTGTTGGTTCATCAACCGCAACTGTGCTCTCCGGCTGT
>CAZWPI010000115.1:0-5471 GCA_964636055.1 uncultured Candidatus Bathyarchaeia archaeon
TGTACATGAAAAAACAAGGCTTCCGACCTTCAACAATAAAAAACCGAGCAGAACTCATCAAAACCCTCATCAATCAAGGCGCAGACCTAAACAACCCAGAAGGCGTAAAATTCGCAATCGCAGACAAAAAATGCGGAGAAGGCTACAAGAAAAACCTCGTCTTAGCCTACGACACCCTCCTAAGAATGCAAGGCAAAAAATGGGACGCCCCAAAATACAAACCACCTGACCGTTTGCCTTTCATTCCACTGGAAAGCGAGATAGACCAGCTGATAAACTCTGTTGGCAGAAGCATAAGCCTATTCCTACATGTCCTAAAAGAAACAGGCGCAGACCCCGGCGAAGCCATAGCCATAGAATGGATAGACGTAGACCGAAACAAGAAAACCATAACCATCAACCACCCAGTAAAAGGACACAAAGCACGCATAACAACCATCTCAAGAGAACTGCTAAACCGACTAGACGGCCTTCCAAAAACAACCGACAAAGTATTCAACGTCAAAATGCGCACGCTGCTCAAAAACTACAACATCCAACGCAAAACAGCAACCAGAAAATTCGCCAACCCCAGACTAAGAAAAATAACCTTCACGACGTTCCGCCACTGGAAAGCCACAATGGAATACCACAAAACCAAAGACATCCTCTGGGTAATGCGACTGCTCGGACACAACAGCCTGAAAACCACTCTGATCTACATCGATCTGGAAATCGCACTATTCAGAGAAGCAAACGACGAGTTCACGGTTAGAGTCGCCAACACACTTGACGAAGCAAGCAAACTGCTTGAAGTAGGCTTCGAGTACGTCTGCGAGATGGAAGGCAAAACCCTCTTCAAAAAGAGAAAGTAACTGACCTACTGTTCTTCCAAAAAGGTATACTGTTCGGCGGCACGGTCGGGGGCTTTAGGAGAAACATTTTGAAAAAACTAGGGGGTTTTGACGAGTCAATGTTAACGGAAGACACGGATTTGACGTTTCAAGTTTATCTCGCAGGCTTTAAAGTCCGCTACGTAGGCGACGCTGAATGCTATGAAGAAGCTGTGGACAATTGGAAGGCGTACTGGCGACAGAGGCACAGGTGGGCGCGGGGACACATGCAAGTGTGTTTCAAGCACGCTCCTCATGTCTTAAGAAGCAAAAAACTAAATGCAAAAGAGAAAATTGACGGTCTGCTTCTTCTACATGTGTATTTCATGCCTGTCCTAACTTTTATCGCGTTCTTTGCAGGCGTTTCACTTATGCTCTCTCAATCTTCACCGCTTGTTAACGCGCTTTGGTTTATTGTGCCCGTGTTCTTTTACAGTATTGTAGGCAACTTTGCGCCTTTTTTTGAGGTCGGAATCGGTGCTTATTTAGATGGCAGAACGAGAATCCAATGGTTAATGCCTCTTCTACTTTTCGCGTATTTGTATAATATCCTCATATGTACAAAAGCGTTTTTGGACCTTTTTGCCGCGAAAATACTTAGGAAAAGCTGGAGTGACTGGGCGAAGACTCGCCATCTTGGCGATGGAAATAGTTATATTGGGAACTAAGCAATATTGCTCAAAAGATTGTAATGATTCCGAATCTGACTGCAATTATCATAATAATTATGGCAACCCCTGCGCTCATTCTTATCACGTTCCTTCCGGCTTTTATTGAGCTAAAAAAGCCAAAAGACGGAGGCCCTCGGATGATAATGGCGAAAATTCCTCAAGTGAACCTGCTTATGCGTTTTATCCCCCTAGCAAACATCGAAGATGAGCAAAAATTTGACAGCTCGCTTATCCAAACAATGGCAAAGACCATTGCAGTTTTACCGAGCTTGGAGGTTTAGTGCTTTCTCTCTAAGAGAAGCTTGGCGTTTTTCCACTGATCTTTAGCCAGCATAAGATTCCCATAAGGACCCCCATGAAGCGAATAAAAAATGTAGCATAAGTAGGCGCATTGTGTGCATTCATTGTAAGTCTGGCGCAGCATATTGAATTTTTCGCTGTTCCATATTTTGGGTAAGTCAAATATTGAACCTGCAAAATTATGACTATGACAACCAGCGATTCTGCCCAGATGGTCTATGACTAAAAAGTTCTGAAGTGCACGGCAGTTCCATGTTCTCTTACCCTCTTGAAAGAACGTTTTAAGCACCTTCAATAATCTGGTTGTCATAAGGATTTTACCGTTATTCTTTTTCATCTCGATTAGAGAATCACAAAGCTTTACCATCGCTTGCTTATCCTTTATGATAAACTCGTCATTTGCTTTGCCGATTCTAAAAAGCTGGTTTGCGCTTCTAGTTTGATCATAAGAATAAAGGCAGTACCAAACTGGGATGCCTTTTTGAGTGAAGTGGTTTGTGATGTCCACGATTTCGTAAAGGTTGAGTTGCGAGATGGTGGGTGTTACACTTACGTTTATCCCTTCTTTGTGGAGCGTTTCTACGGCTTCCATGGCTTTTTTCCAAGCGCCTGGGACAGCTTTTATGTAATCGTTTTTGGCTTCGTCTAAGCTGTCTATTGAAATCGCCACAAAATCCACGTTTCGTAAAGCCTCAAGTCTTTTCTTAGCCATGCTGCCGTTGTCATAAACTGTGGTTATAAAAAGATTTGAAGCGCATTCGATTATTTCGGGAGCGTCCTTTCTTAAAAGCGGGTCTCCTCCAGATAATACAATCTCCACGACGCCGAGGTCCCTCAGTATGTCTAGTCCTCGTTTTATCTCTTCAGTGGATAGTTCCCTCTTGTCTTGTTCTTTCCAGACATTGCAGCCTCTGCAGCGGTAATTGCATTTCCTCGTGATCAACCACTGAGCATGATGAGGCCTGTTAGGCGTTAGCGCGTTAATGGCTATTCTGGAGGCTTTTCGTAATTTTATGTTCAAATGTTGAGCACCGTGTATTTCAGTCGTGGCTGTTTTAATAGACCTAGCCCACGCGTATATAAGTCATGAGGCAAAACGTGGCGAATCTGAGTGAACACCAAAAAAGAAAAGTTTTACTTCTGAAAAGGTAGGCTGCCAAATCGATTGAGAATATTAATTAAGTGATAGTAGTTGAATAGTGGATATGGATGCAGACGTTGTAATAATTACAAAAAACAGTGAACGCATGCTTAACGAATGCCTCAAATCTGTGTATAAAAACGTTCCAGTCAACCGCCTAATAGTTGTCGATGGACATTCTACCGACAAGACGTTAGAAATAGTGCGGCAATTTCAGAAGGAACATGGAAACGTTTTGGTGATACAGGACAAAGGAACTCGCGCCACGGCAAGACAAAAAGGCATAGACCAAGTGAAAACCGAATGGTTCATGTTCGTCGATAGTGACGCGGTTCTTTGTAAGGACTGGTTCAAAAGAGCCGAGAAGTATTTAGGTCAGGATGTGGGCGCGATTTGGGGAATCGAAGTCTGGTCTACAATCCAAAATCCAGCGATTCTTAAAATATTCTTGTTGGTAACGCGTAAGATATTTGACCTTCGGGGTGGGACTCATGACACGCTTATCCGCACAGACTTGGTTAAAGACATAGAAATCCCGAAGATTCTCCATGTCTTCGAAGACGCTTACATCAAAGATTGGATAACCCAGAAAGGGTACAAACTGATTGCATGCTACAACCCATACTGCATTCACTTTAGACCTGCAAGCGTCTGGACCATTCGGGGTAGCTTAAACATAATAGCAGATGCAATTAGGGTTGGCAGATTAACTTTGCTTGTTAAATTAACATTTGCCTATGGTTTCTATACGGCATATTCCCTGTATCAATTTTTCGCGAATAACATTAAAGGCGGAAATTTTTAGTTTTCACGCCGTTAACTATCAGAAAAACCCTACTTTTATAATTGCGAATTGGATAAATTCTTATTTACTATCTGTTCCTTACATTAACGTTTATCAAGGCGCAAGGCTTTGACAAGACTGAAAGGGGCGCGGTAATGCAGCCAATTGATGTCGTAGTGCTTACAAAAAACAGTGAACATTTACTCGACAAGTGCTTAGCCTCAGTGTATGAAAATGTGCCCGTTAAGAATTTGTTTGTGGTTGATGGCTTTTCAACCGACCGCACCCTGAAAATCATAAACAAAACCAATGAAGCACACGGAAACGTTACAGTTTTGAACGTGGACGGTTCAAGAGCTAGAGCACGAGAGAAAGGCATACGGCGGGTGAGTACGGACTGGTTCATGTTTGTAGACAGCGACGTGGTACTCAGCCGAGGCTGGTATAGAAAAGCCGAGAAAAACATGAAAAGCGATGTTGGAGCCGTTTGGGGCGTAAATATCGACGTCATCCCAAATTTGAAGGATAAGCGGATTATCAAACTGCAGAACCTGATCGCTAGACAATGCTTCAGCCTTCGAGGCGGGATGCATGACACCCTTATTCGACGAGAGGCTGTCGAGGATATCAAGATACCTGAACAGTTGCACGCTTATGAAGACGCATACATAATCAATTGGATAAAAAAGAAAGGATACCAAACAGTCATCGGAGATGACATTTACTGTTTACATTTTAAACCGCCAGCAAATTGGAGTTTGAACAACGCGGTTTCTCAGGCTATTGTTGAATTTAGGTGCGGCCTAGTTTATTCCCACATGTACGAGTACATGTTCTTCTACCCATTTTTCATGTTTCACTGGTTCATCCAGCTCGCCCTTCAAGGAGTCAAAGGATTTTCATCGCTTCAGCGCGGTCCAAAGATGATCAGATAATGGCCGCGGCAAAGCCTTTGCCACACCGTCTTTTTGCACTAGCACTCGTTGTTCCGCGTTTTCCGTGAACTCGCCAATAACCGAAGCCTGAATCCGCTCAAACTTCAAGGTGCCTACAATCTGGCTTGCACTTTTTGCTTCTGCTGAAATGAGCAGCGCGCCTGAGCCAATCAGTTGTAGCGGGTCGATCTGGAAGTGACTGCATATCTTGGCTGTTTCAGGCTGGACAGGAATTGCTTCTTCGATGACTTTTACGCCCACGTTCGAGGCGTCTGCCACTTCATGGATTCCCCCCGCTACGCCGCCTTCAGTAGGATCATGCATAGCGTGGACACCACCCGTTTTGCAGGCTGCCAAAGCGTCTTTAACAACACTTATCTGGCTCCAGAAGTTTTTGGCTTTTTCCAAAACTGCGGCGCTTAGGGTTTTCTGGAGTTCTTTCTCTCTGTCAGTTGCCAAGATTGCGGTGCCTTCTATACCTGCGCTCTTGGTCAGGATGAGCTTGTCTCCTGGTTTTGCTCCGCCTGCTGTAACGTAACAATTTTTTTCCGTCATGCCCATGATGCAGCACACGACTATCGGGTTTGCTAAACTGGGCGTGGATTCGCAGTGTCCGCCTACTATGGCTATTCCTAAGTCTTTGGCTGCAGCGTTCATCTGAGTGCTGATGGTCTCAACGAGTTTTCTCTCCGCGTTCTCGGGAAGCAGGATGCATGAGAACAAGAAGGCTGGTTCAACGCCGAAAGTGGCTACGTCATTCGCGTTCAC
>CAZWPI010000116.1:0-5357 GCA_964636055.1 uncultured Candidatus Bathyarchaeia archaeon
GCGATTTTTGTCTCACATAAATCACTGGCACACTTATATCTCTTAGCCTCTTCTTCAGTTGTCTATCATTGGTGAACACGGGGGTTTTCCACTCTTTCGCTATTTTCACTATAATATCGTCTGCAAGCGCTGAAGCTGGGGCATCAACTTCAACATACTTGCACTTCTCGGCAAGTTTCAGCGCATAAGAGGCGTTTTTACGCATTTTAGGCGAACCCTTTTTGGCAAGCGCCTCTAGCTCCCGTTTGATCGGCGAAAGCAAGATCAACTCAAGGCTCCTGTTCAACAACCGTTTCAAGTCATTGAAAATGTCGATTTTGAACTGAAGCGGAACAAACAAGGCGTTTGAGTCCAGAATCACCTTAACAGTTTCCCTTTCTACTCGTGAAAATCCCATTTAACCTCTATACTCCACAAACTCCAAAACCTTGCCCTCTTTCTACAGGTTCTCTGCGCGTAAAACTTAAAAACTGTTTGTTTTTGGCTTCCATATTCACTCAGACCATCCAGCGCAGTCACAGCAACACACGCATGTTCCACCGTGTATTCGTGGAATTGCATATCACTTTTAAATCACCACTGTATAAAATGAGCAAAAGCAATTATGGATTTGGTGGAAAGCTGTTGTTTCGCGAAAAATCCTGCGGCGCCGTTGTGTTCCTGAAAGACACGGAGCCTAAATATCTCCTTTTGCATTATGAAGCTGGTCACTGGGACTTTGTAAAAGGCAACGTTGAACCCAACGAAAGCGAAAAAGACACCGTTATTAGAGAACTCCAAGAGGAAACAGGCATAGTTGACGCCCGATTTGTCGAAGACTTCAGGGAAAAAATCGAATACTTCTACAGAAGACAAGGCACAACAGTACACAAAGAGGTTGTCTTCTTTATAATCGAAACCCACACGGAAACAGTAAAGTTATCCTACGAGCACGTGGGCTATACCTGGCTAAACTATCAAGATGCCATGGAAAAACTCACTTTCAAAAACGCCAAGATCGTTTTGCAAAAAGCGCACGAGTTATTGAAATCCCGAGGGGTAATAGGCTCCTCTGAGTAAACTTTGGTTACGTAGGCTCATCTAACATTATTCCGTATCCTATGAGTCTCCAGCGAGAGGTGATCTTTCTGCTTATGGCAACTCTCGAGGATGGCTGCGCGCAGATGGGTCTGTTCAACTTGATTTTGACCACGTTGTTCTTTATTGAAACAACTTTACCGAGATCTACAGCGGCGCCTACGTGAAGGAGCAGTAATTCATCAGGGTTAATTTTTTCAACTTTCAGCAGCTCTTTTGTTCCTACAGCCCTCTCTAAAACGTGTGTTTCTAAAGTTAATTCTGATAATGTGGGTGGAAGCAAACCTGTTTTTCCAGCTATGTTCCCGTTTAAACCGTCTGCCTTCGAATAGGATGGGTCTAACAGGGTTCCAACGCCGACTAATCCTCCGCAGGTCGCCTCCTTTATGCTTTTTTCGCCTGCGTGTAAGCTGACTACTTCGCTGATCAGCGGGTTATAGACGGTTTTGCCTTCTCTTTCAACGCTTATGCCTGGCCGTAGCTCTATTTCGTCTCCAACCGTAAACTTACCTTGCGCTATTGTTCCTCCGATGATGCCTCCCTCTAGCTCCTCGATGAGAGTTCCTGGCTTGTTAACGTCAAAGGAACGAATGATATACATGAGTGGAGGCTTTGTTTCATCCCTTTTCGGCGTGGGTATGATCTCCTCTATCGCGTTAAGCAGCACATCAATGTTTATTTCATGCTGTGCTGAAACAGGAATTATCGGCGCGTTTTCAGCGATTGTTCCCTTAACGAAGTTTTTTATCTCTTCGTAACTTTTGCGAGCTCTCTTCTCCTCGACAATGTCAATCTTGTTCTGAACGATGATTATGTTCTTTATGCCAATAACCTCTGCCGCTGCCAGGTGCTCTCGCGTCTGCGGTTGAGGGCACGGTTCATCAGCAGCTATCACGAGAATAGCGCCGTCCATTACAGCCGCTCCCGAAAGCATCGTAGCCATTAACGCTTCATGTCCTGGAGCATCTACGAAGCTTATGGCGCGTACAAAAACGGCTTTTGAGCCGCAGTTGGGGCAAACAGGTTTAACCGAATAGTTCCTAGGTGGTTCACATTTGGGGCACTTGTAGATCGCCATATCAGCGTAGCCCAATCTTATAGTAATGCCCCTCTTCAGTTCTTCGCTGTGCCGCGACGCCCAAACGCCAGTTAACGCCTGCACCAACGTTGTTTTTCCATGATCAACATGCCCTATGGTACCGATGTTGACTTCTGGCTGTTTAGGAAGGGCTTTACTTGTGCTGCTCATTCTCTTCTTATCCACAAATATTCATGAATTAGTGAAGGATTAAATTATGGAAGTTAATAAGTTTTAAGCACCCAAGCGTTAGCCAAAACTAAGTTTCTTGGGTAGCCTGTTCTGTTTTGGTTTCAGCAGGCTTTTTGGGTTTTTCTGTAATTTTCGTGTTAATTTGAACAATCTCATCCGTTATTACGCTTCCCCGAACCGTCTTTCGTCTTCGCTCTCCTTTGTCTTGAGGGTTAAAGCCAACTCCGCCGCTTAGCACAACGTGTCGGCGGACTCCACCATGAACGTTTGACCTCATGGGAACGCCATCTCTGTCGGAACCGCCCGTTATCTTTAGTTTGTGCGCTGGCAAATCCACTACAGCGCCATCTACTGCTTCTCCGATTTTCCTTCCGATAAAGGGGGCAGCACGGGTTTCTTCAAGCTCAACTATTTTTGAAGTTCCAGTCTCCGGGTCTGATACTATTACCTTGAACTTAGCCATGTGATGATTAACTCTCCAGCGGAGTATGAAGTTGAGCATCTCTCTATTAAGGATTTATGAAAGCTTCAGCATCTTCCGTTATTTTCAGACAAGCCTTTTGATTTACTACGGATCAAGGTTCTAAGCTGCCCTATGGCTCTCTACGAGCTTTCTCCCTTAGCTCTTAAATCACAGGTGAGACTTTTCTCTTGGTCCTCAAATTTTTTCATAAAAAATAGAAAAAAGAAAGCTTGTCTGTCTTCTTACTCTACGTGGACTCTGAACAGGTCGATGTCTTCGCGCATCGTTGGTGTTACCTCCAGGAAATCTCTGACTGCACGTTCTACGTCTTTTGCCTGGGTCACGTATCTTCCCACGATGATAACGTCGGCGCCTTTCTCTAAAGCTTCTTTGGCAGTCTCTGGCACTATTCCACCTGCAACACCAATCAAGAACCGCTTGTCACGGAAGGTTTGGCGCAATTCTTGAATGCGATCTAATCCCAAGGTTCTCCCGGTCTCCTGATCTATCCCTCTGTGCAGTATCACCATGTCTGGGAACTCCTTAAGCGGCTTAAGCTTTCCCACAGGGTCTTCAACATTCAGCATGTCAACGGCACCGTATATCCCAAGCCGTCTCGCTTCGTGCACAAACTTGTCCAGAGTTTCAGGTGGCGCCAGCCCCGCGGCAACCACAGCGTCCGCCGTGTCTTCGTATGCTATGTCAACCTCAACTTTCCCAACGTCCAAAGTCTTCAGGTCTGCAAGTATAAACGCGTCTTTGGTCACCTCTCTCAGATCGCGCATTACTCTCGTTCCGTAACGTTTGATTAATGGTGTCCCCGCTTCTATGATTATTCTGTCGCTTCCAGGAATTTGTGAAATGATTTTCTTGCATCTTTCAATTTCTGGTATGTCAAGAGAAATCTGCAGGTAGGGTGGTCTCCATAAACGCGGAACCTTAAAGCCCATTATCGGATGCTTCGCCCGATCCTTGTCATAGAGCATTTTCTCAAGCGACGGATACTTCTTCAAGGCTCTGCTCAACGCCAGCTTTGTTGCTCCATAATTATACTGGTATATCCTGCGGTAATCGCTCGCTTGCGGATTAACGAAAACGCTGCACACGATAACCCAATCATCCACCTTATCCTGCGGAATCACTCCTTCCTCCACCGAATCCGCGACAGCCTTCGCAACTGCAGCCTGAGCTGGGCCGAAAATTTTTCCGGCATCTTTCATATTTTTGACGGTTACTTTCGGAACAAGCAATGTGTGTGGCTTGGGCGGAAGATTGGGTCTTATAACAGCCAGCAAAGGCGTGTGTCCCGCTGAGAGATTTGATAAGCCATTAGCAAAGGCTTTCCCAACTGGGCCATCTTTGTCGCCGATCAAAAGGTCCACATGGGCGAGTTCATTGCCTTCTCCTAAAAGAGCTTCCCCGATCATATACACTGTTCCTGTTTCTTCGACATTTTTCTCTGATACAGTTGTCGGAATGCGGTCTAAAATATCTTTGAAATCGACATTAAACTCCTTTAGCCAAGTGTAAAGTGTGTCTCTATGTATGTTTAAAGTTTTTGCTGTTCCTGATATTGTCGGTTTTGTCGGCTTGCGCCTTTGCAAATCTTTACGCGCCACGTCCTTTGCGGCGGCTTCCCCTACGATTCTTACAAGTTCTTCTCGTGTTTCAGGTTTTTTGGTGTCTGTACCCGACATTCGCCTGTTACCTCTGCGCTCTTTGTGTATCATCCTGTATATAAGAGTGTCGGAGGAAGTGAACTTTTTTCGATTAACCTTTGAGCGTTTTGTCGGTGTTTGCTCAAAAATTGCTTTTCTAGTGGCAACCGCTCTGCCGTTGCAGTAGCGTGACTTTATGCTGCCTCAAGTTTTTCGGTAATTCTTTATATTTTAGCGTGTACTGAATGTTAGCATTCAGCGTGTACGGTGATAAAAATGTCTTGGACTGATTGGGCATGCTTAGGCATAGTCATTTTGGGTGTTGTGCTTTTTCTTTACGGTGCCAACTTCTACGATGCCGTTATCGGATGGATTGGTGTTTACCTCTTCTTCGGCGGGATCATAGCTTTTCTTGTTCTTTACATTTACGCTGAGTTGACGAAGAAAGAGGAAGTTCAGAATCCGTAGAGCCCACCGTATTTTCCCCCAAGATACTCCAAGTAAGGTTCAGCGTCAAGTTTCTTTCCTGTTATTCTCAACATCAGGTCGGCTGGGTCATAGAGGTCTCCGTGGCTGTGGACGTTTTTGGTCAGCCACACCCTTATGTCTTCCAAGTTGCCTTGGGCGATTCGTTGGCGCCAGTCTTGCATGTCTCTTGCGAGTGTAGCGAGCAACTGTCCGCTGTATATGTTGCCTAATGCGTAGGTCGGGAAGTAGCCGTATAACCCGCTTGCCCAGTGTGTGTCCTGCATTACTCCTTCGGAGTCGTTTTCGACGTTCACGCCTAGCTGCTCCTCGTATTTTTGGTTCCAGCTTTCGGGTAGCTCGGCGACTGCTATTTTGTCGGCGAAGAGGTCTTTTTCTATTTGGAAGCGTATAATTACGTGTA
>CAZWPI010000117.1:0-5328 GCA_964636055.1 uncultured Candidatus Bathyarchaeia archaeon
TGGCTTGCCAGAACTCGCCCAGCACGCGGATTTCACCCTTGGGTTTGAGGTCGGTTACTGCGACGCCTACCGAGCCGATTAAGGCTTCTTTTCCAGTCTTGATCTTGGACAGTTTTGCTTTGGCTGCCTTGTAGACCATCCAGATGATGATTGCGGCTATAACGAGGGTGACGATTGCGAGGGCTAGTTGGGCTTGCGGGGTGACTCCGTAGTAGCTTGCGCCTTGAAAGGCGGAGAGCAAAAGTAACACTACGATTACTAGGCATGCCGCTGCAATGAAAGTCAGTGCTGGGTGCATGGCTCTTCACTCTGTGTGATAGATTAGAGTTGCCTCTATAAGTATTGCACTGCTTTGCTTTGGGCGAGCTGCTGCTTTAGCTGAGGCTTCTGCTTTTCCTGAGCAGTTTCTGGCGTGTTACGCTTAGTTTTTTCGCCTAAAAAAGGAAGTGAGGTTGTGGATTAGGTTCCACTGGTATGTGCGGAGTGGGCGAGGGAAAAGGACGGAGAGGTGCAGGCGTGGGAAGCGGTTGCGGCGGGTCAAGCTCTATCAGGGATTGTTTATTCATTGTTTTCGCCTCTAGACGCTGTTGGGATGACGCTGAGTTCTAGTAGTTTTTCTCGGCGGATTATGGTGAGTTTGGTTTCTTTTCCGATAACATCTTCAGCTAAGAGTCTCGGCAGGTCGTAGAAGTTTGTGACGGGTTTCCCGTTGAACCCGACTATCACGTCGCCCATGGCTAAGCCCGCGTTTTTCGCTGGTGAACCCGACTCAACCGAGAAGATCATGACTCCGCTGTGCTGGTCTATGTCTGTTTGCTCCTGGATTTCTCTGGGGATTGCGACGCTGTTGGCGACTATGCCCAAATAGGCTTTTCTTATTGCCCGTCCAGTCATTAATCTGTCAGCTACGGTTTTGACTTTGTTCACGGGGATGGCTATGCCGCGTGACCACACATAAGCGGTGTTTATGCCTATCAATCTGCCCTGAGCGTCTACGAGTGGCCCGCCGGAGAAGCCGGGGTTCAGTTTAGCGTCGGTTGCGATTATGTTTTCCATGGCTGTTCCGCGCAGTCCGCGAAGTGTGCCGTCTGGGTTTGTGACTATGCCTGTGGTTGCGGTTGGTTGTTGCCTGTTGAAGGGGTTAGCGAGAGCTAAGACGAATTGACCTGTGTTTAGCGTGGAGGAGTCGCCGAGTTCTATGGGTTGGAAGTCGGGGTTTTTTTCGGTTTTAAGCAGCGCTATGTCGTTGTATGGGTCTGTGGCTACTACGTGGGCGTTGTAGGTTTTTTGACCTTGGCCTATTTTGACGTTGTTGCATCCGGCGATGGCGTGGTTGCATGTGATTATGTAGCCGTCTTTGTTTAGGACTACGCCTGTGCCTCGTGACATTCGCGAGTTCACGCTGACTATGGATTTGGCGAGTTTTTGAACAAGCGCGGTTGTGGCGTCTGAGATGGATTTTAACACTTCTAAGGGATTAACTAATTGACTCATGTTATTTTTCACCTAAAAAGAATAGAGCACGACGGTATTTGTTGACTAAGGAGCGAGAAAAGTCGGTCACAACGGTTAAGCGAGCGCGAAATAGGGGTGTTCGCTTGGACTACCGTAGTAGGCTACGTGTCTCGCCAGCCTCGTGCCTGAATAGAGCTTACCTATGTGCGCCATCAGCTGGTATGTGGCTTTCAGGGCTAAGTCGAGGTTGTTGTCGCGTAGGAATTTGGCGTCTATACTGAGCGCGGTTCCTAATATGCTTGCGGCGATTTGGATGCCGCCGTCCTCGGTGACCCATTTGAGGGTGACGCCGTCGCTGGTTTCGGATATGCCTAGCCAGCGGAGGATGCCGAACCATTTTCCGTTTAGCGCTGAGATTAATTGTTGAGTCAGCATGTTGGATGGCAGGTACGTTTGCAGCAGAGACACGCTTTGCGTTTCTTGGCGTGTGGGGTGGAGTTTGAGTCGGGTGAGTTTCGGTGTGACTTTGTAGCCTTCGGGGGTTTTTTTCACTATGCCTTCTTCTTCGAGTCGGTTGAGTATGCGGGAGAGCGTTTCGGGATGCAAGCCAAGTCTTCGCTTTAAGCCGTCGAACGTGAATGTGGTTAGGTCTTCTTCGTCTATTAGGGACAGGACATCTGTGTCTCGTTCGCTGAGAGAATAGTCTGGAGGAAGACCTTGCCAGCTAACATTAAGCAAAGGAATCATGTTACCTTAAACACTGCATAACGGAGTCCTATTAATGTTGCTTTTGATTCTTGGTAAAACTCAAGGGCTGGAAAAGCTTATTTTAAAGGTCTATAGATACTATTCTTATAGGTTGTGGTTATGACCCAATTTTTGAAAAAGGGTTCTCTGAGCAAGTTTGGTTTGGATTTTATTGGTGATGTTTCTTGGGGAACGCATTTTTGCCACTTATACGAGACAAAGCAAGACCTGATTGACACTATGGTTCCTTATTTCGCTGAAGGGTTGCGGAACAACGAGGTCTGTATATGGACTATTTCGCCGCCTCTTGAGGTGGAAGAAGCGGAAACAGCACTTAGAAAAGCGGTTCCAGATTTGGACAAGTATATCCGAAAGGGGCAAGTTGGGATTTATCCGTACCCAGAGGATTTCCTTGCGGGCGAAGAACTTGATAAAAATCGAATCTTCCAAATAGTTGCTGAACAGGAGAAAAACGCGCTGGACAAAGGTTTTGCAGGCTTGCGCGTAAGTGGAAACATGCCTTGGGTTGATAGAAGGCTTTGGAAGAGTCTTGTTGAATATGAAGCGATGGTGAATAGCGCTATTACTTCGCATCGGATAATCGCGTTGTGTGCGTATCCTCTCGAAAAATGCACTGGCACTGAAATTATGGATGTTTTGAGGAACCATGTTGGCGCTTTAATCATCAAAGATAAGGAGTGGCGCCTGGTTGAGGACATGGCTCGGCGCAGGAAAACTGAGGAGTTATACCGGAACGTAATTCAAACCTCCATTGACAGCTTTTTGATTAAGGACGCAGAAGGGCATTTTCTCGATGTAAACGCCGCCTACTGTAAGCTCATAGGTTACAGTCGCGGTGAACTGCTTAAGATGCGCGTTCAGGATGTTGAAGTCGAAGAGTCCTCAAAACAAGTGTTGAAACGCATTCAGAAAATAAAGCGACGAGGGCGTGACCGCTTTGAAACTCGTCACAGAAGTAAAAACGGGCAGGTTGTAGACATTGAAGTAAGCGCTAAATACATGGGTGATGATGACGGAAGAATTTTCGTTTTTGCGCATGACATCACGAGACGCAAACGGAACGAGCAAGCAATTAAACAAAGTGAGGTGCGCTACAGGGAGCTTGCTAATAGCATAACTGACCCGTTTTTTGCGATGGACTCGAATTTAAGATATACTTATTGGAACAAGGCATCTGAAGCGCTGACGGGAATTAGGGCGAAGGAAGCAATTGGGAAACATATTTTTGATATTTTCAAAAAAGATGAGCAAACAAGAAGAGCAGTCAAAGTATACAAGGAAGTTATCAGAACTAAAAAGCCACAGCTTTTTGTGAACGAATACCGTATAGGTGACCGCAACTTCTTCTTTGAAATACATGCTTACCCCACTAAAGACGGAATTTCAGTGTTCACGAGGGACATTACCGAATTTAAGCGTTCTGAACAAGCACTTCACCAAGCTAAGAGAGATTGGGAAAGGACTTTCGACAGCGTTCCAGACCTGATTATGATGGTGAATAAGGAACATAGCGTCGTTCGTGCCAATCGTGCCATGGCAGATCAACTTGGGATGACCCCTGAACAGTGCATTGGGCTGAATTGTTACGAATTTGTGCACGGGACAAGTTCCCCTCCCGAATTTTGTCCGCATGTAAAAACTTTGCAAGATCAGGAAGAACATTTAGCCGAGGTGCATGAGGATCGACTTGGAGGGGACTTCGTAGTTAGCACCTCACCGTTAATGGATGAAAAAGGTCATATGCTTGGCTCCGTACATGTTGCACGAAATATAACCGAGCGCAAGAAGACTGAGCGAGAGCTGGTTGACACGCTTGAAGCGGCTCATCGTCGTCAAGCCGAGGTTTCCGCCCTTTTGGAAGCATCTAAAGCAGTATTGATCCATCGCGAATTTAGAAAGGCAGCGCAATCAATATTCGATTCTTGCAAAGAACTGCTTGGAGCGTCAGCAGGTTACGTTGCTCTCTTGAGCAGAGATAAGGAGAAAAACGAAGTCTTGTTTTTAGATTCCGGAGGGCTCCCCTGCAAAGTTGACCCTTCGCTGCCGATGCCTATTCGTGGACTGCGCGCTGGAGCATACAGCACTGGAAAGGTTGTCTACTGCAATGATTTTCCCAACAGTGAATGGGCAAGGTTAATGCCTGAAGGGCATGTGGCGCTCAAGAACGTTTTGTTTGCTCCTTTAAAGATCGAAAATGAAACGGTGGGGATAATAGGCTTAGCCAACAAGCCTGGCGTTTTCACCGAGAGGGATGCTCAGATGGCGGCGGCTTTCGGAGAGATAGCGTCTGTCGCGCTCATCAACAGCCAGATGCTGGAGAAGTTGGAGGAGAACGAGAAATTATTGAAGGCACATTCTGAGCGTTTAGAGGAGATTGTTGAAGAAAAGACCAAGCAGCTGAAGGATGCTGAACGGTTAGCTGCAATCGGCGAGACAGCAGGAATGATTGGGCATGACATTCGAAACCCGTTGCAGGCGATAATTGGCGAGCTTTACCTGTCAAAGGATTGCCTGCATTCTTTGCCTGAAAATGAGGCTAACCAGGAATTGGCGGACAGCATGCGTGTTATCGAAGAGCAAACGTTTTACATAGACAAGATTGTCACTGATTTGCAGGATTATGCCAAGCCATTAGCGCCACACATCGAAGAAGTCAATCTTGAAAGCATAGTGGAATCGGTACTTTCAACCATGGATATTCCAGAGAACATCCAAGTCGCTTATTCAATAGAAGAAGGATACTCGAAGCTTATGATTGATTCCTCGTACATGAAGCGGATACTGACGAACCTATTAAATAACGCCGTGCAAGCCATGCCCAACGGAGGAACGCTAACAATAAACGGGTACTACAGAGACCTCCGAGCTTTCATGAGCGTGGAGGACACTGGAGAAGGCATACCTGAAGAAACCAGAAACAAGCTTTTCAAGCCGCTGTTCACAACCAAGGCAAAGGGTCAAGGATTCGGCTTAGCCGTAGTCAAAAAGCTTACGGAAGCCCTAAACGGCACTATAACCTTCGAAAGCGAAAAAGAAAAAGGAACCAAATTCATCATCCAATTTCCCCAAAACCCAAACAAGAATAACCCATAACACACCAGAACA
>CAZWPI010000118.1:0-5327 GCA_964636055.1 uncultured Candidatus Bathyarchaeia archaeon
AGATGGCCAATAATAACCGACGCAGCCTTCTCCAACGCCAACCCCCTCCTAGAAGAATGCGAAAAAAGAATCCACAAATGCGTGCTCCCCATAGTCGAAAAAGGCATCGTACCCGTAATCGCCGGCTTCGTCGGCAGAACCCTAGACGGCAAAATCACCACCCTAGGACGTGGCGGAAGCGACACCACCGCCTTCATCCTAGCCCAAGCCCTAAACGCCGACGAAGTCGTTCTGGTCACCACCGCTGACGGAATAATGTCAGGAGACCCAAAAATCGTCGCCAACCCAAAAAGGCTCCCAGAAATAGATGTCAGCACTTTGGTGGGTCTAGCCGATTCAGGCGCCAAATTCATCCACAGCAAAGCCCTGAAGTACAAACCCCAATCCATAAACGTCAAAGTAATCAACCACACTCTCGGCAATCTGAGCCAGAAAGGCACTCTGATCACAGGAGCCTTGGCAACAGAGCTTGACGTAGAAATCGCCCATCCATCACCCGTAGCGGAAATAACCATAGTTGGACAAGGCATCTCCGAAAAACCCAGCATCATACTGGAGATGATGGAAAAAACAGAAGCGCACGCGCCACTGCTGGGAATGTCCTTGAACACGAACTCGGTTATCCTGTACGTTTCCCAACAGAAAAACACAGATAAACTCTTCAACGAAATCCACACCATAACACTCAACAACCAAGAAACCATAGCCATGGCAGTAAAGAAAGACCTCGCCTTCCTGAAAACCAGCGGCGTTGGGCTAGAAGAAACCCACGGCATCATCGGAAAAATCTCCGAAACCCTCCGAGTCAACCAGATAAACATTTACGGCATATTAACCATCACATCCAGCATACTCCTCTTCGTAGACTGGAGCCAACGAGAAAAAGCCTTAAAACTAATCCAAACCGCATTAAGAGAACCATTAACAATCAAAAAACATAACAAAAAAAGGAAGTAAAACCCATGAACCAAGGCAAAAAACGACGACTAAAAAGAATCCTCCAAAAAGACAACCGCACCGTAATAGTCCCAATGGACCACGGCGTCAGCATGGGACCCATCAAAGGCATAACCAACATGCAAAACATAATCGACCAGCTGCTGAAAGGCGGTGTTGACGCAGTAGTCCTAAACAAAGGCATAGCCAAACGAGTAGACATAGACAACGCAGGACTAATCGTGCACCTCTCAGCTATATCGAACCTAACCCCCAACGCAAACAACAAAGTCCAAGTGTGCACCGTACAAGAAGCAATCCGCATCGGAGCAGACGCAGTTTCAGTACACATCAACGTCGGCGCACCAGAAGAAGACAAAATGCTCGAAAAACTCGGCAGAGTCGCAGACAAATGCGACGTCCACGGCATGCCCCTCCTCGCCATGATGTACCCACGAGGACCAAAAATACAGAGCGAACACGCCGTCGAAGTGGTGGCGCACGCAGCCAGACTAGGCGCAGAACTCGGCGCAGACATAATCAAAACAAACTACACAGGCAACATTGAAACCTTCAAGACAGTTATAGAAAGCTGTCCCGTGCCAGTCATAATCGCAGGAGGTCCAAAATGCAAAACCGAACAGGAAATCCTTCAGACAGCATACGAGTCCATAAAAGCTGGCGGCGTTGGCCTCTCCATTGGGCGAAACGTGTTCCAACACAAAAACCCAGACCTCATGGTCAAAGCGCTATCCGCAATAGTACACAAAGGCGTCTCAGTTGAGCAAGCACTGAAAATTCTAGGCGAATCCCCATGAAGGAACTCTGGGTCGAAATAGCGCAAACAGCTTCGCCTTCGGAAAAAGCCAAGCTGCTGAAAATTAGCAACGAACACACCGATGTCCTTCTTGAGGGCACACAAGCACACAGCCGCCAAAGCGAAGACACCATACAAGTGCTAAACAGCTTCGATGAAAGTACCGTCAAGCGGCTGAAAAGCGAAGGCAAAAAAGTAGCACTGAAAATAAGCATCAGAGGAAAAGAAGACGAGAACACAGCGGTAAAAGCCGCAGAACTCTCAGCCGACTATATAATAATCAACTGCCTCGACTGGCGCGTAATCCCCCTTGAAAACCTCATCGCAAGAACCCGCGGCAAAAGCAAGCTAATCGCAGAAGTCGCAAACGCCGAAGACGCCAAACTGGTTTTGGAAACACTGGAGTTAGGCACAGACGGCGTTCTGCTTCAGGCGTCAGACGCTGACGAACTCATGAAAGCCATCGCCTTAGTCAAGAAGCAAGCCCCAAAAATCGAGTTGGTCCCAGCAGAAGTCACCGTCGTCAAGCAAATCAGCACTGGCGCAAGAGTTTGCGTGGACACCTGCGACCTCATGGCACCAGGCGAAGGAATGCTCATCGGAGTCCAAGCTGCAGGCTTCTTCCTCGTCGAGGCAGAAGTGCACGAAAACCCCTACGTGCAATCTCGCCCTTTCAGAGTCAACGCTGGTTCCCTCTCTATGTACACTTTGGCGTCGCTGCAGAAAACGCGGTACCTGTCAGAGCTGAAAGCAGGCGACGAAGTCCTCATCGTTGACAGAAACGGAAAAGCGCGACCCGCAAGTGTGGGAAGAGTGAAAATCGAGCTTAGACCCTTAATCCTCGTGGAAGCCGAAGCCGAAGGAAAGAAAATCAAAACCATACTCCAAAACGCTGAAACAATAAGGCTCGTGACCCCGAAAGGGTCGAAGCCAGTGACAGAATTGAAAGCTGGCGATGAGGTTTTAGCCCACATAGCCACAAGCAGTGGCAGACATTTCGGCGTAGCCGTGCCTGACGAAACGGTGATAGAACGTTGACAATTAAAATCTGCGTGTCCATTCTTCCAAAAACAGTCCCTGAGGCTCTTCGGCTAATCGAAAAAGCAGAGTTTGCTCACGCAAATTTCATTGAAGTAAGGCTTGACTGCCTTAAAGACTGTCTCGAAAATCACCGTGGATTGGCTGATTTGGCGGCTCACGGAAAAACGGCGAAAATCGCTACAAACATGCCTCGCGGTTGCCAAGGAAATTTTTCTGGAACCGAGGTGGAAAGACAGCAAACATTGCGCGACGCAGCGAAAAGTGGCTTTGAATATGTTGATATAGAGTTATCCACACCGCACCTTAAGGACTTAGTCAAAGAACTGAAGGCGCATGGTGCTAAATCGATTGTGTCCTTCCACAAGTTCGATGGCTCATTAAGCACTTCCGAGTTGAACGGGATTCTTGAGAGGGAAATCTCCAGCAGTGCTGAAGTGTGCAAAATCGTGACAACCGCAAAACAGATAGAAGACAACCTCACCAGCCTAAATTTCACTTCAGCAGCATCCAGCAAGGCGAAGCTGGTGTGTTTCTGCATGGGCGAACTCGGCAAGGTTTCCAGACTCTTATCCCCCCTGTTCGGCGGCTTCTTCACCTTCGCTGCGCTTGAACAAGGAAGCGAAACAGCCTCTGGACAGATGACCATCCAAGAAATGAAAGCGGCATACGCGCTTTTGGGGCAAAAATGATGTCTATCTCAGGAAAAACACGAGTTTGCGGCGTTATAGGCGATCCCATAGAGCACACTCTAAGCCCGACTATCCATAACGCGGCGTTCAGTCATTTGAAACTCGATTTCGTTTTCTTGGCGTTTCGCGTAAAAGCCGCAGAGTTGGAAAACGCGTTACGGGGCATGCGCGGATTAGGCATTCACGGCTTAAACGTAACCATGCCTCACAAGAGCGCTGTAATCGCTTACTTGGACACGATGGACCCAGCCGTCAAGTTTCTCGGCTCAGCCAACACCATTCTGAACAAGGATAGCAAGCTTTCAGGCTTTAACACCGACGGCGTTGGCGCGTTAAAAGCCCTACGAGAGAACGGCGCTGAGCTGTCTGAGAAAAAGGTGCTCTTGCTCGGAGCAGGCGGCGCGGCAAAGGCCATAGCGTTCTCTCTTGCCCAAGAAGTTGAAGAACTTGTTGTTCTGAACAGAGCAGCTGAAAAAGCAAAAGAGTTAGCAGAAGCGCTAGGGCGAACGCTTAACAAAAAAGTCGTTGGCGGCTCCCTTTCCCCAGATGCCATAGCGAAGAATCTGCAAGATTCAGACGTACTCATCAACGCGACCAGCGTGGGCATGCACCCAGCAGCCAATCAAAGCATTGCGCCGCCGCAGTGGTTGAGGTCTGACTTGACGGTGATGGATATAGTCTATAACCCTGTTGAAACGAAACTGGCGAAAGACGCCAAAGCGGCAGGCGCCAAGGTGATCAGCGGCGTGGAAATGCTGATTTACCAAGGCGCCGCATCCTTCGAAATCTGGACTGGCTGCTCGGCTCCCATCGAAGTCATGCGGAAAGCGGCGCTAAACAAACTTACAACCGTAGGTGAACGCAGGTGACTGGGAAAGCTGAGGCAATAGCTCATGGCGCGGCAACCATCGTGAATGCGATTGCTTTGGGTAAAGGCGCTGCTTTCGGCGTTGACTTGTGGACAAAGGCTGAAGTTAGGTTAACAGACGAGCCGAATGTAATCAAGGGAGAAATCACGCCAGACTCGACGGAAAGCACTGTTCTAATAGAAAGAACTGTGGCGCGAGTTTTCCAGCATTTCAGCGTTGGAAAACGTTTTGGCGCAAAAGTGAAGACTCGGTCCAACATTCCCATCGCCAGAGGCCTTAAAAGTAGCAGCGTAGCCGCAAACGCCGTATCCCTCGCAACAGTCGCGGCTTTGGGCAAGACGCTTGACGACCTGAAGGTGGTTAAGCTGGGCGTGGACGCGGCTTTTGATGCCCAGGTCACCGTAACCGGAGCGTTCGATGACGCTTGTGCTTCCTACTTCGGAGGAGCCGTCGTCACTGATAATTTGAAAAGGAAACTCCTTAAACGCGTCACGTTGCCTGACGACTTGACGGTTTTGTTTCACGTTCCATCCAGAAAGGCGTACACTGGCGATTCTGACGTGAACAGACTTAGAACCGTTAAGCCGCTTGTTGAAATCGCTTACGATGAAGCCTTGAAGGGAAATCTTTGGGCGGCTCTGTCGCTTAACGGCATAATCTACTCCTCAGCCTTAGGCTATGACACTTCAGTGGCTTTGGATGCTTTAGCTGCTGGCGCTTTAGCTGCTGGGCTGTGCGGAAAAGGTCCTGCTGTAACGGCAGTGGCTTCCAGCGACAAAATCGACTCGGTGAAGACAGCGCTGCAACGTCATGAGGGCGAAATTCTGCACGCGCGCTTGAATCACGAAAAAGCCAAGGTGGTTAGCAAATGACAGAAGTGGTAATCAGAAAAACCGAAAAGCTGAAGGGTGAAGTATGCGCTCCGCCGTCTAAGGCTTATACGCAGAGGATGCTGATAGCTGCCGCGCTTTCGCA
>CAZWPI010000119.1:0-5322 GCA_964636055.1 uncultured Candidatus Bathyarchaeia archaeon
GCGAAGCATTTTTGTGTTGAGGCGAAGATGATGTCGCAGCCGATTTCTGCGGGCAGCGTTTTGTCGCCTGCCATTGCTGACACGCTGTCGATGGCGAGTATGGTGTCGGGGTAGTTTTTGCGCACGAGTTTTCCGATTTCGTGGATTGGGTTGCGCACTCCTGTGGAGGATTCGTTGTGGCAGACTGCTAAGGTGTCGTATTCTCCAGATTCGAGTTTTGCGGCGATCATGTCTGGCTTGACGGCTTTGCCCCATTCTACTTCGATGAAGTCGGCTTTTTTGCCGCAGGCGCGAATTGTTTTGCCGAAGCGTTCGGAGAATGCGCCGTTGACGCATACGAGGGCTTTTTCTTTGACTATGCTTCTGCCGACGATGTCAAACCATAAGGTGCCTGAGGAAGTTGTCACCGTGGGCTTGCAATCATCTGGCAACTCGAAGAACCTGGCGAGCTTCGCGGTTATTCCAGCGTAGAGTTCGGAGAACGCTTTCCCTCTGTGGCTTATGAGAGGGTGAGTTTGCTCGCGAAGTATTTCCTGGCTCACTTCGGTTGGACCTGGAATCAATAATTTTTTGTGCATTTGGCTAACTCCCCTCATAATCTGGATTTAAAGTTTTCGAGGTAACCATCAAGGAACTGTTGATTTTCTTCATGCTAATTTCCTTCCAAAGTTTTCTGCGTTCAAGATAAGCCGCAATCAAAGAAAATTAATCAGTGATATGAGATTAAAGGTTAACTGTCGTGAGTTCTGTGTTCTGGTGCTCGGAACAGCTACCCCCTCCCTTTTATATACTTTAAATAGTTCAGGAAGAGATGCCTCAGTTGATAACGTTCTACACCGTTTCAAATCCAACTCAGTTTGCTGTGCAGATTATTATTCCGAGTGTGGCTGAGTAACGGTTCGTATTTGAATTTCCTAAATGTTTTATGCCAGTTATGTGAAAAGAGCTGCAGAGGCAGCCAGATTGGGCGTAACCGCCACATAAGGCGCATTACTGGCAGAAAGGGTTGCCTCCCCGATAACTTGGAAAGTTTGGAACAATGGGGCGAAGTTGACCAGGCGGCAAAGAGCCAAGCGTATCCCTCCAGTATCGCCTAAGCGCCGCTGTCAACTCGCCCACCCCTTTTTGTCTGAGCAGGCGTGTCCGCGCCTCTCCCTGACGTGGCGAGTTTTGTGTTTTCGGAAATGCTAAAATGTTGCTGCGTCGTTTTCTACTGTGTCAGGAGCTCTCCGCAATGGTTTACAACGAACTGAGAAAAGATTACTTGTTAAATCGTTGGGTTGTTATCGCCACTGAACGCAGCAGAAGACCCACGGATTTCGCCAAACAAAAAACCGAGCAAGCCCAAAGCAGCGGTTGCCCCCTCTGCGTGGGAAACGAGCACATGACCCCGCCTGCCTTAATGCTCTACCTGAAGCAGAACGGGGAAATAAAAAAAGACAAAGACCATAATGGTCAGCGTCCCAAGAACTGGCTTATCCGCGTGATTCCAAACCTTTACCCCGCTTTCGCTCCGCCCGAAGGCTCGGCTGACCAAATGCAGATTATTAAAAGCGAAAATTTTGGCAACGCTATTGGGCACCACGAGGTTTTAATTGAATCGCCAAACCACGACGAACATCCAGCAACTGCTGAGCTATCGCAGTTAAAGCTCTTAGTCAATGCGTACATCGACAGGCTCCGCGACCTGTCCGCCAAACCCTACGTGAAGTACGTTTCGATCTTCCGCAACTACGGACGAGAAGCAGGCGCCTCGCTTTCGCACGCGCACAGCCAGATAATCGCCACGCCCACTGTTCCCAGAATCCCCGCGGAGGAGATGGCGGCAAGCAAAAACTTCTATGATCAGCACCAAAAATGCGTTTTTTGCGACATAATCGCGAAGGAAACAAAAGGTCCACGCTTGGTGCTTGACAACCAGCATTTTGTGGTTTTCGCTCCTTACGCCAGCGTGCATCCCCTCGAGTTTTGGATATTTCCCAAAAAACACCGCGCCAACATGTTTGGCTTAAGCAAAGTGGAAATAGAAGCGTTCGCTGAAACGTTAAAAGCAAGCCTGAAAGCGCTAAAAGACCTCGTAAACGACCCGCCCTACAATTACGGTTTCCACCTTTCCATAAACGCCGAGGCAAGAGACTATTATCACTGGCACCTAGAAGTCTATCCGCGCTTGTCCATCTGGGCAGGGTTCGAAAAGAACACGGGAATGTACATAAACACCATCAAGCCCGAGACCTCAGCGGCAGAACTCAGAAAAGCCATACAGGCTTAAGCTTGCAGAACCTCTTTCTCGTATTTTGGTCTAATCAGCAGCGCGTCTTCCACGTAAGCCCGCAAAGGCTCAGCCACACTCCACGCCTGAGCCACACAGCCTCTGGGCGCGTGCGGCGCGTCACCGTCAAAAATCTCGCTTATAGTGCCGAGTCCCGCCTCCGTGATTTGCTGAGTAAACAAGGGCATGAGGCGATTCTTCAACTCGTACTCACCGTTACTTTTCACCTTACGGCAAGCAGTCACATATGGTCCAAGCAGCCAAGGCCAAACAGTGCCGTTATGGTAAGCATGGTCCCTGCTCCGCCTATCGCCAACGTACATGCCCCTATACTTCGTGTCGCCCCGCGCGAGAGTTCGCAAACCACAAGGCGTCACCAACTCACGCTGCACCACATTGACAATTTGTTCGCTCTTATCGTTGTCCAACATGCCGAAGTCTAAAGCAACCGCAATTACCTGATTGGGTCTAAGCGACGCGTCAACACCCGAATCCGTCACCACATCATACAAACAGCCGCCTTCGCCGTTCCAAAACTTCTCGTTAAAACTCTTTTGCGCCTCAACCGCCAGCTCCCCATATTTCTCAGCCAAGCTTGCCTCTTCAAACTTGTTCGCCAACAGCTGCACCGTTTTTAACGCGTTATACCACAAAGCCTGGATTTCCACTGCTTTTCCAGCTCGCGGCGTAACCGCTTCGCCGTTCACCTCCGCGTCCATCCACGTAAGCCGAGACCCATGCGCAAGCAACCCGTCGCCGTCTAAGCGTATGCCGAAGGCTGTGCCTTTCTCGTGCCTGTCAATAATTGCCTTAAGCCCTTCCCACAGCCGTTTCTGAACAAACTCAAAGTCGCCCGTGTACTTCAGATACTGCAGAACGGCGTTAACATACCACAACGTGGCGTCCACCGTGTTGTAGGCGGCTTCTCCAGACCTGTCCTGCACGAAATTCGGAATCAAGCCCTGCTCGCTGTGGCGCATGAAATTCAAGAGGATTTCCTTTGCGTCCTCGAACCTGCCAGTTGCAAGCAATAAGCCAGGCAGCGAAACAAAGGTGTCTCTGCCCCACGTCTCAAACCAGAAATACCCCGCCATAACCGCCTTTGTGTCACCAGCGCCCTTGACAATGAAGGCGTCTGCAGCCAAAAGGATCCATTTCAGCCAGTCGCTTGTTGGCACTTCACTGTGTGAGCCGTAAAAATCGGATAGCAGGCTCTCGCGTTGCGCCAGCTCAGCTTTAAGCTGTCCGTTAACATTGTACATCGCGTTGCCAAAAGCATCTAATATTTCATGGCATTCTTGGCTGCTTTCGCTTGCCGCCGTGACCACAGCGAAGTCTTTTTCCCGTTTATGAGGCACCAGCACTTCAAAATATCCCGGCTGGTAACAGTCGTCTGTGCTGCTTTCGCCGCGGCTGGCTTCTTCACGGTAGTACAAGCGCTCTATCCAATTTGCTTTCTCGTTGAATTCGCCCGTGGTGGAGCGGACTGTAACCGTGGCTTTCGGAGCGTTAAAGGCAACTTCGACTTCTCCGCCGTCTTGCTGTTGTCTGAAGCCCAGCGGGTTTCGCCGTCTGTCCACGACTGTGTGAAAGTGCCTGCAGGTGAGTAATGGGTAAACTCTGATTTTGGCTTCAGCGCCGCCTCGGTTCAGAACCTCGTATTTTACCGCCACAGCGTTTTTCCCTTTCGGCATGAAAATCGTCTTTCTAACCTCGATGTCTGGCACGCTGTAGGCGTAACTTGGAAAAGGCGAGACCACAAGTTCTTTCAGGAACCGGTAACCTTCCGGAAAAATTTTGCCGTTAAACTCGTTGGCACCGAGCCTGTAAACGTTGTTACCCACGAGAACGTCTTCATCCAGCTTGGCAAGGCATACCGTGCGGTCACCGGGCGGATGCAACGCGGCTACGAGCAAACCGTGATATTTCCGTGTATTTACGCCTAAAACGGTGGACGCGGCGTAACCGCCAACTCCGTTTGTCACCAGCCACTCTTTACCGATAGCGTCATCAAAACGCGAAACCGCGTCTTGGTTGATGTTTATGGCTGGCAGGTTCATTTACGGCATCAGCTTGGCGATGTTCTTGTGGCGTGGCGCACAGAAATAGTTTGCCACTGGAGTACACTTGGTCCTTAACAAGAGTAAATGAGGCTTCGTGAGCTTGTATTCCGTTAAGGTCTCCGCGTACCCCATGCCCTTCGCGAAAACCAGTTCCGCCGCGTCGTATACTTTTAAAAACTCGGGCGAAACCTCTTTCTGCAACAGTCCGACCGCGTCAGTGCCCGTAGTTACTATGCTGTCTGCGAGCTTGTTCATTCCAGAAGGCTCCACGTCCTCCAAGGTTGCATCGTTAATCACTGGACCGCCCTTAACAACGTAAGTCACCTTTAACCCCATGTTTTTCAGCTGTTCAACCAGCAACGTGTCAAAAACGATTTCGCCAGCGTTATCAGCCAAGTAAAGCACAGCTTTAGCTTTTTTCGCTAATTCATAAGCCGCGTCAACATCGTCGATGACTAGGTCTTTTGCTGCTTCTCTGAAGCTCTTTGTCAGAGTTTTGAAGGTGAAATTGTGTCCTGGAATGTCGAACTCCAATATGTTGCCTACTATGGCGCATAAGCATGCTTTCTTGAACCGTTCCTGTTGGGTGTAGCCCTTTTCCACGAGCTTTCTCGCGTATGGCAACAGTTTCATGGCTTTTTCGTTGCTCATTTTTTTGCTTCGCTTGTAGGGGTCATCGTTGCCTGTTAGCTGCTTTATTAAGCGGTCTCTTTTTGTGCCTATGTCCGCTGCTACAGTGGTAGGTCTGAATTCTCTGTTTATCAGTTTTGTAACTTCTTTTATGGCGCGGAAACGCAATGCGGGGTTTGTTGTGGCATAATAGGTTTCTGCTGTTGCCCTCGCGAGCAAGCAAGAGGCGCATTCTGCTTCGACTTTCATCGTGTTTCACGGATAACTATTGTTTTGTTGCTTGTGCAAACTCACGTAGTATGCTATAAGGGTCTTTCGCCTTCACGATGGCACTTGCAACAAGCACACCCTGCGTTT
>CAZWPI010000120.1:0-5283 GCA_964636055.1 uncultured Candidatus Bathyarchaeia archaeon
GCATCTTACTTTGTAAGCGTCATAATAATGTCTGTGATCTTGAACTATGCTTATCCAGGCGGAGATTTGCTGCTAAGGCTCGGCTTCGAACTGTTCATCGGAAGTTCGATATTCCTAGCGTTCTTCATGGCAACGGACCCGGCGACCACGCCTCTGACGTATACTGGACAGGGAATATTCGGCGTAGGCTTAGGCGTTTTGTCAGTGCTGATTCAAACGTACATGGGCTTCTGGGGCGGCTCTATCCTAGCATTAGTCATTATGAACCTGACTTCACCATGGCTGGATAAAGTTGGCAAGCTCAAACCCATAACAGAAAAGGCGACACCGAAACTTCCGAAGGCTAAACAATTCACATCCGTCAAAACCACTGAGTGCATCAGATGCGGCGCTTGCATGCGCGTGTGCTGCCACAAACTTAGTCCGATATTGATTAAGCAAGCGTTTGACAAATTAGATGTCGAAACTATGAGCAAGCTCAATGCAGATTACTGTGATGGCTGTGGTCACTGCAGTTTTGTTTGTCCAGCAAGAATCGATTTGAAAGGTAGTGTACTCAGAGCAAAAGCGATGTTACGTCAAAAGTAAAGCCTTTAGTTTCCATAATCTTTTCTTTTATTTTTTTTCTTCAAAAAACTTGCTATTCCAAAGCAATTATACTTCATCGGCTATAGAGGAAATATTTAAACATGAAGCACTTACAGGGTAAAGCTGCAAGCATTAAGCTTATAAACATCCCACTACGTAAATAGTTCAAGGGATAAAAATTGGAACCAGAAAAATTCAAAATCAAAGACCTCTTTGACGCCATAGTCATACCAATAATTCTAGTGATACTGATCTTCGTTCTAGCATTTTATATTAACCCCACTGGATCAGAACACATAATAGGAGAAGCAAACACAATAGCTGTGATTCTAACCCAAGGCTTTGCTCAGATGCTTGTTCTCGGTGTTCCACTTATCTTAGGCTTACTTTGGAATAAGTGGGCTGGTGGTGCAGCAGGCTTTATCACGGGTGGCATGTATTACTTAGCGAGCGCAGGGGAATATAACGGAGTTTACGCAAGTGCGGGAGTTACCACTTACAATTTCTTTGGCGACATAAGCATGCTCTTTTACCTCGTGAACGCTGTTATAATCGGTTACATGGCTGGGTCATTAAACAACAGATCAACAAGTTTTAAACGGATGCTAGGCGCAGCCTTAACCGCTGCTATAATAACCGCAGTAATCCAAGCTTTACTGAACTACACCATTGCGCTTGAACCCGGAAGACTAATGGCTCAGAACAATTGGGCAACAGACCCTCTGCTGGCAATCGTGGTTAACTTCGTTCCGAGCATTGCATTAGGCATAATAGTACCTATACTCGCTAAAGTAATGACTTGGTACGGGATTCAGCCACTGAGGCACTAACCAAATCCCTCTTTCCCTTTTTATTTATAAAAAATGAAAATACTCGTTAAGTGGAATTAGGCGCGAATTCCCATGCAATATTTCCTTTCCAAATCTCGCCTGTTTTGGTTATTCTGATTTCTTTGTCGTTAATTTCGATTAGTCCCTTGTCTTTCAGCTTTTGAAGTTGCTTTGGAAAGACCTTCTCCGGCGTGGTGCCGAATTTTTGCATAAACTCTTCTTTGCTTACTGGCAACCGCAAGTATAATCGCGTCATTGTTCGCCGCATCATATCCTCAGTCGTGGACTCTGAAAGTCTGCAGATGGGAAGTTTTCCAGCCTCCACCGTTGCCATGTAATCATTTATGTTCTCAATGTTAGAGTAAGAAAACTTTTGCAGGTACCCCATAAAACATCCTGCACCAGTGGTCAGTATACCTCCCCACGGCCAACCATTCAGGCAATTCTCTCTGAAGTGCCACTCCACCCTGCTAAAGCGGTCGTGACCCACAGCCTTGTAGCCTGCTTCAGTCAACAACTTATAAACAGTTAAGTACTGTTGTTTCTCGTATTCCGCGTCGCCCTGCGGAGGAGCCACACCTTTCGCAATCATTTTTTCAAGCGGGGTGCCTGGGTCCACATGCAATGAATAAGCGTCTATTTCAACGTCCAGCTCTATGGCCTTTTTCAGCGTGTTTATCCAGCTTTTCATTGTTTGGCCTGGAAGATTGTACATGAGGTCCACGCAAACGCAAAAGCCGAGCTTCTTGGCGTGCCTGATGGCTTTTTCCACGTTTTCCGCACTGTCAGGCAAACACAACATTTTCCTAAGCTTGTCGTCAAAGGTTTGAGCGCCCATGTCCATTTGGTACACGCCGTAGGCTGCGAGCTTGTCGATTTTGTTTAGCGCCAGCGTTTTCGAGGAACCCGTGACTTTGATGAAGTATTCCTCGTTAGTAGTGAAACGTTCTTTGCAGAAGTCGATAAGGTCGATCATCTGCTCGGCGGAAAGGACGCTTGGTGTTCCACCACCCAAAACTATTTCGTCGAACACGCTTGTCTTCACGTACTTCGTCTTAGCGTACATGTTCAACTCTTTTTTCAGCATATCCATGTACCGTTCAATAGGTACTTTGGCAGTGGCTGTAGTTGGAAAATAGCAGAAAGCACATTTGGAGTCGCAGATGGATATCCAGGGCTGCAGTTCCATCAACCTGCCTGATGTGTTCTCAGTTGACAAAAACTCCATAAAAGACTTGTACGTTTCAGGTTTTATGTCTGGGTAATCCCTGTAAGTGTAGGGCGGCCAATTCTCCCTTGAATCGTAAACGTCTGATTTTTTCTGTTCAAGAACAGAATTTTTCATCGTTGTTTCCCTCGGCATTCAGGTTTTAAAACCGTTTGATTGCATAATAAAGTTTCCGTTAATTGCACACTTTATTCCTGTTTCTCAATGTTGACTTGTAGGTCCTTTCGCTGCACCTGTGAACCCACTGATTTTTCCCACAAAAAACACCGTGCTTGGCCCTTAGTCCTCTGGAACAACGCATTAATGTGTTCGCGTAAAGCTATAAACTGGACTTGGCTCGCCAGAGTAAATAATTCACTGCGGTTCGTGCCATTATTTTGCTGTACAAGTTCCCTCTTAAGTCGCCTTTTATAAATTGGCGAAGAACATACTGGGGCGAGTAGAATTTGTTATAAAACGCTTTTCTCATTTTGATAATCTCTTCAGAAGGTAAAAGGGGGTTCTCAAAGATGGGGTTCATCGTGTTGTACAAGGTCCAGTCATCCGACATTTTCCATCCGAGCTTCTCTACTAGAGCACGGAGTTCCGTTCCAGGGTAAGGTGTGGGCAGGCATAACCATGCATCATCGGGCTCAAGTCTATGGACGAGGTCAAGAGTTTGCTTAATTGTTTCTTGTGTTTCTCCAGGGTATCCTATGATGACAGATACGGTGACGAACATGCCAATTTCTTTTGCCCATTTAATCGCGTTTTCACATTGATCAGGCGAAACCCTCTTTTTAACAGCGTTTAGAATTCTTTGGCAACCAGATTCAACGCCGAAGCATACTTCGTTGCAGTTTGCCTTCGCCATCTTGGCTAAAATTTCCTTAGAAACTAGGTCAACTCTGGTTGAGCAACCCCACGGTATATCTATCTTTCTGTTTATGATTCCTTCGCAGATGTCGATTATTCTCTTCTTGTCAAGCGTTAACGTGTCATCATGGAAGGATACACCCTCAGCACCGTGCACGTCTTTTAACCACTCAAGCTCGTCAACCACGTTTTTAGGGCTTCTCGCTCTAAACTCTGCTCCAAATATTCGGGATGCCGAACAAAAAGAACACTGGAAGGGGCATCCTCTACTGGTCATGATTGGGAGAAATTTTTTCCCATGAATCCTGTACTTATCTATGGGAAGGTACTTGTATGCTGGGCGTGGCAGTTCGTCAAGGTTCTGTATGAAGGGTCTGTTAGGCGTTTGGACAATTTGATCCTTATTCCTGAAAGTTATGCCTTTTATCTCTTGGAGCTTATCTAGTTTTGGCGAGTGTTGTGCAAGCTCCAAAAGTGTTTCTTCACCTTCACCTCGCACTACTATGTCAACTGCTGGCTCCTCGGTGAGAATTTGTTTGTCTGCAAAAGTGGCGTGGGGTCCACCCATAATGACTTTAGCGTCGGGGCATGCTTCTTTTGCGACACGTACGGATTTGAGAGCTGACGGTATGGTGGGCGTCATGGAGGCGATGCCGACTAAATCGGGCTCGAAGGAGGCTATATCTGCTTTCAGCTTCTCATGATCCATTCTGCATACGGGGCAATCCATTATTCTTACTTCAAAATCGTTTTGCTCAAGCACAGCAGCCAAGTATGCCAGACCCAAAGGTGGGAAAAGCGGATGGTGATACTCTTCTTCCATAAGCGGTGAATTTACTAAAGCTATTTTTGTTGCATTGTTTGCCTTTGTCATTCTAATGCTTCCGTAAGCTCTTTGGTATGTACGCGCATGCTGGGTCGGATTCGTAAATGTCGCCTGTGTACGCGTAAGCCCTGTTTCTGCAGCCTCCGCATATCTCGCGGTACTCGCAGACGCCGCACTTGCCCTTCAGGAGGCTTCTGTCTCTAAAGCTGCTGTAATAGTCCGATTTCTGTACTTCCTCCCACGCTTTCTTCAGGCTTTTTTCTCTTATGTTGCCGAGCATCATAGGTTCTGAAGGTGTTAAGTCCGTGTAGAAGCATGGTATCAAGTCACCGTTCTCGGTTACGCTTATGTACCCGCCGAACGCGAAGTAAGTGCATTTTCCATGAAATTTGTGATCGTACCACTCCTGAAAATTCGGCGGATTACGTTGTTTAACTACACGCGCATAATGCGGACAGTGCACATGGATATCAAATTTTCCCTCGTATTTTTGAGTCAAATCCCATATGTGGTTTAGAGCCCACTCGTACTGTTCGGGGGTCGGGGTTAACTCCATAGTTTCTTTTGCTCTTCCGCTCGGAACTAGATGATTGAACCATACGAAATTTGCATGGTACTTCTCAGCCAACTCGGCGACGTGATCAAGATGTTTATAGTTGATGGTTGTGATTGCCGCTGCCAACCCGTTCAGGATTTTCCCTTTCGACAACTTTTGAATAGCTGCCAGCGCCTTCTTGTATGAGCCTTTGCCTCTCAACTGGTCGTTTATCTCTTCTGGACCATCTATGCTGACGGATGTCCAAACCTGATTTTTAACAAGGTTATCGTAAATTTCTCCGTCAACGAAGCATCCGTTAGTTAGTAAGCAAACGTTGAGACCAAGGCTTTTCGCGTAACCAACAATTTCAAATATGTCCTTTCGCAGCAGGGGTTCGCCGCCTTTTATGCCGAACCAC
>CAZWPI010000121.1:0-5281 GCA_964636055.1 uncultured Candidatus Bathyarchaeia archaeon
GATTGCGATGAGGATGACTATGGACATTGGCAGGAAGTATATGTCGGCTAGCGATGCCGGCGGCGGTGTAGGCGCAGGAGTAGCAGCGGGCGCTTGCATCACGGTGAAATGGTCTTCTGCGTATGATGGCCAGTAACCGTTGGTGCCAGCGAAAGAGGCGAAAACCGTGTAGTTGCCTGGGATGGTAGGTGTCCATGTTAGGCTGTAGCTGCCGCTTGCGTCAGTCGTTGCAGTGCCTATTGGATAGTGGTTGCCGTTAGAGTCTAAGACAGCAATTTGCACCGGAACGCCTGTGAAGTCGGTGGGTTCTGGCATTTGCTGGTAAACGTAGCCCATCCAGTCCTTCATGCTCGCGTCAGATGCGCATGGTACTCCGTTCGGAAAGTCAGCTTCCTGCGTTGCTTGCTTTGTACCAGCAGAAACATCCATTACTGATCCGGATATTACCACTGATTGCCCGAATGATAAACCAGTGTGTGGTGCTGAAACAGTTGTAGCGCTTGGCCCTCTGCCTATACTGTAAATATTGTTGTCAAGGCCGTTCATGCATGCTATATAGCCATCTGCAGTAGCCCATTGCCCGCCAGGGCTGGTCCACTCGCTGGGGTAACCTGAAAGCTGCCATATTTCTGTTCCGTCAGTGGCGTTAATAGCGCGGTACGTACAGCCCTTATAGAACGGGTTGGGCATAGTGTGCTCTTCAGTAGCCAAGTATACTACTCCGTTAGCAATAGAGTTTATGAATGTTGGATAATCACCGTAAAAGACGTTCAAGCCAGCGTTAGTACTGTTACCTGCTCCGCCGTTACCGTAGGTAAACACTATTTTTCCAGTCAAATCGTTGTAGCAGTAGCATATTCCTGCGTACCCACTGGTGTAGAGGTTGCCGTAAGCAAGGTTACAGCTGTAGGGGTAGCTCGTAGTATAGTAGTCGAAGGTTGCTTGAGATGGAGTTGTCCACATTTTGTGGCCGTCTGCTAAGCTGTATCCTACCCATTGCATAGTTTCCCCATAATTGACAATGAAGACACGGTTCTGCCAGTCGACTCCTTCAATGGCGAGAGTGAGGTTGCCTTCTGGCGGGTCATAGTTCTTCATCCATAGTACCTTACCAATTGGACCCTTAGATGCGTTGAGGTTGACAGCGAACAATGTGTAGGGAAGCTGTGGTTGGCCGCCGTAGGTTCTCATGAAGCCGATAGGTAGGGAGCCGTTTCTGCAAAGCATTACGTCGCCGGTGTTAGCTGCGACTACGGTTACAGGATTAAATCCAAGAGGTGCCGGCTGAATGATTACCCCGGTGGGGCCCACAATTACCTGCATACCCAAAGGCATGGTGTTGAGCCATGGCACCGAAACGTTCCAGTCATAAGTGGTTGTGCCAGGACCAGCAATTTTGCCTGTCAGACCGAGAGTAGTGGGGTTCCTAGGGACGTTTGCATTGACTGTGATCGTGGAACCGTAAGGAACTGCTGCAAATCCTCCACTTGGCGTTGTACCAAAGGTGCCTGTGATCGGAATAGGAATAGTGGAAATGAGGACTCCGTTGCTTGCGTTTATGACGGATGGTGAGAGACTTCCACCGCCGTTGTATGGGTTAACATCGTATTGCCATAGTTTGGACGAGTTCCACTGAGCCAAATACCAATCAGGATTCGCAGCTGTACCCGCGTTAACAAAGACATACCTTAACTGTTCACCACTTGGACCTGCTACTGCCGTACCTGAGGGAACACCAGTTACGTTAAACATCGGGTCTCCTGTGTATGCATCAAAAGCTTGGCCAAAGTTGGATGTGAATAGAATTGGTGGAAATGTTCCGTGTTGTTCGCCGTTCCAAAGGTTGTATATGTAGCCAAATGAAAGCGGAGGTACATCAGTCCGAGACCATAAAACTTGGCCGGTACGAAGGTCGACGCAGTCGGTTGGTCCACTACTCGGGCCCGTGAATGATACTGGTTCCGTGTAGTACAGGTGTCCGCAGATTATTATCGGATTGACGAATCTTGGCTGGTATGAAGTGCCCTCGAAGTACTGGGCTCCCTGAACACCGCCGTTGCCGGGAGATGAGCCTCCCTCGACAAAGGGGTTTCCTCCGACAACTCCTCCGTACTGAAGCGGCATTGTCCACATGACATGAGAAGTTAGAGGTCCTACGGCATCGCCATGGTACGTCGGGGAGTTAGTGGTTAGTGTAACCTGCTGGAACTGGTGAACCTGAACCTAGCCAGTCTGACGAGATCGCCCACCAGTCAGTGCCCTCACCGTATATGGGGCGGCTCCAGTATTGCGTCGGCAACGGAGAGCTACCTAAGGGTGCAGGGATTGGTTCTTCCTGCACAGTAAGCGTCGTTGATGCAGAGCTGGCCTCATAAGTGTCGCCCATTATTGGTGAGTTTTCGTAACCGTTACCGTTCGCCCCATAGACTTGTCCTGGGAAATCAAATTTGAAAGTGTAGGTGCCGACCTTGTCAGGAGTGAATACGGTGTATTGGTTCGATGTTGGGTCCGAGATGATATCAAAGGTCTGTGTTGTTGTTGTACCGTTAGGGTCTGTAATTGTAAGCTTGTAGTTGCGGAATCTATAGTTGTTTGCTGTCAATGCTGAGCTGGCTGTGGAAGCATTTGTTAAAATACTGGGCGTTGTTCCACCAGCCGCTCCATAAACGGGATCAAGCCACATATAGATGTGTACTGGCTGACCGACTCCTACAGGGTCAGGCACCGCAATGATGTAGGCGTATGTTGGAATTTTCCATGCTGGTGTGTGCGCGTTAGCGGCGGGCAAAGCAACAAGCGATACAGCCATAGTTAACATCAGAAACAAAGCAATCAAAATAGCAGTTTTTCTTCTTAAAATTTGCATTTTTCTATCTCCTTTAATTTTATTGCGCATAACTGCGCTGCTATCATATTTTTGCAAAAGCTTCTTAAGGATTTGTGACTGTACTTGCACAGTAACAACCGCCTCGCAAAGGAAAAATTTTGCAACCTGCAAGAACAATTCTTGTGTGACCTTCAGGTGAATCCATATCATTTGATTATCTGCTAAGAAAATAAACACGCAAAGAGGTGTAATTTTGTAAAACATCCTGTGAAGCGTCCCTGATAGAGGGAAGTTATTTGTTTTGCGCGCGCTTTTCGTTTTTGGTTTTGTTCTTTCTGTGAGATATATAGGTGATATGGTACGGTACGGATGTACGTAGCTATGAAGGAAGGAGAAGACAAGATAAAAAACGAGAGAGAAGATTAAATTTTAATGGAAAAAAGAATTGGGGGGAGGAGAAAACAAGGAAATAATGGCTAGGTTGAATCTATTTTGTAGTCAACAGTGAAGGCAACATAGCCAATTAGTTCGGTATTATGAACGCCATCGGACAGAGCTCCTTTGCTAGTAACTATTTCATTAATACGAATCTTGAATCCCTTATTAGTTACATCAGCGATTCTTAACCCAGGAGAATGTTGACCTTTGAACGTTTGAACCATTGGAATGACGATAACTCGGCTGCCTGTTGGAAACGGTGTTGGAAAGTTTACTTGAGTAAAAGTGCTTGTATTTCCAGGAGTTAACTCGGATGGACTACTTTCGCCTAAGCTTATTGTACCAGTTTGTAATAAATTGCCCATTTAATTATCACCTCCTCTTTCTTTAAAAGAAGTTTGTTCTCACTACGAGAAACACAAACTCAATCGTAAGTTATAAAAAAATTGATAAAAAATTTATTGAAGACTTGGAAGCAGAAGCAATATGGGGTTACAGCTTAATTAGCATTTTTGTGTTTAAGTAGCGAGCAGAGAGTGGAGAGCGGAGCGGAGAGCAGGGACATATAAGATAAGAGAACAACACACAACACAAAATTAGACAACAACAGAAAGAGAGAAGATTAAATTTTAATTCATCTTGGAGATTTTCTATCAGGTGGCGTGTAAGAATGACGCAAGTTTATCTCTTATCGCCCACAGCAGACTAAACTGGATCAGCACGAAACCTAAAATTTGGATTGTCCAATGATAACTGCTGCTTATAAGGGGCGGAAGCACGTCAAACGAGTAGCTTAATCCTCCGGCTACGTTGAACGCCAGCCAATCGTAATTTGACATCATAGTGATAGTCATCAGGTTAACGATCATCGACATAAGCAGCAAGTACAAACCTGCGGCTGCTGTATAGAAAACCAGTTTGCCGTATCGAGCGTTAATTCGTTTGTGCCTGAGAAATATTGCACTTTTCTTTGCCAGGGAGGCAGCTAACCAGCAGAACATCGGCAGAGTCAGATAGTCATACTTGATGGAGTTAACATAGGGATTTAACAGGTTGTCGCCGATCGCTAAGTAAGTGTTTAGACCCACGACCCCAACTATGGTGGCTAAAAAGATCATGTCAAAAATTCGGATCTTTGCGAACAGTTCTTTCTCTAAGAATGAGGTTATCAAGGATAATGAGAAACCAAATAGGAAGAAAACGCCTAGGATTTCGTTGAGGAAATTCAAGCTGAACAGAGGCGAAGGAACGAACCCAGTTGGCAGGTACATGTTGAAATCTTCGTGGGTAAAGATGTCGTATAATCCCCGCCCTGAAATGACGTTGTACCAAAGGACCTGTAGAAGTAAGGCAGACAGAAAGAAGAGGAACATACCTTGCAGAATGCGCTTTCGCTCTTTGGGTCCCCAGTAAATATAGATCAGCGCGAGCGGAATCAGCATGAATACTGCAAACAGTTTGGTTAGAAGGGCAAGACCGAAGAGAATTCCTGATAGGAAAAGGAGTTTGTTGGAGTTTTTTTGTATTGCCCGAATCCCCACGAGCAGGTAGAGTAAGCTGAAGAAAAGGCATTGCACATCCACGAGGAACACTCTTGACATGACCAGCTGCCAAGGTGTCAAAGCGAAAAGGGCGGCTGCGAACAGCCCGGTTCGTTTGCCGTACAGCACTTGACCGATTTTGCTTACTAGGAAAACGCATCCTAGCCCAAACAGCGTCATCACGCCGATTCCTGCTTCATAGGAGAAGCCGAATATTTCCAGGAAAACTACGTCGATGTAGTATCCGAGTGGCGGCACGTTGATCATGTTTCCAAATGTTGTGTAAGGAAGCCCCCATTTGGCTACGCCGGATGCGGCTGAAAATTCTAATTGGGAATCCCAATTGGAGTAAGGTCCTAAGGAAATTGAAAGCAAGATGAAGCCGAGCAGAATTCCAAGCAGCGGCGCATGCTCTTTCAACAGGGTTTTTAAGGTGGATTGGCTGAGCTTCACCTGGTATTCAAATCCTTGCTTT
>CAZWPI010000122.1:0-5274 GCA_964636055.1 uncultured Candidatus Bathyarchaeia archaeon
AGCAGATTCAAATCCATAGTCTTCCACGCCCTCGCCGACCCGCTCAGGCTCGAAATACTGGAGTTTCTGCGCGACGGAGAAAAATGCGTCTGCGAAATAATCCCACACCTAAACACGCTCCAACCAGTTGTTTCTCGCCACCTGAAAATCTTGAAAGATGCAGGAATAGTGAAGGACAGGAAAGAAGGCAACAAACGGTTCTATTCAACCATAGACAACCGCGTATACACCGTCATTGACGACATAACCCCTGAGCTTGTTGACACCCTTTCCAAGGAAGCGTTCAAGCGGATGACGAGCCGTTAGAAGGTATCGGAGAGAACTCCCAAGAAAAGCTGAATAACTAAGCGTTTGAGGTCTAGATTGTCCAGAACGAGAACACCGATAAGTTCTCGCCAAGCTCTCGCTTGATGAACCGAATTACGTCTTCGTCTTCTAAAAAGCGGACTCCATTCTGGTCCTCATGTATCGGGACCCCCGTTTCTCTCAGCGCGTTTTCTTTTCCTCTGGGAAAATCAAGGTAAACGTAGTAGCCGCCTCGCGCGAGAAGAATCAGCCTTAACGCGGTGAGCTCTTTTGTTTTCGACATGCCGTTCTGGTCGATGCTGTAGACGATTGAGTCAGGCTTCAGCTCCATCATTAAACGCTTGAACTCCGTCCACTTTCTGACTCTGATCAGGTCGCTCAATTCGCAACCGCCCGTTTACTCCAATCAACTATGCTGTTTCCAATCTGATGAAAACTCGACTATTATTCGTTAGGCTGGGAGCGTTCTTTCGAGGAAACTTTCATCGTAGTTGCCATTCGCGGCACACTGCCTGCGCTGCTCTTCGGCTTCAGAAGCTCCTCAACCAGCTTGTTCTGCCTCTGGTATATGTGGCAGTTCTTCGAGTGGAAAATCAGCTTGCCAGTCTCCAACGAGAGGTTCCCGCGGCTGTTAATATCTTTCACGAAAGCTTCATTGAAAAGCTGCAGTCCCGCGATGTTGGCGGGCAAACCCGCGTACGCGTCCCACGACCTGAAATAGCATGTCAAATGCATTTTTCCCTCAAGAATCTCGGTGTCAATCAGGCTTAAGCAGGGCGGCTCATGGCGCTTAGCATGGAGGCTTTTTTTTATGTCTTCGGGCAACCTGATGACCATCGTAACTTGCCTATCTCGCTGTTCCTGCGCGTACCTTTTTACGGCTTCTTCTATCTGATTAACAGGATGGTTGAGCCTGCTGCCGTAAGTGTACGTTTCCTCATCCTGTTTCTCGCCACACCACAGGTACTCCAAAGCGTAACCCTGAACGTACCTTATGTCACAAGGAGCCTTATCGCTGACCAACGGTCTAGTCTCCGGATGCGTAATTTCCAAGGTCAAATTGAGCTTCTTGGTCTCCGTAACCTCCGAGCCATAGCCCACTTGGAAATCGTCGCCTTCGTTCCAGATGTGGCTTAACGCTTGGAACCAAGCGTCTGGGCAGTCAAACGCCGTGATTTTAACGTGCTTCATACGCCATCGTCTCCAGAATCTTCCGCCAACGAAACCTCGAAACTATTTTGTCCACTTCGCCCATATAAATCTGCAGTTTTATGACGCAAGCATGCCGCGTGCAGTTTTGGCATTGAATTTAAAAGTCCTTAATCCCTAATTAATGGTTTATGCGGCAAGCGTTGCCTAGGGAGTAGTGTGAGTACGGTAGATAAGACTGAGGATGCCGAGGATCAACTGAACGCAACTGCCTTTCACACGTATGTCTATCTGGTTAAGGCTGGGAAGCCTGTTGGACCAAGAGAGGTGATGCGTGGGGCAGACCTCACCAGCCCGAGCGTGGCGTACAGGAACCTGCAGAAGCTCATGGATTTAGGCTTGGTGATTAAAGACGAATACGGCAATTATGTGGTGAAGGAAAAGGTGGGTCTCAGAGGGAATGTTTGGCTGGGAAAAACTCTTGTTCCCCGTTTTATGGTTTTCGGGTTTGTTTTTTTGGGTGTTCTAATCGCCGAGGTTGCTATACTGGTTCCCCATTTACTGTTTGGATCTCCCATTGAGGTTTCGTTCTGGCTTCTAACCGCGATAACGGTAGTCGCGGCGGTGATTTTCATAATTGAAGGGTCACGGTTTAGGAAACAGAGCAAATAACGACTTCGAGTTTTAGGCTTATTGTGCCAATTTTATAACAAAAGCCGCGGACTGAAATTTGATGTCAGACTGAACCAAGAACAGCCAGAACTCTGGGCGGCATCAAAAGAGGAAGAAACGAAAGAATTCAATGTTAGGGCAAAATTTGCCTTTTCCAGCCAAGTTAGCTTTTGGCAAATTTCACCCAGGAATATATCTCTTCGATTGTTGGTTTTTCGGCTTCTGAGATTTTTCCTTTCTCAACGCAAAAGTCGAAGACGCCGTTTATTTTCCTGCCGAGTTCAAGTGGGTCCTGCTCGGCTAGTTCTTTTCTGTTTGTGACGTCGACTTCCTCCAGCAGAACCAATTCTTTCTCTTTTATGCCTGGAACCATCGCAAGCTGTGCTCTTCCCTGCAACTTCTCAACCGTCTTCTCAGACAATTCCGTTTTCGCCGCTATCACCGCGGGGTCGGTCAAAATCAGTTCACCCACGCTTGTTATTCCCATTTCTCTCAGCTCGTTCCCGGTGTTCTCACCTATTCCTCTGACATCTTCTGGTTTGCTATCACTTGTCAGCTGCGGTTTTGGACTGACAAACTCGGTTTCCAACCGTTCCAACTCCAATTTGACGTTTGCGATCTCCTCATCCTGCTTCAAAATCGCTTTTTCCATCTTTCTGTTGCTTCGTTCATGCATCGCCATGGTGTTCTCTAATCCCACAAGCTGCCTCGTCAGTTCATCTTTGACGTCAGCCAAGTTTTTGGTAAACAGACTGACCAAGTTTTCGTTGTTCTGTTTCATTTCCTTACTTTGAGCATTGAGTTGCCTTGTCATGTCACTTTTGACATCTGCTAATTCGCTGTCAAACTTCTTGCCTAGGTTCGTTTGAACCTGTTTTAGATCGTCTGCTTGCTTGCCAAACGATTTTGCGACATCCTTCTTCATGGTGTTTACGCTTTCGTCGACTAGGAATACTCTAGCCTGTAAACTTTCCAGAACCTTTTGCTGGAGCTTTTGGCCACTCTCTAAATTAGTGGCTTTTGCGTTAATCTCATTAAGCAAGGCTTTGTTTGATAATTCACTGACTACTCTGGCGGCTGTTCCCCCAAGGAAAATCAACGTTGCAACGATAGAGGCTATCAGATAAACATACACTGGGATTGGCCCAGTTATGCTATCAACCAAGTAAGGTTGAAAATTGCCTTCTATTCCCAGATTGATTGCCAGAACTATCGCGGTTATTGCGTTCAATCCTGACAGAAACGAAAAGAAACCTAATGCCCAAATAGCCTTTCCTTGCAAAGTTACATACCTCAGTGTGTCCTTTTATGTAACAGAGCAATGTAGGTTACAACTTGTATTTATTATTTATTAATACTGGCTCAATGAACTATCCGAATTCAAAATCTTTTTTAGTCAACTTTACTTGATAATTAGGAGCAGGTTCCAAAATCGAAAAGTTTCTCTGAAAAAGAGGGCATCACAAAGGTCAAAACAGAAATCCACGTCGATTCCATGGATTCCCGCATTCCACGGAGCATGCAGGTAGGTTTGACCTTATTTGCAGTGAAAAGGTAACTATTAAGCTGTAAGCTGTGACGACCAAACTTTTCTAAACTTTCTTAACGTCGATATTTAGGAGAGTTTTAGCTTTTCGAATCACATTTCACCATTACCGACACGTTTGTATAGAGAAAACGAAGAATAAAAGAAAAAAGGGTGGATTCCCACGCGTTCAAACACTTATGGAGACTGGAACAGTGAATCAGATAACGTGGGATTAAGAACAATATTGTAGATAAGGACATCGTTCCCATCAGCATCGGTGTATGCCATATTGCCATCGCCAGTCATCCAACTTTTGTTATGATTAAGGTAGCCAAAGAATTGAGTGCTCCACGTAGGCCAATCAGTTGTGAAATCACCCGCCGCCCAAGTGCCAGTTGAGTTGTTCACAGTCGTCTCGTTTCCAGCGTAAAAGATGTAACTGTAGACTGTGCCTGCGCCCACAACGGGATTAGCATCAACACGCAACATCAAATCACTCGTTGAATTAAGGTTCTTGCACGCGAAATTATAAATTCCGACCTCACCAGGAATAGTCAAGTTGACGTCGAACTGTACACTCGTCGCATTTCCCAAATTATAAACGGTTTCTTCACCGCCACCACCGCCTCCACTGCTAGTCAAAGCCCAGTAGGCTACAACTCCAACCACGATTACAGCAACGATAATGATTCCTATGACAATCCATGATACTGCTTTTTTATTCATCCGAAATCCCCTTTCGTACTTACATTGGAGCTAAGACAATTTAACTCTTTTGGATATACTAAAGCCCCGAAAACTCCTTAAATCCCAAACCGAAGCAGTGAAGTTTCTGCTACTCAACGTATCCTACCTTTCAAAAACCGAAGCCAGCTAAAAACAAGCACCCCAATTGGTGAACGCCCAATTAAATCTATATAAGATGGAGGGGGGAGATGGTTCAGCGCTAACTTTGCTCATTTTCTTGTTTCAACAGTTGGCTAGCCAAGCTTGTCAAGAAGATCACGCTGAACGCCAACGCTGCTATGCCTATCTTGTACGCGAAATCCATGTCGGAAAAGAAAAGCGCAAAAACGGACACCAGCATCAGCGCTAACACTAAGACTTCTTGCAAGCCGCTGAGATTGCCTAAGCCTGTTCTCATGCTCATTTTCGCGTCACCTTTTATTCGTTTTTTCACGGCGTCACTTATTAGTTTTCTCTTTTGCGTGCTTTTTTTACATAAACGTTAAAACTTGCTGATGCGAATAAGCTTTTATAAGAATGACTATGAGATGTTTATGGGACCATGCACCGCTTCCAAACGTGAAGGCGCAGATTGAATGCCTTACATTAAAAAAATAGAGCTTAAAGGCTTCAAGTCTTTCGGACCGCAAACAGTTAAAGTAGCCCTAGATAAGGGTTTCACCGCCATAACTGGCCCGAACGGAAGCGGAAAAACCAACATCATGGACGCCTGTTTGTTCGCCCTCGGAGAACTAAGCACAAGAAGGCTTCGCGCTGAAAACGCTGCCAAGCTGATTTTCCACGGCTCTGAAAAGGCTGGGCTAGAAAGGGCGAAAAGGGCTAAGGTGATAATTCAATTTGACAATTCAGACGGCGTAATGCCTGTTGACACG
>CAZWPI010000123.1:0-5214 GCA_964636055.1 uncultured Candidatus Bathyarchaeia archaeon
AACTGCGGACCCCGCTTCACCATCATCGAGCGGTTGCCGTACGACCGCGAAAACACTACTATGCGTGAGTTCCCAATGTGTGGCTTCTGCCAGCGGGAATATGCTGACCCGCTGAACAGGCGCTTTCACGCCCAAACCGTGGCGTGCCCAACATGCGGACCCAAAGCGTACTTGACAACAAGAACTGGCGAGCCGATTAAGCATGCGGACCCAGTGCGTGAAGCAGGACGCTTGCTCTCCGAAGGCGCGATTCTTGCTATAAAAGGCTACGGCGGCTTCCACGTTGCCGCATCCACAACCCGAGACAAGCCGTTACAGGCACTTCGAAAAGCGAAGCACAGAAGAGCCAAACCCTTCGCCATCATGGCCCGAAGCATAGAAGCCGCAAAATCTTTCGCCGAAGTAACTTCGAAGGAGGAAGCGCTACTTTCTTCCTACGCGCGTCCGATAGTGCTGCTCAACAAACGTGACGCTTACAGTCTTTCGCCGTTGTTGGCTCCCGGCTTGCACAACGTCGGCGTGATGCTGCCCTACACTGGCTTGCATTACCTGCTCTTCGACTGCGTGGACGATGCGGCTTTCGTGATGACCAGCGCCAACCCGCCTAACCAGCCCATCGTCAAGGACAACGACGAAGCCCTGCGCACACTGGGCGGCACCGTGGATTACTTCCTGTTTCACAACCGCAAAATCGCCTACCGCTGCGATGACTCTGTGCTGCGGGTTCATGGCACTCGCCCCTCGTTTATTAGGCGAAGCAGAGGCTACGCGCCCGCACCCCTAATGCTCAAAGAAAAAGCAGAGCGCTGCGTTGTAGGCTTAGGCGGCGAACTCAACAACACCGCGTGCGTTCTGCAGGCGAACAAAGCGTTTATCAGCCAGCACATAGGCGACGTGGAAAACGTCGAAGCACGAGCGTTCCTCCAAGAAGCCACGAACCACCTGATTCGCCTAACCAACAGCCGCGTGGACGCCGTAGCCTGCGATTTGCATCCGCAATTCACCACCACACGCCTAGCGCAGGAGCTTGCAGAAAAGAACGGTTGGCACCTCATCCAAGTGCAGCACCATCACGCGCACGTTGCGGCTTTGATGATGGAGCACGCCGTAGACGAGGTGGTGGGCATAGTGTGCGACGGCTACGGGTACGGCGTTGACGGCGGCGCGTGGGGCGGCGAAATCCTGTTTTGCACGCGGGAATCCGCCGAGTTCAAGCGTCTAGCGCATCTGGAAAAGCAGCCTCTGCTCGGCGGAGACGTGGCTACCCGTTATCCCCTGCGTATAGCCGCGGGAATGCTCAGCAAGAAAATGGCAGTTGAGGACTGGCTCCTTAAGCACAGCGAGCATTTGCCTCACGGCGAAACCGAGGCGAAACTGATACTTCAACAGCTCCAAAAGGGCGTCGGCGTCACTGAAACCACGAGTTGTGGAAGAGTCTTGGACGCAGTTGCTGCTGTTCTAGGCGTGTGCTATGAGCGCACTTACGAGGGTGAACCCGCCATGAAGCTTGAATCTGCCGCGGTGAAAGGCAAAGATGTGCTGAACATGAAGCCCGTAATTAATGGAAACGTGTTGGATACGACACAGATGCTTCGCGCGGTCTTTGAAAACATCGGCAAGGTACCAGTGGCGGATTTGGCTTATTCCGCTCACGCCTACTTAGCCCGAGGCTTGGCTTCGCTTGCGGCAGAGAAAGCAGGGGAAGCTGGCGTCAAAGCTGTGGGTTTTTCGGGCGGCGCCGCCTGCAACCAGATACTGGCGAAGGTCATGCGGGAGACTGTGGAGGCTGCGGGCTTGCGGTTTCTTGTTCATGAGGCTGTCCCCGCGGGTGACGGCGGCGTTTCCTTTGGGCAGGCTGTTGTAGGTGGATTTTGGCGGTTTTAGACCATACTCTTTTTATCGCCGTTTATTCCCGTGTTTATGTTGATACAGCATGTGTTTGGCGATTCCAGCGCGTGTCATGCGCGTAGACGGCGGCAAAGCCCAAGTGGACTTCGGAGAAGGCGTCCTGCGAGACGTTAACGTGACGCTTGTAGACGCCAAAGTGGGCGACTACGTTCTGGTGCACGCCGGCTACGCCATCCAAACCGTAGACGAAAAAGACGCTCTTGAAACGTTAGCCTTGTGGAAGGAGATTCTTGCGTTTGAAAAAGAACAGGGCAGCTGACCAGGAATGGCTGAAAAACTTAGATATAGAGACCCAGAGCTGGCAAAGAAAATTGCGCAGAAGATTCGAGAAGTAGCGCCGAAAAATGAAACCGTCAAGTTCTGCCACGTATGCGGCACGCATGAATGGACTATTACGCATTACGGCTTACGCAGCCTCCTGCCCCAAAGCGTCGAGGTCATCGCGGGTCCAGGCTGCCCCGTCTGCATCGTGCCAGCCGCCGAGATTGACGAGGCGGTGCAGCTGGCGCAGAAAGGCGTTGTTGTAACGTGCTTCGGGGATGTTTTGCGCGTGCCAGGCAGCGAGATGAGTCTGCTGGAGGCGAAGGCTGCGGGCGCGGATGTACGCATCGTGTATGGCGTTTCTGACGCGGTTGAAATGGCAAAGCGCGAGCAGAGTAAGGAGTTTGCGTTTTTTGCGGTGGGTTTTGAAACCACGGCGCCGTCCACGGCGGTTGAGGCGCTTGGGAAGCTGCCTGAAAACTTTAGTTTCCTGGTTTCGCATCGGTTGATTCCGCCTGCCATGGAGCTTCTGCTGGGCGTCGGCGACTTGAACATCAGCGGTTTCATCGCGCCGGGGCATGTGAGCGCCATAATCGGCTTGAAGCCTTACGAGCTTTTCCCGCGGGTTTATCGCATGCCCACGGTGGTAGCGGGATTCGAGCCCATAGATGTTTTGATGGGAATCTACATGCTTTTGAAGCAGTGTGCTGAAGGCGCGGCGCGGCTGGAGAACGAGTACTCGCGGGTGGTGAAGTGGGAAGGAAACCCTCGGGCGCTGGAAATGATGGATCGGGCGTTCGCGGTTACGGGCGGGAACTGGCGCGGCATCGGCAGGCTGCCCGATTCGGCTTTGAAGCTGCGGGAGGAGCTTGTGGCTTTTGATGCTCGCGAAAAATTCGGCGTGCACGTTGCGCAAGGCAAGGATATTCTGCTTGGGTGCGAGTGTCACTTGGTGATTATCGGCAAGATTAAGCCTGACGAGTGTCCCATGTTCATGAAGGCGTGTACGCCTGCGAAGCCTGTTGGCGCCTGCATGGTCAGCAGTGAAGGTACCTGCAGGGTCTGGGCGAAAACAGTCAGGACTTAAGTCGCAGATTTTTTCTGCTTTTTCGGCTCGAATTTTGACAATGTTTAAAGGTTAAAATTGGTTTCCACCTTGGAAGTGGTTGATATGAGTGGAGGAACCGAGAGGACTTACAGCGGTGAGTGCCTTGACTGCGGCTCACGTTTAGAGTTGTATGAGATTGATTTTGAACGTGGCAGACGCATAATGCAGTGCACCCGTTGCGGTTTGTACCATTTCTACAGGAAGGATTTTTTCGGCAAATGGAAGCTTGTCAAGGCTGGCAGAGTGTCTGATTTGTGGAAGAAACCCAAGTGAACGCGCGGCTGTCAGCAGATTCTCGGAACTGGGTCGCCCACTGGTCTTGCGATTATCCGTTTGCCGCCTACCGCCGTCTGCATAGCCACGCCCTTAAACTCGCTTGTGGCTTCGCCGATTATCTGGGCGTCTCTGCCTTCAGGTGTCTGCTTCAGCCACGTCAGAACCTGCTCCGCTTTGGCTGGTACGGCGCCGATTATGATTTTTCCTTCGTTGCCCACCTCAAGCGGGTCCAAACCCAGCATTTCGGAGGCGGCGCGCACATCTTCTCTGATCGGGATTTTGTCTTCATGGATGAGTATGCCCACCTCTGATTTTTCGCTAAACTCGTTCACCGCGTCAGCCAACCCGCCCCGCGTCGGGTCTTTAATGGCAACGACTCCGCCGATTTCGCCCAGCAAGCGCTGGATCAGGCGGTTCAGGGGTTTGACGTCGCTTTTTATTTCGCTTCCGAAGGTTAGCCCCTGCTGCGCCGAGAGCACAGCCAACCCGTGGTCGCCTATGGTGCCAGACAGGATTATCTTTTCGCCTACGCTCAGGTTGGAGTCCAGAAGCCAACGCGCCGCGAAACCGCTACGGTGCTGCCTGACCACCTTCAGGTTGTTTTCCAGCGCGGGGGTTCTTCTGCCGATTCCCGATACGTTCATGACGCAGCCGCCCAAGCTGCCCTTCTCAACGACTTTGGTGTCGCCCGTGACTATGCCCACGTTCGCTTTGATGCAGGTTTGCCGCATGCTCGCCAGAATCCTCTCCAAATCGGAAATCGCCAAGCCCTCTTCCAGAATCAAGCCGCACGCCAACGCGTAAGGCTCCGCGCCCAAACATGCGATGTCGTTGACGGTGCCGGAGATGGCTATGCGCCCGATGTCGCCGCCTGGAAAGAATATGGGCTTAACGGCGTGGGAATCGCTTTTTAAAACGATGTCGCCTACGACAGCCGCGTCGTCCATGGCTTCAAGCGGAACCTCAGCGTTGCCCAAGCCGCCAAAATACTTCACCACGTAGTTCTTAACCAGGTCGTGCATGACGGTGCCGCCAGCCCCGTGCAGCATTGTGATTGTGTCTTTTTTATCGGTCACTTTTAATCCCTTAGTTCCTTTTTCAGAGATAAGTAACCTTAAGGGTGAAACATAAACACATCGCAGAAAATCAACAGAAACTGTAGGAAGCTACTTTAAATCAGATGAAACTGCTCTCGCCGTCAAATGGAGCAAACTGTAGCGCAGAGTCACATCTGATAACTAAAAGAGTATGGCGCAGGAAGAATTAAAAGTCCGTTACGGTGCTATCTGGAAAAAGACCCCACTCATTGTTTTGGTCGTAATGCCCGATTTTCTTGTTACAATTGTGGCAAAATACTTCTGTTGCGCCTTGCCCGTTGTCTTCGAAGGTACCCTGCCTTTCTTCATCATCCTCATCAACGGTCCATTCAAGTACTTTTGTCACTTGCATTTGCACAATGGTTAGAGGTTTGTGACAGTTTGGGCATTCAATCGGAGTTTTGAAATCGGTTGTCATTTTGTTCACCTCACTTAGTGCTCAATACTCAAATAATCTTTCCTGTTCTATAAATTTAATCTTAACCACCTTCGAACTCTAGTGATTCAAAAACCGCAGTTTGATAAGCCCTCGCCACGACAATTCTCTCTTTATATAAGGGGGCT
>CAZWPI010000124.1:0-5183 GCA_964636055.1 uncultured Candidatus Bathyarchaeia archaeon
CTGAAAGCAATTTTTGAGCTTAGACACAACGCACTGACACGTTCTGTTGAGAAAATAGCAACTTTAGTTGAAGCTTACACGGTGATGCTGATTGTCGTGTTGTGCACGTACATTCTCTTCGTTGTTTTCTCATCAACAAATGTCATAGACATGCTGGGGAGCGCTTCGCTGCCTATTTCACCAATTATGTCTTACCTTATAGCGTTCATTTTCATGCCAGTGCTGTCCCTAATCTTCATAATGGTAGCTCACAACATGCAGAAAAGCGCTTTCGAAGACTTGAAAGACTTGTACAAGAAGGCAGCAATCATTATTATAGCAGTTGGAACAGTATTATTAGTTTTCGCTTTTGTTCCATCCCTGCTGGAGTCCATAAAGCCAGTGGGCTTACCGGAAATCGTCACCGTCGGGTTGGTAGCTGCTTCATTGCTGCCTGCCATTCAATACTACAGAATCGCCAAAATCAACTACAACGCTGAAGATTCGATGCCTAGTTTCATCAGGGACGTGACTGAGTCGAACAAGATCGGGCTTTCTCCTGAGAAGAGCATAGTGCAAGCCACAAAACGCAAAGATTACGGTCCCTTCTCAAAATTATTGGAACTCGTGCGAAGCCAAATAGAGTGGGGGGTTCCCCTGAGGAAAACGTTTGGCAACTTGCGACAGAAGGTTAGAAGCTGGTTTGTTACCTTAAACTTTGCCATGATGATTGAGACAATCGAAATCGGCGGAAACTCAACTCAATCGCTGGAAATACTTTCAGAGTACAGCGAGAAAGAACGCGAGTTACAAATTAACCGGCGTGCTTTACTGAAGCCCTACATCGTTCTCGCTTTCATCTGGAGCGTTCTAATCGCGATAACAACAACAATTGTGTCTTTAACCACGTACATGATGACAACCGTCGTCAGCACCACCCTTTCCGCAACTGCATTCATGGCTATGCAGGACCAAATGCGAATGTTTTCTGTAGGCATAATTCTGCAATGTTGGATTTCAGGGTTCTTCATCGGAAAGATAAGTGAAGGCAACTTCGGCGCGGGCTTCCAGTATTCAGCATTATTGGCGACAACAGCGTATGTGTCGTTAATTCTGTCTCAGCAGTTCCTTTCAGGCATGTTCGGCATAACGCCAGTGGCTTGACTTGGAGGAAAAAGATTGCCAGCTATTTCCATCGACACTTTTTTCGCGTGCTCCTTGGTAGTCTCTGTTGCTCTCTTAGCAACGGCTTCTTTAGCTGGAACAATGCAGGCTCAAATAAACAGTATGCAAGACCTGAATAAGGATGCCTATCTGAGAAACATAGCTGAACACTTAGTAACAAGCGATGGCACACCCGTGGATTGGGGTTCAAGTGGGGTGGTTCCCAGCAGCTTCGGTCTATCTGACAGTGACTCTTCAAACTTGTATGCGCTTGGTATTGACAAAATCGGCAGGCTGAACAATCAGAATGCGTACGCGCTGTCCTACTTTCAGGCATCTCAGGCGGCGAGACTTAACAACATCGCTTTGGGCGTATCGGTTTCTCAGATGCTTTCGATAACCGCCACGCTTTCCGCCACCATCAGCATAGGCGACGAAACAGCCTACACGTTCCAGATTTCAGTCAATCAAGCCTCAGGACCAGCTAGCGCGGCTCTGCACTGTTACGTTGTTGCAAAAGATTTTGTGAGCGATGCGTCCAATACCACATCGACTGCTGGCGTTGGCTACATAACTGTTCAGATACCGAACACCGCAAGTGGACCTGCGCTCCTTGTCGTGTTTGCTCGAGCCTCTTTTGACGATCGAATAACTTCTTATGGAGCCTATTCTTTTGCTCATCTGTCGCAGGAGCCATCACCCAACCATACCTTTCTGGGATTGAGCTCGCTGAATTATACGTTAAGCTTGGAAAAGAATTTCCCAGACATAACTATTGAGCACGGCTACGCTTTCTCGTACGCTTACCAGTCAAACCTCACATCGACTTCAGCTACCACCTATGCCATACCGGAGTTCGTGGACAAAAGCCCCACCGTCCTCGTCATCTCCGGCTTAAACGGCACTGCCTCTTTTGTAGAATGGACCGCGTATCCTGACATCCCCTTGAATTTTGGAGCATCCTTTGAAAACTCGGAGAGAAACGTGTTCGTCTACACCGTACTTGTCAAAGAAACACTCTACCAACTGACGCTTAGCTTCGGAGACGTGACTAAATGAGACTGCTGAAAGACAACAAGGGACAAATACGCATAATAGAAGCGTTCTTCGCCTCAATCTTGCTGCTTTCAGCGCTCACGCTAATCCCAGCAGTACAAGAGCATTCAAACGACTCGACCGAGAACCTTTCTTCGACGGCACATAACATCCTCATGAGCATAGACAGCAACGGACACTTAGCCGGTCTAATTAGCAACGAAAGCTGGTTAAGCCTCAAAAGTTGCATTCAATCTTCGCTTTCGCCTATGATGTGGTTTAACCTAACCGTTTTCGACGAAAACATGACGCCCATTAACGACATACCGATAACCAGCGGAAGCCCCGTCAACGACAAAATTGCGGCGGTGGATTACGTGTGCGCAAGCACAAGCAGCAACTACGCGGTCTACATCATAAGATTACAGCTCGCAGGGGTAGGGTAGCGTGAAAACGTGCAATTCGAGCCGTAGCAATTCTGGTCAAGTGCTCATTATCGCCTCTTTGGTAGTCGCTCTGTTGCTGCTTTCCACAGCCGTCTTTGTCACTGACATCCAGAAAAACGCGGCAGTGTACTATTCGAGAGCAGATCCAGCTTTCTCAGCGTACAAGCTGGGTGTTACGCATACGGTCATAAGTGCACTGGCTAACATCTCAAACGGCGGGTCCGCGGATGTTTTAGTTGCAGATTTGAATCAATTCAAATCCGTGGTCGATAGTCACTCGTTTGACGCATTTGTTAAAATGGATTTTGTTTCCTTCAGCATGACGCCTTATCAGGATGGCGTCTGGATTTCTTGGGGATCCAGCGGGCGAGGAATCTCAAGTGCCTACATCAACCTCGTCTTGAATTCTTCTGGAACTTCGGCAAACTACTATTCAGAATACGCAATAAACGTAACCTCAGAGATTGATGTGAATGGATACTACACCTCGTTGACGGGGTCGCTGAAACAAGTCAATGTAACCTGCAATGTGCTTAACGAAGGCAAGCCCGCTCTGGCCCAAAACTTCACGGTTTACTACGAACAAAATGGCTCTCTTTCTACTGAAGAATGGGTGCAGATCGCGTCGCCAAGCATCACTGATTACGGAAACGGCACGTACGAAATGTCGTTCACGGCTAACACTACGAACCCAGATGATCCAATGTTGGTTTCGGTGTACAGCCACGACCTGCGTTACATTCTTATCAGAGCAAACGTAACGTGCGCCCAAGTGTAGTGTGAATGTTCAAGTCAATTGGGCTATGATTGCAGGCTGCCTGTGAATGTATCCATAATCATTATGGACGACCATTAGTGCTGATTCACAAGTCATAAATCAATTTCAGAGCTTGACATAGCCACGATGAAAATGGAAAGCGACGCGGACATTCCCTGCTCTACTTGTCTGTTGTGGAACCCACAAAAAAAGAGCTTTTCCTGCGACCCCAACACATGTAAGAAGCTTTCTGACTGGCTACTGAAGCACGCCAAAGACAACGCAGACGACATGCAGAATAAAATCGTTCAATATGTAGTGTGAAAATTCTGGCTTGACTACTGAGCGTCTCAGCCTAGCCTTTCCATAAGAATAAATACGGCTACATCCAAAGTCTATTTCTCATCAAACGTACGTTAAACCAGATTACACCTTATCAAGGAGACGCCGCGGCTGAATGCTAAGAGGAAAAAGAAAAAGCACACTGTTCTTTCTGCTATTGACGATAAGCATCCTATTAGCGCCTAATTTTAACGTTATCAAGAACTTCACCGTTTCAGCAACATCTAATTCTGACTCTGTAAATCTTCAGAAGGCGAACGTGCTTTGGGAAAAAACCTACGGCGGAACAGGCGACGACAGAGCCTTTTACGCAATAACGGTGGCAGACGGCTTTGTAGTGGTTGGCTCCTCTACGTCGTTCCAACAAGACAAGACCGTCGCCTGGGTTTTAAAGCTTGATCACGATGGAAATATGATTTGGAACCAAACGTTTTTCCAAGGAGCCGGCAGCGAATTTAGATATGTTCTTGGTTTGGAGGATGGCTTTTTGCTCGTCGGAAACGTGTTTCTGCCTTCAGGAGACACCGACGGGTACGTGGTAAGAATTGATGCTGCAGGAAATTTGCGTTGGAACATCACTTTAGGCGGGGAAAAAGTTGACAAGCTTTTTTCTGCAGTGAAGACGCAGAATGGCTTCATGCTTGTTGGTTTGACATATTCGTTTGGCAATGATTCAGAAGTTTGGGTTGTCAAAACGGATGTTAATGGCAACGTGGTCTGGAATAAGACTTACGGCGGGTCAATGGAAGATGCGGGAAGAGCCATCGCAGCGACTGAAGACAACAACTACTTTGTAGCAGGCTACACGAATTCTATGGGTAACGGAGACTACGATTTTCTGCTGCTGAAAATTGACGCTTCAGGAAACCTATTGTGGAATAAAACTTACGGCGGGTCACAAAGCGACAAAGCCTACGCGATAGCGAACACGGCGGGCGGATGCGTGGTCGTCGGGGATACACGTTCAAAGGGAGCAGGCGACAACGATGCATGGATAGTAAAGGTTGATCTGAACGGCGATTTAGTATGGGATAAAACGGTGGGCGGCGAAGGTTTTGACATGCCGAATTGCGTTACGGCTTCGAATTATGGAGGGTACCTCGTGGGCGGATTCACTTTCTCGTTTGGAAATGGCGAAAGAGACTTCTGGCTGTTCAAAGTCGACGACCAGGGCAACGTTCTGTGGAGCTGTACCGTGGGCAGAAGCGGGTTTGAAGAGGCATATGCCGTATTGGAAACGGCGGAAAACGAGTTTGTTATGGTAGGTTGGACAAACTCGATTGGTCAGGGGCACTATGATTTCTATGTTGTGAAAATTAGCGTCGCGAACAGCAGTGGCGGGCTGTCAGTCTACCAGTTCGTTACTTCAGCCTTAATTTTGGTCGCAATTGTGCTAGCAGTGCTTATAGTTTTGTTTTTCCTGATCAGACGATACGTCAATCAAAAGATTTCACGGCAAA
>CAZWPI010000125.1:0-5146 GCA_964636055.1 uncultured Candidatus Bathyarchaeia archaeon
CAGCCCACACTAAAAAACGCAGACGCTATCAATAAACCTATCCACCAAAAACTCACTCACATAACAGCAAACAACTCAAGGAACCATAAACGTCGGTTCTACGCTTAAGTTCAACCTATATATAGAGGGGGTATAGACAATTTTTCACGCGCTAGTCCAGAAAAAACTGATAGCGCCCCAGAGTTCAGGGATTAAAAGTAACGAAAAGTAATCAATTTGCTTTTCCAGCTGTTCCAACCCTTCCGAAAACCAGCACAACCAATAACTACACCTTTTCCCCCAATAGAAACCATGAGCAAACGCGTCATCCTCATAACAGGCACACCATGCACAGGAAAAACCACAATCGCCCAACAACTCACCACAAAACTAGACGCACTGTACATCAACCTAACCGAGTATGCCAACAAGCACGACTTAACCCTCAGCGAAGACAAAGAAAGAAAAACCACCATCATCAACGAAGAAAAAATGCGCACAAAAATCGCAGAAACCATAGACACCACCGAGAAACGCAATGTCGTAATCGACGGCCACTACGCCCCCGCAGTCGTCCCAAAACACTACGTAACACGCATCTTCGTCCTCCGCCGAAACCCCAAAGAACTACGCAGGCTCATGGAAAAATCTGGCTTTCAAGGCACCAAACTATGGGAAAACCTCGCCTCCGAAATCCTAGATGTCTGCCTCGTCGAAGCCCTACACGAGCACAAGAAAGAAAAAGTATGCGAACTGGACGTCACAGGCAAGACAGCAGAAAACGTCGCACACGAAATCATCGCCATTCTAAGCAAACGCAAAAAATGCTCTACAGGCATCGTAGACTGGCTCGGCATGCTGGAAAAGGAAGACCTAATCAGCGAGTACCTGAAAGTCTAAGCCTAAGCTCTTCACCTAAGGCTCATAGCAATCTTCTGCCGCGTCAACAGCGTAATCTTACGCCTATTCGAATAAGACTTCGCATGATCGCTAAACTTCTCACCAATAATTATCGGGTTCGACAAACCAACATCATCCGAAGCCGTATCCAACCCAATAATCACGTTAACACCTATCGTCCGGTTCCAGTCACGTATCCAAACACCCTGCTCCACACGACCCTTCTGAACAATAAGATCAAACTTCCGAGAAATGCCACTATAACCCTCAAGAACACTATCCTCACGGTTAATTTTGTAACCTTCCTTCTTAAAATACTGCAACGCCAAACCCAATAAACGCAACTTCGATCTCGACCTCGCCCCACTCATTACACACACACTCTTCCCTAAACGTTATCTAACTGTTCGTGGAAAAGTCTTTCGGAGACACACACCCATGGCACCAACCTTAATCATCGTATGCAACCGATGCGGCGGCTTATTCATGGCTGCAGACAGCCAGAAAACCAGAACCTGCCCCTACTGCGGCACACGCGTAGACGTGAGAAAAGCCAAAAAAGTCGCCTCAGCCAAAAACGCTTTCGAAGCTTCCGAAATGCTGCGGGAAATAAAAAGCAGAAAGGGCTTCAGCCGCGAATAACGTCAACGCATTTGTCTCAGCAGTTCACAAGTCCTACACAAACCAGAAGATGCGGGTTCCCCACACTCAACACACTCTCTGAAATCGCCTTCCCTCACGATCTCATCCAAGGCAGGTCTCATGCGCTCTATAGACTTGAAAACCGTGAATTTTGTTCCAGCGCGCTTCTCTTCCATCCGGTTAAGCATGGCGCGAATGTCGTTCCGCAAGGCTTCCGAAGCGTAAGGGCACGGCGTATCCTGAAACTGGAATTTCTTAACGTAGGCGTACAGGGTGCTTTCTTTCTCCGGAACCTCACAGAAAGGCTTAACCTTCCGCACCAGCCGCGGATGCACCTCATCAGTCACGGGTTTCTCTCTAGCCAAACGCAAGATGTCACCGCGGAAAATGTTCATCAAGCCCGTTTGAACCTCATCATCCAACGTGTGCGCAGTCGCAACCTTATCCGCGCAGACATCGCGTGCAGCCACATTAAGCGCTCTTCGCCGTAAGACACCGCAATAAGCACAGGATGTCAGTTCCCTCTCGCCTTTCAGCCCCGCACGCGTAATTATTTCGTCAAGTGTGAAACCGTAAAGCTTCTTAAACGAGACCACATGATGCTCTATCCCCAGCGTTTTGCAGTTTGCCGCTGCGATCGCTAAAGCTTCATCCCTGTAGCCCTTAATTCCCTCGTCCACGGTCACCGCCACAAGCGAAGCCTTAGGGTGAAGCCGCTCCGTTTTGGCTAATATATGCAATAGGCTTATGCTGTCCTTTCCGCCTGAAACAGCCACTGCTATCTTGTCGTCGAAACTGAACATTCCATATTTGGCTATGGTTGCTCGCACCTTTGCTTCGATGGATTCGACGAAGCATTTTTCGCAGAGCCTTTCGCCGGAGTATGGCCTAAAAAAGAAAGCTTCTCTGCGCTTGCACACAGCGCAGGCGGTAGCGTTCGTGCTCATTAGACTTTCACACATTTAATGTTCTGATTGACAAATTACTAATAAACCATACACCATAACTTCGTAGAAAGAGATGATTCTAGTGGTCACGAAGCCGAAGAAACACGCAGAGTATAAAGAAGTATTCTACAGCGGTGCACACTGGGTTTTGTTGGGGGAACTCCGAGAAAGAGCCACGCGGATGATGACCGCTTTAGAAGGCTTTCGCCTGCGTACACTTGTGCATGGAAGCATTGCCAGAGGCGACGTGAACAAGAACAGCGATGTTGACGTGTTCATAGCGGAGCCGCAATCCTCCTTCATAGTGGAAACTGCTTTGGAAAGAGCAGGCGTGCCTGTCAACGCGCGGTTGCTGATTCAAGCCACGCCGAACTACGCTATGAAAGCCTACATCGAAGTAGACGAGAGAGCAAGTGTTTCTTTTCCCTTAATGCGCATGCGCAGGGTGGAACGCGAATTCTACAAGTTTGGCGGCGAAGTAAACCTTAACCAGCTAAAAGCAGGCAATCGGGTGGCAGGAGTGGACAAACGGTTGATGCTGATTGAGCCCACAACGAAAGGACATGTGGAAAGCAGCATTATCGGACGTGAAGAGGTCGTGGCTAAGCGTCTCGACGTGTCTGCGGAAACAGTTCTAGATCGTGTTCATGCGCTTTTGAAGCGAGATGAGGTTGGCAGAACAGGGGTTTTCATAAAAAAGGAATTAGCTCCGGACGAGACCTTTGAGATGGCGCTTAAGAGGCTTGCCGACGAGAATCCAGCGGTTCGTAGAAGAATGAAATAGGGGCTTATTCTTCGGGATAGTAGATTAGCTCTTTTTCTTCGAGCAGTTTTTGGATATTATCAACTGCCTCGTACACTTGCTCTTCTTTCTTGGCGCCTACACAGACTAGTTTTCCAGCTGAGAAGATTAGGAAAACCACTTGGGGGGCGTCCATTCTGTAGACGGCTCCTGGAAACTGCTCTGGTTCGTACATGACCCTGTTGAGTTTGTACACGAGGCTTTCGAGGTCTATTTCTCCACCTAACTCTGCGGAAGCAACGATGTTTTGGATGTTGACCACGGGTTTTTCCGTTATTTGGATTCCTTGGTGCCTGAGTTCTTTGACTACTTTTTCCACGGCGCTCCGGGATTCCTTCTCTGACTTCGCGCCGGTGCAAACCATCTTGCCCGTTCCAAAAATCAATGTAGCGGTTTTAGGTTTTTTAAGGCGAAAAACAAGTCCGGGAAACACGCTTGGGTTGTACTCGGTTTGGGGGAATTTTTCCACTATTTCCTGCAGGTTTATCTTTTGGTTTAGGGAGACTGAGGCGACTATGTTTTGGATTTTGATTATCGGTTTTCTTTTGCTCATTCAAATTCCCGTGTCTGAACTAATGTAAATAAACATGGAGTATATAACATTGCGGTAATGGAAAAAGGAAACTTGCCGATTGATTCAAACCAATCTGCATAAAGATTGAATGGTTTGTTGAATCTGAGTGTTCCCCAAGCTGCAACTTTGTTGACAACTTATTCTGCTTTATGCTGCTTTTCCCATTCCAGTTTGGCTTGTTTGATGATCGCATCCTTACTACTCTGCTCTGAAACATCATGTATTGCGTTTTCGATTTCATACTTAACCAACGAAGCGATTTCGTTGGGTCTTAACGGTTCGTTTCTAGCAGCCTGATACGTTTTTAACGCACGCAAACCAAACTTAACCATCAAGTTTTGCAGTTCACTTCTCAACTTCAATAGCTCATCGTGACTTTCTTTCATTAATTGGTCGAAGTTTTCTGAATTCCACGTTTTTTTCTCTTCCGCCATTCCCATACTATCCTTTAAGTTTGCCAATATGATTTAAAGTCTCAATTATAGCCTTTTCCATCCTATGCTCTATCAAGACTACCTAAATTAAAAACCAGCGTGCTTGGAAGACATCTGATTTTTATCAGTCAAAATTTTCGTTTAACTGGCGAATTTTGGGGAACTCTAGTGCTCAGAAAAGACTACCCCCTCCCTTTTATATACTTTAAATAGCTGAAGGGAAGCGCCGTCAATGGACCCCTCTATCGTTTCTGCATTGAATTTCTATCAGGCTCCAAATATGCTGGCTCGCGCCCTGCATGTCTTTGCATAAAGCAACTGAGGGTGCGCTTCAATAGCGTTCGGAATTAAGGGGTTGACTGATGCGAAACCGCTTGATAGGAGCATTGTTTCGAACTGCAGGAACAAGAAAATGAGATTGCAGTAAAACAGAAGTATTCCTCACAGGTCATATCGGTGGTTTGGCATGGCTTTTTTCCGTGGTGTTTTCCCGCATCCACTTCTCAAACTCTTTTGACGGCGGATTTTCAACGTAAAGCATTTTCCGTTTTGATTCCAGAAAGTTGTTTTTGTGACCAGCGAATTCGGCGGCTGTCATAACGCTGTGCCCCATTTTAACAGCTGCGTCGTAAGCCTGCTTTGTTTTTTGGTGCCAAAATTCGTCTCTTAGGGCGTGATGCTCCAAAACGGTCACCGGCACAGCCTCAACAACGGCTACCAGATTCCTCAGTCCCACCTGCAACTGTGCTTCGTCAACTTTGAAGCCGCCGAGATAGAATGGTGGTCCACCCAGCATGATGACCTGCGGCTTTGCAGCTTTAATCAGCTCAAGCGTGTGCGTGGACATGGGACCTTGAACGTCTGGCGC
>CAZWPI010000126.1:0-5094 GCA_964636055.1 uncultured Candidatus Bathyarchaeia archaeon
TGTGCGCGAATGTCCACGTCTTTGTGCAATACGGCAGCAACGACCACCACAAGGCGGAAGCCGCCGTCAAAGCCCTTGCGCTTTCGCTGAGACAAGCGGTAGCCATAGACCCGAGACGGAAAGGCGTGCCAAGTTCTAAAGGAGTAATCTGATGCCCGAAGCAGTAATATTCGACTATGGAGTAGGCAACCTCCTCAGCCTTAAAACCGCCTTGGAAAAGGTCGGGCTGGACGCGAAAATCATCGTGTCACCAAGGCAACTAAGCACAGCTGACGCCATCGCGTTACCGGGCGTGGGGAACTTTTCTGCCGCCGTCACCAAACTTGACGCAGTTAAGCAAACATTGTTGGATGCGGTGGAAAGCGGCACGCCCCTAATCGGGATTTGCCTTGGATTGCAATTGTTCTTTCCAGAAAGCGAGGAAGGTCCGGGAAAGGGCTTGGCGCTTTTCGAGGGCAAAAACGTGTGGTTGAAAGGCCCGGTTAAGGTGCCGCACATGGGTTGGAACACGCTTCGAATAGTGAAGCCGACTGCGCTCTTCGAGGGCGTTGCCGACGGCTCTTACGTGTACTTCGTTCACTCGCTTTACCCAGTGCCCGCCGACAAAGACATCGTGGCGGCGGAAACAGAATACGGCACCACGTTCACTTCAGCAATAGCCAGCAAAAACGTGTTCGGCACGCAGTTTCACCCAGAAAAGTCAGGCAACATCGGGCTGAAAATCCTAGAGAACTTCGCCAAGATAGTGAAAAGGTGACCACAGTTGCAGTTGATTCCAGCAATAGACTTAATGAATGGCAAAATTGTTCGCTTAACGCGCGGTGAAGCTAAGACAGCCAAGTTTTACCACCAGTTTGGCACACCCTTAGAAGCAGCAGAGAGGTGGCGTGATGAAGGTGCAAGAAAATTACACATTATCGATCTGGACGCTGCCTTCGGTAATGTCAATAATTACCCAGTTATAGGGGAGATTGCGAGAAACATTTCGTTGCCGATTCAAGTAGGAGGCGGAATACGAAGCGTCAAAACAGCAATGAAACTCTTGAAAATGAGGGTTAGTCAAGTTATTCTCGGCACCGTGGCATTTACTAAAACTGAAGTCATAGGTCAAATTCAAAAAGAGTCAGGCGCTGAATCAGTTATTGTTTCTCTGGACCATGTGAACGAGTATGTTAAAACTTTCGGGTGGACAAAATCTAAAGGGCATATTGAACTAGATACTACTGCCAATCGTAGAAAGACAACTCGTAAAAAGATAACTGTAGTAAAAAAAATAAGTGTAACAGATGCGCTAGAAAAGTTCACGAAACTAGGTGTTCATCGTTTTCTAATAACGTCGATTGTTCAAGACGGCATGCTCTCTGGTCCAGACCTGAAAACGCTAAGTGAGGCAGTCAAGTTTTCAAACGCCAAGATTATCGCTGCAGGCGGGATCGGCAGCATAAACGATTTATCTGCTTTGAAGCGTGTTGGCGTGGAGGGCGCAGTTATTGGCAAGGCTCTTTACGAGGGCAGATTCACTTTGAAAGAAGCGTTAAAAACAGTAGGAGAGGAATAGAGATGCCGCTTGCGAAGCGAATCGTGCCCTGCTTGGACGTGACCTGCGGCACCGTCGTCAAAGGAATCAACTTCCTGAACCTGAAACAGGCGGGCGACCCTGTTGAGTTGGCAAAGCGTTATTCGGATGAAGGCGCGGACGAGCTTGTTTTTCTCGACATAACCGCTTCCTCGGATAACAGGGACATACTGCGCGGCGTCGTGGAGGGCGTAGCCAAGGCGATTAGCATTCCGTTCACGGTGGGCGGAGGAATCCGCAACGTGGCGGACGCCCGTCTTGTGCTGTGCAGTGGCGCAGACAAGGTCTCAGTGAATACGGCGGCGGTGGAAAACCCGCAGGTGATAACACGGCTTGCGGACGTGTTCGGGCAGCAGTGCGTCGTGGTGGCTATAGACGCGAAAAGAAGGCGCGAGAAGGCTGAGGGCAAGATAACGGTGGAAACCCGCGACGGTCCCGTCTGGTTTGAAGTTTACACTTACGGCGGAAGGAAGCCCACGGGAATAGACGCGATAGGCTGGGCGTTGCGGGCTGCGGCGCTTGGTGCAGGCGAGTTTCTGGTGACTTCGATGGACAAGGATGGCACTGAAGACGGTTATGACATTGAGTTGACGCGCACGATTTCTGAAAAAGTGAACGTGCCAGTTATTGCAAGCGGCGGCGCTGGGCTGCCGGAGCATTTTGTTGAAGTGTTCACAGAGGGCAAGGCGGATGCGGCGTTGGCGGCTTCGGTTTTCCACTACAACAAGTATCCTGTTCCAGTCATAAAGGAGTTCTTGCGCGGGCAGGGGGTGATTGTCCGACCTTGACAGAAGAAGACTTGTTGAAGAAGCTGGATTTCAAGAAGGGTAACGGTCTCATCCCGGTGGTTGTGCAGGACGCTGCGTCTAAGGAGGTGCTTATGCTGGCTTACGCTAACGAGGAAGCCTTGGAGAAGACGTTGAGCACGGGTTACGCGCATTACTGGAGCCGTTCAAGGAAAAAATTGTGGATGAAAGGCGAGACTTCGGGGCACACACAGAAAATTAAGCGCGTAGTTGCGGACTGTGACTATGATACGCTGTTGTACGTGGTGGAGCAGAAAGGACCCGCATGCCACACAGGCGAATACACGTGCTTTCACCACGAGTTTGAGTGTTAGCTAATAGTTTTTAAGAACTAAACCCCTTATTCTTAGTGTGAAGTTCACGCCAGAAACGTTTTAGCAGGATAGGGTGAAGGTTGAATGTCGCTACATGAAGCCATGCTTTACAAAAAGCAGAAAGAAAAGAAAGTGGAATGCTGCCTGTGCGCGCGCCGATGCCTCATAAGTGACGGCGCAACAGGGTTTTGTTTGGTTAGGAAAAACGAAGGCGGCAGCCTTTTCTCGCTGAATTATGGGAAGGCGGTTTCTGCGGCTGTTGACCCGATAGGCAAGAAGCCTCTCTCGCATTTTAATCCTGGAGCGCTGGTCATGTCCATCGCGGCGGCTGGCTGCAACTTTCGCTGTAAATTCTGCGATAACTGGATGGTAAGCCAAGACACAGAAGTGGCGGGCAGGGATTTCCCCCCAGCGGAAGTGGTAAAAGCGGCGGGAAACATGAACTGCCAGGGGATAAGCTACACGTACACCGAACCAACCATTTACATGGAGTACGCGTATGACACCGCCAAACTCGCGCGGCAAGCGGGGTTCTTCAACACTTTCGTAACGAACGGGTACATGACGCCCGAAGCCGTGAAAACCATAGCGCCGTACTTGGATGCGGCAACGGTTGACTTCAAAGGCGGAGGAGACCCAGACTTCTACAAAAACTTTTCAGCAGTTCCAGACGTGAAACCCATCTACGAGACGCTAAAAGAGCTTAAGAGAAACGGCGTTCACATCGAAATCACGAACTTGGTTGTTCCGAAAATCGGAGACTCGATGAGCAAAATAAAGGAAATGGCAACGTGGATCAAAGACACGCTAGGTCGAGATACCCCTTTCCACTTGTTGCGCTTTCATCCCGACTACAAGATGACAACTACTCCTGCCACGACAGTCGAAGATATGGAAAGAGCGTACATGACCGCCCGAAACGCGGGGCTACATTACGTTTACGTCGGAAACGTTCCGGGGCACCCAGCCGAGAACACCTATTGCCCAAACTGCAACGAACTTTTAATCAAACGTTACAGCTTTGAGATTACCCGATGGAACCTGACAAAGGACATGCGTTGCCCAGTTTGCGCGCATCAGATTCCGATAAAAGGGAAACTGCACTCGGGCGGCGGGTCCTTCCCGTACGCACTGTTTTAGTACGCCATTCAACATTGATTATGAATAGAGAAGCATGTGGAAGATTACACGACCAGACGCCGTCGCCGTTCTCAATGACGAATTAGCGAAAAAGAGTTTAGCCAGATACTTCGCTGTCATGCAAAACCGGAAACCAGCCAAGGTCATGATAGCCAAAACGCTTCCAGCCGAATTTGACAAGCAAGCCTCGTTGGAGGCGCTTTGGAAAGAACACGCAAAACGCACTGAAGAGTTCTGCGAGAGGGAACATGAAATTGATTCAGGCAAAAACTTTCACGCGTTACCTACGCCAGCAAAATCCTACTTCGACCTAAAAATCGAAATCGCAAACAGAATTCTGCAGCACTGCCATTTTTGCAGTCGCAGATGCGGCGTCAACAGATTGGCGGACGAGTTGGGATACTGCAAATGCGGCGGCGACACGATGGCGGTATCCAGCATTTTCGTGCACATGGGTGAAGAACCAGAGCTTGTGCCTTCAGGAACCATATTCACAATGGGCTGTACCATGCGCTGTCGTCACTGCCAAAACTGGAACATTTCCCAGTGGATGGAACCCGGAACCGAATGCAAGCCTAAGGAAATGGCCATGGAAGTTGAGCATTTACGCTTGGCTGGCTGCAGAAACGTGAATCTGGTAGGCGGAGAACCCACGCCGTGGCTTCAGCATTGGCTGGAAACCTTCAAGCACGTAGGCGTTAATGTTCCCGTTGTCTGGAACTCCAATGCTTACTACAGTCCAGAAACAGCGAGTCTCCTAGCTGGGTTCGCGGATATTTACCTCTTAGACTTCAAGTATGGACCAGCGGATTGTGCTGAAAGAATTTCTGACGCACCCGATTACTGGAGAATCTGCTCGCGTAACCATCTGGAAGCCAAGAAACGTGGCGAACTGATAACACGCGTGCTGGTTCTGCCAAACCATTTGGAGTGCTGCACAAAACCGACGCTAAACTGGATAGCTGAAAACTTGGGCACCGAAACAAGGGTAAACCTAATGTTTCAGTACAGATCCGAATGGCGCGCCCACGAAATCCCAGAGCTATGCAGACGCCTCACTAAAAATGATAGGGAAAAAGCGGTTCAACTAGCCGAGAAAGCGGGACTAAGAAACGTAATAACCTAAACATGCATTACCGACTTTTTCACTCAAAACAAGCACAAAACCAAGCAAAAGTTTCAACGTATGCTGTATATATAAGAGAGGAGGTATCTCTCCGAGAGTTGATGGTGCGGGGGGTGGGATTCGAACCCACGA
>CAZWPI010000127.1:0-5073 GCA_964636055.1 uncultured Candidatus Bathyarchaeia archaeon
CTATCAGATAATACGTGCTTTCAAGGTTGGTAACCCAGTCCCTGAACGCTTCGTTGATGGCGTCCTTTAACGTTTTAGAGCCAGACTCCACAGGATGCACCTCTGCGCCTAAAAGTTTCATGCGGAACACGTTAAGCCGTTGCCGCTTCATGTCTTCAGTACCCATGTACACTTCAGCCCGCAAGCCTAAAGCGGCGCAAGCGATGGCGGTGGCGACGCCGTGCTGACCCGCGCCTGTTTCAGCAATAACGCGTTTCTTTCCCATCCTTTTAGCTAGCAGCGCCTGCCCGAGCGTGTTGTTGATTTTGTGAGCGCCTCCGTGTGCAAGGTCTTCCCGTTTCAGGTAGATTTTCGCTCCGCCCGCTTTTCGTGTCAGGTTCTCCGCGTAGTACAGGGGCGTGGGTCTTCCAGCGTACTCCGACAGGTAATACGCCAGCGCTTTGCTGAAGTTCGGGTCTTGTTTAGCCTGCGCATAGGCTTCTTCCAATTCGCTGATTGCCGCCATCAACACCTCTGGAACAAAGCGACCCCCGTATTTCCCGAATTTTCCGTCAACTGGATAGTTGCTTAGCTTTTTCATGCTCTACATCCCTTAGCGTTTCTAACAAACTTAACCATTTTCCGGTAATCCTTAATTCCTGGTTGCCGTTCCACGCCACTAGACACATCCACCGCGTAAGGCTCAACAGTGCGCACCGCCTCAGCGACGTTCTCAGGATTTAGTCCACCCGCCAAAATTAACGGTTTCGGATGGATAACCTGCTTGATGTGCTTGCTCCCGTTCCAGTCGTGGATGACGCCTGTGCCGCCGTGTTTTCCATCGACAAAGGAGTCAAGGATAACCGCGTCGAACGTTTTTGCAGCCTTTGCAGCATTGCCAACGACATCTGGGTGATTCGCTTTGACTGCGCCAATCACGAGCTTGGCTGGAAGCTTGTCTCGAACGGCGCCAAAGTCCAGCAAGTGTTCTCCGTGAACCTGCACCGCGTCTGGATCCAGCGCTTCGCAAGTTTCCACGAGGTCTTCAAGGCTTGCCGGAACCGTCACCAGAACGGTTTTCACGAAGGGCGGAACCTGCCGCATCAGCTTTTTAGCGTCTGCAAGTGAAATGTTCCTTGGTGAAAAGGCTACGCCCACCACGAACCCCACGGCATCCGCTCCCGCAGCCGCTGCAGCCTCCAAATCCTCTTTTCGGGTTATCCCGCAGATTTTCACCCTAACCGCATTCATAAGGCTGACACAAACTCCTTAACCTTCTCTTCAACGTTGTCGGCTAACATGACGGCTGACCCGATGAGAAACGCGTGAGCGCCACATTCACGCAGAAAACGCAGGTCAGCAGCCGTGTTAATTCCGCTTTCGCTCACGACAACCTTGCCTTCCGCATCATTCCTTTCCAGAATTCCCTTTGTCACACCTAAATCAACCTTTAACGTTGCCAGATTCCGATTGTTAATCCCCACCAAGTCAGCATGAGTTCTGACGGCGGAACGAAACTCCGCTGCAGTATGGGCTTCCAGCAGAACCTCAAGCCCACCCGAGTGCGCTCTCGCAATCATTTCGTGGACGTTGCACTCGCAGTATCCTCTGTCAAAAAGCGCCTCTATCAGCAACGCGGCGCTGGCACCTGCTTTTGAAGCCGCATCCAGCTGGACAGGGCTTAGGATTATGTCTTTCATGAGAATTGGAAGCTTCACAGCCCTCCGCGCTTCGACGAGCGAGCGCAAAGAGCCATTGAAATGCTTTGGCTCGGTTAGAACGGATAATCCAGCGGCTCCGCCTTTTTCCATGCTTTCCGCGATGCTGCTCGCTTGAATGTGCTCCCTGATTGTGCCTGCTGAAGGCGACGCGGCTTTGATTTCGGTGATGACCGGCGCGTTTTTGGCTTCCAGAATTGCCTTTTTCAAGCTGATGTTGGAAGTGACTGCCGCATGTAGCGCTTCGTAATAGCCGCTGTCGATTGTTTCTCTTGCGCTCTGCGCTAGAGTGTCAAGAAAGTCAGGCATACTTTGACTCTAACTCCTCAAGTTTTGACAGGTCTCCCCCAGAAGCGCGAATCAGCGTCTTGAGTTTTTTGTAGGCGGCTCCGCTTTTGATAGATTTGCGGGCTACTTCCATGCCGTAACTGAAGTCTTCTGCTTTCCCGCCCACGATGATTCCTGCGGCGCTGTTGACAAGCACTGTCTCCGTTTTCGGGTCATCAATAGCGCAGTGACCGTTCAGAATTGTGAATAGGATTTCGGCGCTTTCACTTGGTGTTGTTCCTTTCACATCCGCGATTCGAGCTTGTTTGACCCCGAAGTCCTCTGGCGTAATCTCCATTGTTGCCACTTCGCCTTCTTTTAGCCACGCTACTGCTGTTTTGCCTATCGTGGATATTTCGTCTAACCCATCCAGTCCGTGAACAACCATGGCTTCTTCGCATCCCAGCTTCTTCAGGGCATAAGCCATTGGAGCTGTTAGTTCCGCGTCGTAAACGCCTAGTAGCTGCGCGTTGGCAGAGGCAGGGTTCGTTAGTGGACCGAGAACGTTGAATACTGTGCGGATGCCTATCTCTTTTCGCGGTTGAATGGCGTACTTCATGGCAGGGTGAAAGGCAGGCGCAAACATGAAGCCCACTCCAACCTGTTCGATAGTGGCTTGCACCGCCTCTGGTTCCATTTTAAGGTTGAGTCCCAGCTGTTCCAGCACGTCGGCGCTGCCGCTTTTGCTGGTGACTGAGCGGTTTCCGTGCTTAGCTATGGCGACGCCAGCGCCAGCAACCACAAAAGCCGCCGCCGTGCTGATATTGAAGGTTTTTATTTTGTCGCCGCCTGTGCCGCACGTGTCGACGAGGCGACCTTGCACGCTGGGGTGAATTCGGCGGCAGTGTTCTCTCATAACCGCGGCGAAAGCTATGAGTTCCTCAACTGTCTCGCCTTTCATCCGCAACGCTGCCAAGAACGCGGCTATCTGCGCGTTTGTTGCCTCCCCAGACATCACTTCCCGCATGACCCCCTGGGCTTCCTCGAAAGTGAGGTTTGCGCCGTCAATCAGCTCCTGTATGCCTTCTCTAATCATTCCTGAGTCATCTGCCTTCCAGAAAGTTTTTCATAACGAGTTTTCCGTCCTCGCAAAGTATGGATTCGGGGTGAAACTGCACGCCTTCGATGGGGTATTCAGTGTGGCGGACGCCCATGATTTCTCCGTCGTCGATTGCCACCGCGGTTACTTGGAGGCACGGCGGAATTGAGCATTTGTCGCCTGCGAGCGAGTGATAGCGCGTGGCGGTGAAAGGGTTGTGGACGCCGTGGAAAATGCCTTTTCCGTCATGTTTAACCGCGCAGGTTTTTCCATGCATCAGCCGCTTCGCAGAAACAATTTTTCCGCCGAACGCATGGATTATCCCCTGATGACCGAGGCAGACGCCCAAAGTGGGAACCTTGCGGCTTACTTCTTGCAGGATGGCTGTGCAGACGCCGAAATACCGTGCTTCCTCGGGAGTGCCTGGACCCGGAGAGATTACGATTCTGTCTGGTTTAAGCCGTTTAACCTGCTCCAAAGTTACTTGGTCGTTTCTGTAGACGATGACCTCTGCTCCCAGCTCTCCGATGTATTGGACAAGGTTGTAAACGAAAGAATCATAGTTGTCGATCACTAACACTTTCAAGTTGTTTCGCCTCCAGCTTTTTTAAGCGCCTTCATTAAAGCCTCAGCTTTGTGGTCGGTTTCAAACCATTCTCTTTCGGGAACAGAATCGGCCACTATACCCGCGCCCGCTTGGATGTAGGCTTTGTCTTTGTCCGCGAACAGGGTTCGGATGGTTATGGCGAAATCCGCGTTGCCGTTGTAGGAGAAGTAGCCTACAGCACCCGCGTAAGGTCCTCTTCGTGTGGGTTCAAGTTCTTCGATTATTTCCATAGCGCGGACTTTTGGTGCTCCTGAAACCGTGCCCGCGGGGAAAACGGCTCTTAACGCGTCATAGCATTTTAGGTCGTCTTTGAGGTCGCCTACCACCTGCGAAACGATGTGTTGCACGTGGCTGTATCGGTGAACCTTCATGAACTCTGGAACATGCACGCTGCCGAACTTGGCAATTCTGCCGATGTCGTTTCTAGCCAGATCAACCAGCATGACGTGTTCAGCTCGTTCTTTAGGGTCTGCGAGCAGCTCTTTGGCTAATCGCGTGTTTTCGGCTGGGTTTTCTACGCACGGTCTCGTTCCGGCTATCGGGAAGGTTTCAACCACTCTGTTGTCGACTCTGACGAGCATTTCTGGGCTGGAGCCGACGATTTGCCTATCACCCGCTTTGAGGAAGTACATGTACGGCGACGGGTTTATCTCGCGTAACGCGCGGTAAAACGCTATCAAGTCGCCTTTAACGCGGAACTCGTAGCGCTTAGAGAGGACAACTTGGAAAACATCGCCTGCGGCAACATAATCTTTCGCTTTTTCCACGGCTTTCTCAAAACGCGCTTTTGTAACGTTCACTTTCGGCTTGCTATGCGCTAAAGCCTCGTGATTGCTGGGCTGTTTTATTAGGCTCTCAACTTCTGGAAATCGGTTATCGCCTGAGTAATAGTAAAATGCGCGTCTTTGCCTGTGGTCAAACACGATTCCGTCATCGAAAACGCCCAGCTGTGCGTCGGGAAAGTTCAGGTCGTCGCTGGCTTTTTGCGGGAGTTTTTCCCAGTAGCGTACTGTGTCGTAGGAGATGTAGCCGACTGCGCCTCCAGCAAATCTGAATTCGCTATTTGAGACCGCTTTGCCTTTCACAAGTTTTTCAAGAACATGCAGGGGGTCGCAGGTTTTCTCTCTTTCGACTTCTCCGGTTTTCTCGTTGCGGATTTCCGCCTCTCCGTTCTTTATTTCCAGTGTCAACCGAGGGGCGAAGCCTATGAACGAGTACTGCGCCAGTTTCCGTGGGCCTTCGATGGATTCGAGGAGATAAGCGGTTTCATAACGCTTGTGGAGTTTGGAGAAGATTTCGAGGGGTGATTGTGTAAAAGGGATTTTTTTGTAGTTTAGTCTATGGGCTTCAAGTTGAGCCTGTGTTTGTTCGGAGCCAAATGCGATACCCCATGTTACGTTACT
>CAZWPI010000128.1:0-5067 GCA_964636055.1 uncultured Candidatus Bathyarchaeia archaeon
GCAATATACTTTCTATACCTTGTTGTATAAGTAAACCCTTATAAATTATGAAGTGAGCTTCTCCACACCGAGTGTAACAGGCATGAGCACGAAGCTGCCTCTTAGCGCCGAGTTCCGCAAGCTCGTGGAAGCACGTTTGGAGCAAACTCTCAAGGGCATAGAGAACACGCTTAACCAAATAATGCAAAAACAGGAGATAACACCTAAAGAACTCAAAGCGGACTTGAAGAGTCTGGAGGAAAACTTTAACATCGTTTTCCAAAAATGGAGCCTTGAAATCCTCTACACGCTTTTGCTGAAGAACGCCGCGGGCTTTGGCGAAATCAAAAAAATCTTGGGCGTCAACTCGCGCACGCTCTCGGACAAGCTTAAGATGCTGGCAAAACATGGCTACCTAACAAGGAAAGTTGACACGGGACCGCCGTTGAGAGTGGAGTACGCGTTAACCAGGAAAGGAAAGAATACGGTGCTTCTTGCGTTGCCTTTGCTGTACTATTCAAGCTCCACATGAACCCGAACCGTACCTCTTATCACGCGAACTATTCTAGGTTTTTATCATTTTTTTCAGGGGAAGCCGTATCTCTGTTGTCTCTTTCACCGTTTCGAAAACCATGCAAGTCAACGTCTTCTCAAGTCCACTAATAAGTCTCAGCTTGTCCACCACAAACTTTCCAACAGCATCCACGCTCTCAGCTCTGAGCTTCACCAGCAGGTCCCAGTCACCCGTAATAATGTACACTTCTTGAACTTCTGGAAACTTGGAGATTTCCTTTGCCACCGTCCTCTGCGAAACCGGTGCCTCATTCGCCTTTGCACTGTAAGAAACAGAGGCCAGAACAAACGCCGCCGTGCCCATATCAAGCTTCTCAGGAGCCAAGATTGCCCTGTACTTCCGTATTACGCCGAGTTCTTCCATCCGCTTTGTCTTCGCAAAAACCGTTGTTATCGGCGCGTTTATTCTCTGCGCCACCTGCCTCGCGGTGAGCTTGCTGTCTTCTTGTACCAACGCCAATATGGCTATGTCCTTCTCGTCAAGTTTTACCGTCATAATTGTAATTATTACAATTGTGCAGTATAAAAGCTTATAGTTATTGTAAAATTTATGACATTTTTCATAAAAAATTTATTACTCAGTTCACGTACTCTATCTGAACTGAAATTCGAGATGAAATCCTTGGAAAATAAACAAGCTTTAGCTCAAGAACGTGTACCGTTAATTGAAATTCCAAAACCCCTAGAACAGCTTTCAGAAAGCGAAATCAAAAGAAAAGCCTACATAGGCAAAGTGATGACCTACACACTCAGAAATCTCACGTCACGGTTCGTGGACAGCGGCTTCCAATGGCTGCTACCCGTCGCCCTTTCCCAGTCAACCGACCCCCTGTGGCCTGACCCAGGCGCCTCCATCGAAAAACGCATCGAAGTTGACATCTACGGAAAAACAGTCCGCACCACAGCAAGCATGATAATTCACAAGCTAATCGCCGCTTCCCTTGCTTACCCGAAACTGTTCATACTGTCACCTAACATTCGCATAGAAAAAGCCGAACGCGCAACAACAGGCAAACACATCTACGAATTCACACAGTTAGACTTCGAAGCAAGAGGCGCATCCTCAAAAGAAGTGATGAGCTTTGTTGAAGACGCCATCTGCAGTTTGGTGACAAGCCTGAAACGCGACATGAAAGACGAGCTAACCTTCCTGTGCAGGTGCGATACGCTTGCTTTTCCCAAGAGGCCCTTCAAAGTTTACGATAGGCAAGAGTTAGAAGCCAAATACGGCGCAGACTGGGAAGAAGGCATCTCAGAAGAGACCAGCGATCCAGTGTGGGTTATGAACATTCCACGTGAATTCTACGATTTCGAAGACTTCAAAACTGGCAGGTGGGACAACTACGACCTGTTCCTGCCCAAATACGGCGAAGTGCTGTCTGGAGCCAAAAGGGAATGGGAGTACGAGAAGATACTTAAGAAAATTGAACGGGACAAAATCAACAAAGACAACTATACGTTAGTGCTGAAACTGGCAAAACAGGGAAAGCTGAAGCCCACTGCCGGTGGAGGAATAGGCATGGAACGCCTTGTGGGCTGGATAAGTGGCGTCAAGCACGTAGCTGAAACGCAGCCGTTCCCAAGAGTGCCCGGAACAGTTAACGACCTGTAAGAGTCATGTGATGAAAGGATGAATGGTTATCTTGAAGCGTTACGCCCAAAAATGAGCGAAGTTGACTACCAGCAGCTGTGCGCAATAAATAATCATAAAGTGTACGAATTCATTGCCAAATCCAGTGACATGTGTAACTGTGAGAAAATTTTCATCTGCAGCGATTCCGCCGAAGACATCGCTCACGTACGAAACCAAGCAATTGCCACCTGCGAGGAAGCGGTTTTAAAACTTGAAGGGCACACCGTTCACTTTGATGGCATACGTGATCAGGGGCGCGACCGACAAGCCACCAAATACCTTGTTCCCCACGGTATTTCTTTCAGCAAAGCCCTTAACCAGATTGACCGGCAAGAAGGACTCGTGGAGGCGAAAGGGTTGCTGCGCGATTCAATGAAAGGCCGCACCATGATTGTTCGCTTCATTTCCTTAGGACCTCCTAACTCAGTGTTCACAATTCTCGGATTGCAGTGCACCGACTCCTGGTACGTAGCTCACTCAGAGGACCTCCTTTACAGGCCTGGTTATGAAGTGTTTCGCCGATCAGAACCGAACAGGGAATTTCTGCGCGTCGTGCATTCAGCAGGCAAATTAACCGAGAACATGACTAGCGCGGAGCATGAGAAAAAATGCATCTACATTGATTATATGGATAGCACGATTTACAGCGTCAACACTCAGTATGCCGGCAACTCTGTGGGCTTCAAGAAACTTGCCTTTCGCCTCGCCATGCGGAAGGCTAACTATGAGGGTTGGCTTGCCGAGCACATGATGATTATGGGCGTGCACGGTCCAGGCGGTCGTAAGACCTATTTTTCTGGTGCTTTTCCCAGCGCTTGCGGCAAGACTTCTACTGCGATGCTTCAAGGTGAGACCATAGTGGGCGACGACATCGCGTATATTCGCGACATTGGTTCAGTTGCCCGCGCCGTAAACGTCGAATCTGGCATCTTCGGCATAATTCAAGACGTTAACCCAGATGACGACGCCTTAATTTACGAGGTGCTTACTAGCCCAGGCGAGGTTATCTTCTCTAACGTGTTGGTTAAGGATGGCAAGCCGTACTGGCTGGGCATGGGCAGTGAACTTCCCAAAGACGGAATCAACTTTTCCGGCGAATGGTGCGAAGGGAAAAAGGACGAGTTTAGCAATGAGATTCCGCCTGCTCACAAAAACGCCCGCTACGCTGTGGCACTTAAAGCACTGGAAAACTGTGACCCTGAATTGGATAATCCGATGGGCGTGGAGTTAAGTGGCATAATGTATGGCGGTCGAGATGCTAGGGCTTATGTGCCAGTGCAGCAGAGCTTTGATTGGAAGCATGGAATTATCGCCTACGGTGCGTCTTTGGAGACTGAAACAACCTTTGCTACAGTTGGCGAGGAAGGGGTGCCAGAGATAAACATGATGAGCACCCAGGACTTCATATCCATTCCCCTAGGTCAAAACGTCAGCAACAACGTGGAGTTCGGAAAGAAGCTCAAGAAAGCACCGTTTGTCTTCGGAGTTAACTACTTCCTGCGGGATAAGGGCAACGGTAAATTCTTGAATGCTCCTCAAGACAAACATGTGTGGATAAAGTGGATGGAGCTGCGCGTTCACGGCGAAGCTGGGGCAATAAGGTCTCCCACAGGCTTTCTTCCAAAATACGAGGATTTGAGAAAACTATTCGATCGAGTGTTAAGTAAAGATTACTCCAAGGAAGACTACGTAAAGCAATTTACTATTCGTGTGCCTGAAAACTTGGCTAAAATTGAGCGTGTTCAGCGGTTCTATCAGGAAAACGTCACTGACACACCAGCGGAACTCTACGAGATCCTGGATCAACAACGCCAGCGTTTGGTCGAAGCCAAGGAACGCTTCGGCGACTACATCTCACCTGAAAGCTTTGAATGGTGAAAAGGATGTGCCAAGTCTTAAATGTATGTAGTTTACTGATTAGTGATTCATAATGGTTAATTATTAACTGCTATCCATGAAAGCTCAAGACGTGAAAAAACATGATGAAAAAAAGCATGTCTAAAAAAAGCGTGCCCTACACGATAGACCTCACTAAGATCGATGGAGACGGCTCATTCCCATGCCCGAAATGCGGAACCGTTATATCACCTGAAGATGAAACAGAAGAAATCTACAAAATCGTGGACACCAAAATAATCAATGATGACCTCGTGGAACTTGTCATAATGTGCAGTGAATGCAGAAGCAACATTAAGCTCACTGGTTTTCAGCAAGCCATCGAAAGTTAGCAGGTAGCAACAGCGCAGCTTTTTATTCTTCGAGTTTCCGGCTTATACCAAGAAAGAAAAGCCACAAAATAACACCGTAAAACAAGCCATTAAATAATGCACTTAGGACGCTCACGTAATCTCGGATTCCATGGCCGATTACAGCGCAGAACCAGCTGCCTGGAAACAGGGGAACAGGAATTAAGAGCGAGGCTGCTGCGAAAAGCGAAAAGAAAGCCAATATGATTAGGCCTTTCACGTCTATTTCGCCTCATTCAAACATTTTAATTTAGTTTTGATTCATTATTTGTACGAGCAATAGATGTAATAAATCTTGTTGTTTAAGTGTTTAACACAAATACAGTGGCGAAATCTCCCGCGTTCTTTCTTCCCTTCTTTTTTACCACGTACACCTTTGCTTCCGTGCGGGTTAGCCCTAAATCCGCCAAAATTTCAACTGATTCTTCGGAAATTAACATCCATTTTATCTTTAGAGGCGGCTTTGATTTCGCTTATTGCCGTTTCTGTAAGTCTAGGGCACTTACGACATAGCTTTAAAAGCTTCGCAGTGTCGGATTTAAGATGTTCAATAAAAGAACGGGAGAAGAAGATAAGCCTATTTCATCAGGTAAATCTGTGGCTACTTTGTTTGCTTTGTTTCTGATGTTTGCCATG
>CAZWPI010000129.1:0-5003 GCA_964636055.1 uncultured Candidatus Bathyarchaeia archaeon
ACAGGTGGTTTCTTTGTTATTTCGGCTCTGCAGGCTCATTCACTGCCTTTTCTGCCTTAAAACGCCGATATTTTCCGCAGCGTGAGCCTCCGCTGTTGACGCATGTGAACTGGTCGGGATCAAAGTAAGGACAGATATCCTTGAATTCGCAGTAGTCCGTAAACATGTTTTGAATCTTGCTCAAAAGAGACCCAAAACGACTCATAAAACAAGAGCGTCCTTTCATGCAGCGATTACGTGAGCTTGAGCATGATTTGTTCGGGGATTCCTTGTTTTTCAAGCACTATGTATCGTAAGCCTTTGGTGTCGCCGAGCGGGTCAAGGGGTTCCAGTGCTTGTTTGGCTTTTTGCAGAGCGAGCAGGCGTTGCTGGTGGCTTCTCACCACGCTTTCTATCGCCTCTAACTCGTGCAGAGGCGTGGCGTCCAAGACGATTTCCAAGCCGCCTACTTCTATTTGGTCTGGTTTTTCTTTTTGCTGCTTTTTGCCTGATACCTTGGCGACGACGTCGTGCAGTCTCTTCGATTTTTCAGCTACGGATCTTACGTCGTCTAGCTGGCGTAGGTATTCGCCGAGAGCGGTTTTTGTCGCGGCTATTTCCCTGTCTAGCTTCTCCGCGATTTCCACGGCTGAACCGTACTCCCTGATGCCCACAAACGGCTTTTCTGCGGCTTCCACGTCTGCGTGCACTTTCGGAGCAGGGTCTTCTTCTGCTGCCAGTTCGGCTGGTTCCGCTTTAGCTGGTTTCTCAGCGCGTTTCAGGTTCTTCTGCGACTCCGTTGCTGCCTTCGGCTTCTCAACCACTTCGGGTTCTTCGGGCTTGAGTTCAAGTTTTTTCTTTAACATGTCGAATATTGTTGCTCACCAACAACATCTCATGTATTAATATATAATAATCTCTATTCTACCACAAACAATATTCCCAAAACAGACATAACAAAACAAAGCACAAACCCAACCCGCCCACACGGCTGTAAATTTCCCTGTAAATTAATTGGTAAATTTCGCCAAAATTCTTAAGGAACCGCTCCGTTTCCCCCACCTAGCGAAAACACTGGGAGGTGAAAAACCACAAACCCAACCTAAACCAAACCACAGGCTATTCTAACAAAGCCCAACACACAAGAAAACACATTTCCAGCCTAACAGCCAACCAACGCAGAAAACAGCACCACGCTGCGCACAGAACTATATAAAGAAACTATATAAAGAGGGGCTATAGACAAAAAATCGCGCAACAGTCCTTACGCGCTGAACTCATTTCCTCTTCTTACGACTCGGATCAGAATCATCGTTTTCCCCGCTTAAGAGAAGACGCAGCTCCTTCACTTCGTCACGCAGCATGTTGATTTCGCTTTCCAGAGCCTTAGCCTTCGCGTCAGCCATCTTCTTAAGCTCGTCAATCTCAAGCATCAGATTCTGCCGTTCAGACTCCAACGCCCTGATCTGCTCAACCGTGCCTTTAATACCGCTCACAGCCATCAACCACACCATCCTGAATCTATAACCGACAGCACTTAAGACTTTTGCAACTCCAACACCTTCCCCACAGATTCAATTTTTATATAAGAATTCGCAGATAAAACACAACACCACCGGAACGTGCACCAATGAGAAAAACCATATTCAAAAAACTCGAAGCCCAAGGACTAATCACAAACTACAACCGCCTAAGAAAAAACCTCCCACCAAAACTCCCCAAAAAAGTCCACATCTGGGACGAAACCTTCCGCGAAGCCCTAAAAGCACCCACCATATTCCTAACCTACGTAGAACAAGTCAAACTCGCCAAACTAATGGACGACGCAGGCATAACCATAATCAACGTTGGCTTCCCAGCCCTCTCCGAAGGCGAAAAACACAACACCCAACGGATCGTGAACGAGACTTTCAAAAACGCAACCCTCACAGCATCCGCAGAAGCCACCAAAGAAAGCGTAGACGCCTGCCTAGAATGCAGATTAAAAGAGATAACCATCGAAATGCCATTTAACGGACTCAACCTCAAATACAAACTAAAAATCACCAAGCAACAAGCCCTAGAAAAAACCGTAGAAAGCATCCAACACGCACAAAAAAACGGCGCAAACGTAAACTTCGTACTCACCGACGGCGCAAGAACACCCATCGAAGACACCCTCCAAATCTTCGAAGCAGCAGCCAACGCAGGCGCAAGCAAACTAGTCATAGCCGACACCGTAGGCTTTCTGAGACCACTTTCCACACGCTACCTAATGTCCCACATCAGAGACAACTTGCCAGAAAAAATAGGCGCGAAAGTGGCGCTTTCAGTTCACTGTCACAACGACTTCGGCTTGGCAACAGCGAACACTTTAGCTGCCGTTGAAGAAGGCATCGCGTATCTTCACACGTGCATTGCGGGCTTCGGGGAACGTGCGGGTTTGGCACCTTTTGAAGAAGTTGTCACCGCTCTGGAACTGCTTTATAACGTTGACACCGGCGTTGACTTAGGCAGGGTTTACCGTCTTGCGCAGACCGCTGAAAAGGCGTTTGCGACGCCGATTCAGTTCCATAAGCCGATTGTGGGTGATGGCATTTTCGCTCATGAGGTGGATCAGGAGTTGGAGGAGATGCAGGCGCATCCGCTGCTTTTTGAGCCTTTTCCGCCTGAGATTGTTGGGCGTGAGGCTACGTTGTTTATTGGCAGGAACACGGGGCAGACGTTGATTCAGCGGCTTTTGGAGAAGGCTGGGATTCGTGCTTCGCCTCGTCAGATGGATGAGCTGTTCCGGCACATTAAGGGTCCTCAGGAACGGTTGGACAAGGGCGAATCTCAGATGACGTTTTATCAGGTGAAGAAGCTTGTGAAGGAGCTGCAGAAGGGCTATTCGATGTGGGATTTTTGGCGTTTGGTTGAGCAGGTGACTCGGCAGAAGCCTAAGCTGCAGGAAAACGATAAAAAATCATCAGCTTGAAAATTGCCTGCCAGCAACGCCTTGCTTACGGCTCTAGATTTAGCTGCTGCTTTATGGCTGATACCTCTTCACTGCGCAGGTTTCGAGGGTAATTGTAGATGGGTCCACTTGGTTTCTCGTTGTAGAATGGGCGGTTGCAGTCTGGGCAGCCTGAGGTGAGGAAGGGTTTGCCTGTTTCCATGATGTAGGTGAGTGTTTCTTTTTCTGTGCCGTAGTCTGTTAGGCATCCAGTGCTGTTGAAGTACATGTCTTCTGAGCGTGCGTGTCCGTTGACAATTAGGTATCTTGCGAGCTGGATTCGCCTGTATGCTTCGATTAGGGGTTGAGGTTTGGTTTCTAAGGCTGTGCCACGAACTGGGGTGAAAGCGAAAAGGGCTGGTGAAACATCCATGTCAACGCATCTTTGGATTAAGCTGACTGCGTCGTTTTCTGTTTCGCCTAACCCGATGATTAGGTGTGTGCTGACTTTTCCTTTGCCGAAGACTTCCACGGCTTCGCGCAGTTGCCTAAACTGATTTTCCCAGGTGTAAGGGCCATTCGCGTCTGCGCCTTTGACTTTGCTGAACAGCTTTTCCGTTGCAGCGTCCAATGCTATGCCGATTCTTTCTGCGCCTGCTTCCGCTAAGCGCCGTGTGTTTTCGCTGTTTAAAGGTTGGCAGGAAACCGAAACGGGAACGGTGGCGTGCTGTTTTAGCGCTGTCACTAAAGCCACAAGATGCGCGAAAACGTCAGGGTAGTTTAGGGCTTGGATGCAAACGCGCCTTATTCGCTGGCTGGCAGACGCGCTTCCGATTTTTTTGAGGACGCTTTTGGTGGCGAAAGCAGACCAAGAAACCCGTGAAAGCAGTTCCGCCTTGCTGCGGCTGCTTCTCGCTTGAGGGCAAAACAGGCAGTTGGCGGTGCACTTGCCAGGTTTATACGTCATCAGATAAGCGGTTGTGGGCGCAGCATCAAGCTTGCCCTCTAAAAGCCCGAGAACGATTGCGGAACCTACTGAAACGCGAATCTGCCGCGGTAAATCCGCTTCCGCATAGGTCTGGTTTTTCGCCAATTAGCTCACAGAAGAAGAAACAATGCGTGAAAGGGTATATTAGCTGCTCTGTTGTGTGATTTTTTGTCTATACCCCCTCTATATATAGCTTGAACTTCAGCGTAGAATTGGAGTTTGACTGCTGGGCGCTTGAGGGTCACTGCTTCATTACGGAGTCTAGTATCTCATCTTCCTTGTTTGGGACGATGGCTTCGAGGGTGCTCCGTTTTCTTGTGACTTCTGCTATGGCGTTAGCTAGCTCGTCCAGAGAACTGTCGACATAGATGTCGGGAATGTGGATTGTGTCTATTCCTTCATCATGCGAACACGCATCCCGTTGTAAGTCACGAAACAGATGTCCTGGGTCTGTAAGGTGATTTTTTCCATCTATCTCAAGATAGAGGGTTGCCTCGGGAATAGCTATGGCAACATGCTTGTCTCCGTCAAATGCTGCTAATTCGTTAATGATGCCTCTTTCTTTCAGGGCTGTTGCCAGCTTTATAGTTTGAGGCGTAATTATAGGCTTGTTTGGGTCTTGTTCAGGGGTTGTTTTGTAGGCAAAGAAAATCATCACGCCTGCTATCGTAATGGATGCAAAACCCAGAACCATGAAAATCTCTGTTAAGAATTGATTTATTTGAAGAGCCTCAAAATATGCAAAAAGCGACACAGATGAAAGACCTATCAAAAGTATTTGAACCCAGAGCATCGTCATGTCATATTTCCGCGGCATCGAACTGCCTCTAACTCTAAAAGGCACATTCAAAAATAAGATGTTTATGAATTTGAAAACAACATCACAATCGCTAAGGCGAATAAGGTTAGACTGGAAGGTGCCTACCTCATCTCACAACTTGCGCATAAGGTACCTTTTTTTGCTAAGTGATTTTGGATAAAAACAGAATTGAGAATTGGTTAAGCTGTGGTTGGGGATAAGCATGAGATTTCAGAACGATTGCTCATTCCTAAAATCTTGCACCACAGCCTAACCATTCAAACATAAGATTAAAATCGAAAATAAAAACATATACCCAGCCT
>CAZWPI010000130.1:0-4936 GCA_964636055.1 uncultured Candidatus Bathyarchaeia archaeon
TCCAAGTGCGTGGTCAACAGAGCCTTTGCGTCATGCTCGGACACTTTCACGTAGAGGATGTCTTTTTCGAAAACGTGCCTTCCAACAATGGGCTTGTCCATGGACACGGCTACCTGCATGCCTTGTTTGGCTTCGGATATGGCTTTGCCCTTGTCTTGGATCTGCTGCACTTCGCCTATGTCTGCCCCGTCTTCCGCCCTTATAAGAGAGTTTTTTGGTTTCAGCTGTCCGCCCAAGATTTCCACGCCGAATATTGCGGGTTTTGCTCTTCTAAAAACGAACCCAGGTAAAACTAGGATCTTTCCAGGTTTAACGAGTTTTTCGAATTCCTGCGCAATTTTAGCTTCACGTTCAGATCTGAGCCATTCTATATAGTTATCTATCAAATTGTAGATTATCTGTTCCTTAAAAATCTGAACGCCAGCTTTTTCTGCCTCTTCTTCAGCATCAGGCAAAATTTTAACTCCGAAAGCCAAAATAGCTCCACATAACGGTTCATGCGACTTCACCACCGAGGCTTCAACAACGTCGCGCTTAGAAACGTCACCCACATCCGCAAGCCTAACCTGCACCTTGTTCTGCTTAAGAATCTCGGCGATAGCCTCTAAGGACCCAAGCGTGTCAGCCTTCAGGATTATGCCTTCAACGTCGGTGGCTATTCTGATTCTGTCAATTTCTTCGGTGACAAGCTTGGCGTATTTTTCAGGTGTTTCACCCGATGGAACAGCGTATAAGGGCGCTCCTGCAAGGGCACCTTCTAATCCGGATGCTACTACTTTCACGCCTGCCGCTGCAAACACGGAGTTAACAGAGGAGAACCTGTCGCGTGGATCCCTAATCTCATCCAAGGGCTTAGGAACCAGAATTGCCCTTATGTGCGTTATAACGGGTTTCTCTTTGCCGCCCACCACGATTAAATCGTCCTTCCGAAGTGTGCCATCATAAATTATGATGTTAAGCGTTAAGCCCAATCCTGGCTCATCTTTGACTTCGAGAACGGAACCCTTCGCTGGCCCCTCTGTAGTCTGCAGCCGCTTCTTCAAGTACTGCTGCGTCAAACCGACGAGAACCATGAGAAGCTCGTTTAAGCCTTCGCCAGTCTTTGCGCTGGTAGGCACCAAAGCGATTGTTGACGTGAAGTCTTTGATGTGGTCGAAGCGGTCGGTTCTGAAACCCAAACGGGAGAACGTGCCCATAATCTCGTAGAGCCTGTTATCCAAACTCTCTTTAACGAAAGGGTCCTGAGCGGCGTAGGATTTTAAGAAAGGTGTAGCCTGCTGGGACTTCCAGCCTGGAACGCGGTCGATCTTGTTCACAGCAACGATAAAAGGCGTTTTGCGGGCTTTAAGGATTTCAATGCACTCGTAAGTTTGCGCTTCAAACCCTTTCAGTATGTCGATGACGAGAACAGCTATGTCGGCTACGCTTCCGCCTCTCCGCCTCAAATTAGTGAAAGCCTCATGCCCAGGAGTGTCAACGATCAGCAAACCTGGAATTTCAATTTCGCCTTTAAGCATGGAAAGCAAAGGACCAATCAGCTGCTTGAGCGTTTCAACAGGGAAGAAGCTTGCGCCTATGTGCTGCGTGATTCCGCCTGCCTCTCTTGCCTGCACGCTTGTCTTTCTAATCCTGTCTAGAAGCAGAGTCTTTCCAGTGTCCACGTGACCGAGAACGCATACTATGGGCTGGCGGATAGGCATCTGAACTCATCCTTTCGTTTTTGTTACGCATAAGCGAGACTGACCGAAAAATAATAAAGCTTTGGTTAATAAACACTCAGCCTTCGGGTTGGGCAACGTCTTTAAGCTTGTTGCGGGTTTTTTCAGGGTGAGGTGAAACGTTGCCTTACTGTACGAAGTGTGGGGTTCCATTGAAAGAGGAAGATAAGTTCTGTCCTGTCTGCGGTGCTCCAGTGGCTAAAGTCACGCGAGAAGAGTTCAGCGTGTCAGGCAGCAACCTTGTTGACCGAGTTAGCGAGCTGCTTCATGAAGGAAACGTGACGAGGATAATTGTGAAGGATGAGCAGGGGAAAACGTTGCTGGAGATACCTGCTACTGTGGGCGTTTTAGGCGTGGTTGTGGCTCCGTGGCTGGCAGCGTTAGGCGTGATAGCCGCGTTGGTTGCCAACTGCAGAATTGTGGTTGAAAGAAGAGAGTAAGCCCTACTGCTATTCTGGCGGTCTGACCACGAGCAGGAACAAGCCGACAATCAAAACCACGATGCTCAAGAAACCGAAAAACCCTGTAAAAACGCCCAGAGCACCGGTGCTGGACAGCGTGAAGTAGAGGAATAAAGCGCCTATGATTATGAGAAGTAGCCCGAAAAACTTCTCTGCTAACGATAGCCAGAAAGTGTCTCCTTCTTCACTCATGCCCGTTCCTTCCTTTTTCTCTGATGTGGTTCCTACATAAAACAGGAAGGGTTATTTTAAATTTCGCATGCTGACCACGGTCTTTGCAGGCTTGCGAGGTTGGATGACTAACTGCCAGGAATAGTCTCCCCTTCTCTAAGGTTTGCGAACAGCCCAATCATCCCAAACTTCAAGCATGTTATTTCTATGCGAGAGTGCGTTCTCAATATCGAGGGTTCATTTGAAACTTAAACCGTACTCGCACCGACAAGTGATCAAAGCTCTGAGCAGACTCGGCTTCGAGATTGTCAGGCAGCGAGGTAGCCACATCATTCTCAAAGGCTCATACATGGGGATAGCCCGAACCGTAGTTGTTCCAAGACACAGAGAAATCGCGGTCGGCACTCTCAGAGGTATCTTATTCCAAGCAGGAATCACAATTGAAGAATTTATCAATCTAACCAAAAAAAGCTAAACTTTTATCTCCAAAACCATGGTGGCGACAGGCTCGCCTTTTAACGCACGCTCCTTCTCCCAGTCTTCCGCGTTCTCAAACCAAAGCTCAAACGCTTCCTGAAAATTCTTTAATGCTTCGTCACACGTCTTGCCCTGACTAGCTACGCCAGACACAGAGTCCGCTGCAATATACCATTTGCCTTCTTTGTGTACGGTAACGCCGATCCTCAACGTCAGCACCTTAAAATACTAAGGAAGACGGCATCTTATTAACTTTCACGCCGCGTTTCTGCCGTTACTTGGTTCATTTCAGTTTGGTCGGCAAGTACTCGTCAACGATGCATGTTAACCGTAGCAGCTGAACGCCCCTTGCTTATATGGCAAACTTTAATAGTAACTGGATGTAATTTCTTCCATATGGAAGAAAAACATGCCAATTACTTTAGGACGTTAGCGTTATACAGAGGCGATTACTCAACAAGCCTGCATTTGAGGGCAATAGCGAAACTCCTCAGCACCAGCCACATGACTCTGCTACCCTACCTCAAGCAGCTCGAAGAACTCAAGATACTCGTTTCTGAAAGAGTAGGCAGAAACAAGCAGTACCTGCTAAACAAGGATAACATCCTAACAAAGTATTACCTCATCACAACAGAGGAAATTGTCACAATTGACTACTTAGAGAAAACCTTTCTCATCAAGAAACTTGCCGATCATCTAAATAACATAGACACGGGAAACCCGCTTATTCTCTTCGGCAGCTACGCCAAGAACTACGCCACCGAAGAAAGCGACATAGACCTATTCAGCATAGGCAAACTCGCAGAAAACCAGCTAAATCACATCAAAAAATTTGAGGCAACCTTCGGCGTAAAAATCAACGTCAAAACCGCTACACCCGAAAACTTCAAGGCTGGCTTAAGAACAGGCAACATATTAATCAAGGAAATAGTCAAAAACCACATAATCCTGTGCAATCCTGACCCCTTCGTAACAATGTTATGGAGATACCACATTGAAAGATGACAACTTGATCTGGTGCTTCAGACAAAAACGGGGCGTACGCATAATCGAACCAAACCCGAATCTCACAAAAGCATACCTCAAAAAAGCCATAAGCGCACTAAACACAATGACCGCGGCGCTTCAAATCCAGGAAACCGACTGGACAGCAACCACCGCCTACTATGCAAGATATTTCGCCCTCTACGCTTTACTTATGAAAATAGGCGTCAAATCCGAAATACATAACTGCACCATCAGCATCGCACAACTACTCTCCAGAAACCAGATTCTCAACCAGAACTTAATTCAGGACATAATAAACGCCAAAAAAACAAGAATTGACACTCAATACTATGTAGAAAAAGAACGTAATCAAAAAGAAATCAAGAACAACGTCGAAGCCGCACGCAAATTTGTACTAGAAATCGAGCAAACAATAGAAGCAATAACAACAGAACAAATCAATAACATCCGAGCACAACTGAAAAAAGCACGAGAAACCGCAAACCTTGAAACACAAAACGCCACTATCATCAAACGGCAAGAATGCTTTAGTTCTCTATTTAGTTTCTTTCAATTTTGTGGGCAAGTACTCGTCAACGATGTATGTTAACCCGTAGCGGCTGAACGCTTCTTGCTCCGCCTTCCGCCTGATCTTCAGGAACGTTTTGATCTCTCTCTGCCACAACGGGTCTCCTTGGTACCGCGGGTCCCTCTGCAACTCGTGAAGCCGTTTGACATCCACGTCGTCCAGCGGGTCCGTAGGCAGCTTGTAGTTGACGATGTCCGTTGCCCAGACTCCGCTCCAAACCGCGTCAGGCGTGTTCAGCTCCCGCAGGTGTGCCGCGTTTGCTGAGCCGGAGATTATGACCATGGCGATGTGCATTCCCCACGGGTCGCCATCCGTGAAAATGTACACGGGCAGCTTCAGCTCGTCATGCAAGCGTCTTATGAAGTACCGTGTTTGCCTGGGCGCTTGACCAGCCGTCAGAACCAGCACGGCGTTGTGTTTTTTATGCACGTTTTCTTCGATGAACCTGGTGAATAAGCCGCCTTTCTCTATGGCTATGACCTTGTCCGCCGTCGTGCTTGCGAACTCGGAGGAAGTCAACGCTGGACCAATCA
>CAZWPI010000131.1:0-4891 GCA_964636055.1 uncultured Candidatus Bathyarchaeia archaeon
TATAGAGGGGGTATAGACAAAAAATCACACAACAGAACAGCGTTTCCATCTGCCTTGTTCGGTTTCCGAATTACTCGAAATGTATATTCCGAATTCATACATGTTAAATAGAAAATACATACTTCCTAAAACAAATGAAGGTATGAGGAAAATGTCGATTAAAAGATTCTTGAACTCCAAGAAAGCCATATCACCTATACTTGCCACGTTACTTCTTATAGTCATCGCGGTCGCAGCCATAGTTGTGACCTACGCGTGGATAACCACGTACATGGGTAGCGCCACCCAGAATGCAGGTTTCATCCCGTACAAAGCAAACGTCAACTTCATGTCAGACGGCAAGATAGCCGTTGACATCGGCAACTCTGGAACCGCCAGCGGACAAATACTTCAAGTTTACATCGGAACATCAGCCTCAACCGCACAGAGCCAAACCACCGACCCTGAAACTCCGATCACGGTAGCTGCAGGCTCAGCTCCCGCAAGCTTCAACGTCACCTACTCTTGGATAGCTGGGCAAACCTACTACTTCAAGATAGTGCCTAACAGCGGAGCAGTGTACACGTTCCAAGAGCAAGCCCCACAACCATAACCATTTTTCAACGTTTCACTTAACCTGTCTAAACTCCAAGGACAAACTCTTATTAGCTCAAACCATGAACCCTTTAAGCCACACCCGAAAACTCTGAAGGTGCCTGCAACATGCAACCAATTCAAACAGCTCTCATTGCAGCGAATGTTACGCTCTCCTTAGCATTTCTTCTCTACGCTTCATGGAGCGACTACAAAACCAGAGAAGTAAGCAACCACGTCTGGGCAATCTACGCACCCATAGCGCTCCTCTTGTCCCTAGCTGAAATACTCCTCTACGAACAGGACCCTCTTTCAAAACTGTCTCTCTTCGGGTTAAGCTTCGGAGTAACAGCAGCCTTCGCCATAATCCTCTTCTATTCAGGCGGATTCGGAGGAGCAGACTCAAAAGCGCTAATGTGCATCGCCCTCGCACTGCCCTTCTCCACAGAAACACTACTCCAGCCCATCTTCGCCTCAGGAGTCTCACCACTTTCGCAGACCCTCTTTCCACTGACAATCTTCAGCAACTCCGTTTTGTTCGCCGCCGCAAGCGGCATCTACATGCTTCTGCGCAACCTTATCCAGCGTGCAGCAACGGGAAAGAAACTGTTTGAGGACACCCTCACAACCGAGTCCATCGGAAAGAAATTACTCGTCCTCATAACAGGATACAAAGTTCCTGTTGCTAAGTTAAAGGCGAAATGGCACGTTTACCCCATGGAAGACGTAGACGACAACGGTGAAAGCTCGCTTAAACGAAAGCTTGTCGTCGTGCCGAAAGACGAGGGAAGAAACGAAATAGTTGAACGTCTCTCCAACGCTGTTGACACCGGAAAAATCAGCAACTACGTGTGGGCGACACCAGGCTTACCTATGCTTATATTCGTAACAATCGGCTTGATAGTCGCCTTGCTATTTGGAGACGTTGTCTGGCTTTTGGTCAGCTTTGTCCTAGGTTAGACTCGACGATGAGTATGCCCTAAATTTTTGCTGCGCTTCGAATAAGAAATTGACGCAGCTAACATCAGGACTGAGCCAAAACCAACAAACGTGATGCCGTATGCTCTGTAAGGATAACTACCTAAACTTGCACTAAAAGAAACCGCTTGGCTGGCTGATTGGTAAAAATAGAAAAAAGCGCTTAATGCAAACAGCACAATCGACATCGCCAGCAGGAACATTTCAACTTTAAACTTCGACTCTTTCCCCTCCTAACTCAACTTTGATTTGCTTAACTTTTAGCTTATTAATCACAAAGGTTATTTTAGCTTTTTGGAAAATAAGTGTCAAAGGTGTTATTCAGTGTTGCGTGCAGACTGCAAAGATGAACTACTGGGCTTTCTTGAAAAGGACCCAGAAAAATGTGACGTAATAGTAATGCCAGACTTTTTCTATGACCGACTAATAAGCTTGGACTATGATGCAGCTCGGTTTTCATCGGTTATTGCGGATATAACCGCGCGAAAAGGCGGCAGCATAGACGGCGTTGAGCAAACAAACATAAGAGGCGGAAATGCCATAAACACTGCTTCTGCCCTAGCCGCTTTAGGCGTGAACGTGACTCCGATTGTCTGCACGAACAAGCTCGGTGTTCAGCAGATAAAATTTTATCTTGAAAAGTACCGTGTTGATCTTTCTCACGTTAAAATCGCGGAGAAAGCGTCCATAACAACGGCGCTGGAATTTAAGACGGAAAACGGGAAAGCCAACGTCATGCTGAGAGATTTAGGTTCGTTAGCGGGCTTTGGTCCTTCAGAACTGACTGACAGCGATTACGAGTTGATTGAAAACGCGGATTACGTTTGCCTGTTCAACTGGGCTGGAACAAGGAAATATGGAACTGCGTTGGCTGAGACCGTTTTTAGCAGAGTTAAAACTCGAGGAAAGGGCAAAACGTACTATGACACGGCAGACCCAACTCCTAACAGAGACAAAATCTCGGAACTTATGCGCGACGTTCTGAAAACTAGCCAGATAGACGTTTTAAGCTTGAACGAGAACGAGGCAGTCTGCTACGCTTCGCTGCTCAACGATGAGATAAGCGAGCAACGTGGGAAGCGGCGTTTTGACGAGTTAGCAATGGATGCGGCAAGAGTCTTGGCTAAGCATTTACCTGCGAGAGTTGACTTGCACACCACCGTTTTCTCAGCCACGTTCACAGAGAAGAACGAGGTTGTTGTTCCCGCCTTCAAAGTTGAAGCGTTAAGAGCCACTGGTGCTGGCGACTCTTGGAACGCAGGAAACATCCTTGCTGACGCAAGCGAGCTTTTAGACGAGTGCCGGTTAGCGTTGGCGAACGCGGTTGCTGCTTATTATCTGTCTGATCCAGAGGGTTTGCATCCGACTCGGCGAAAACTGGCGCGGTTTGTTGAGGAAGCAGCTAAATCGTTTTAAGCGAATTAGCCCTTTATCCATGGAAGTGAGGCTGCAGAAATGGCTGTACTGCTCGGAAGTTCTGGAACTGAACTGCGCATTTGGTTGACGGTTGAAGGTGAATCATTAAAAGCGGCAAACAACATAATGGACGAGGGAACCGCTTTAGTCAAAAAGCAAGTTGAGGAGTGGAAGAAATGAAAGCCGTAGTGTTAGCTGCGGGAGAAGGTGTTAGGCTTCAGCCAATCACGGCGACTAGGCCAAAGCACTTGATTAGCGTGGGTGGGAAGCCGATTCTTGAGTATTGTTTGGGCGCGTTGAAAGCTTCGGGATTAACTGAAGTTATTGTTGTCACGCATTATATGGGTGATGCTATCCGCCAGTATTTCGGTGACGGAGAGAGGATAGGCTTAAAAATCTCGTACGTGGAGCAAAAAGCGATGCTTGGAACTGGCAACGCAGTGAGTGCGGTTGAGCCGTATGTTGATGGAGACTTTGTTCTTGTTTATGGCGATTTGTTATTTGCCTCTAAAGCTGTGGCTGATGTGGTCAGCTTGTTTGAGGCGGAGAAACCTGCTGCTGTTATGGCTGTGGTTCCTGTGGCGAAGCCGGAAAGTTACGGCGTGGTGGAGCTTGAAAAAGAGAAGGTGGTCAAGCGCATAATTGAGAAGCCAGCTGCTGGGGAATCGCCGTCAAACCTAGCTAACGCTGGGCTGTATGTTTTCTCTAAAGAGATTTTTGATAAGCTGAGGCAAACGAAGGCTTCTGTTCGGGGAGAATGGGAGCTCACCGATGCGGTCTCTTTGCTTATCAAGGATGAGAAGGCGGTTTTGGCTTCCAAGGTTGCAAAGCTCGATTGGATTGATATTGGCAGACCGTGGGATTTGCTTGAGGCGAACAGTTGGGCGCTGAAGCGTATGGAGCATAAGGTTTATGGGACAGTGGAGAACGGTGCACACTTGGTAGGTCCAGTGACGGTTGCAGAAACCGCGCGAATACGCTCTGGAGCATACATTGAAGGTCCAAGCTTTATCGGCGAAGGCAGCGACATTGGACCGAATTGTTTCATCCGCTCGTGCACGAGCATAGGCAAAAACGTTCGCGTAGGCAATGCCTGCGAGGTCAAAAACAGCATAATCATGGATGGGACTCATGTGGGTCATCTGTCTTATGTGGGTGACAGCATACTTTGTGAGCGTTGCAACTTGGCAGCAGGCACCATTACCGCTAACCTTCGTCTAGATGATGGGCATGTGAAGATGGTTGTGAAAGGCGAAGTTGTTGATACTGGGAGAAGAAAATTCGGGGCGATTCTGGGCGATGACGTGAAGACGGGGATAAACGCGCTTTTGATGCCTGGTGTGAAAGTGGGAACAGGCAGCTGGATAGGAGCGAACTTTACGGTTCACAGGGATGTCCCAGCTAACACTGTTGCGCTGCTTAAGCAGGATGAAGACAGGCGTGAAAAGCGCGAGTAACGGCGAGTTTTAGCGGCGTTTTTTTACGTAGGGTCAAGCGGTATACAAAAGCATCGCCAAAACACACTTTCAGTGGCCTAATAGGGCTTAGGCTGGCTGCGTCGTGCAAGCAAAAAATAGAAAAAGATTAAGGATGAGGGGACTCTTAGATTTTCTGCTTATCCAAGACTTGCCTGAAGCTTTTTCCACAGCACTCGAATAAGCCTATAGTGAGTTGCGTCCGTTTTCCATTTTTGTCAGGTCTGCCAGCCATTTTCCACGTTTTCTTCGCGTTTTTAACATCTTTTCCACAATTAGGACATTTCGCCATCTTAAATTAACCTCGCTTACACCGTTACGTCGGACACAACATAAAACACTTTCTATTCATAACAATCGTAAAAGAAAAGTTTGACAGGCAAGATCTGTTGTTGAGGTCTTGGCTCTGTTGTGTGATTTTTTGTCTATACCCCCTCTATAAATAGATT
>CAZWPI010000132.1:0-4879 GCA_964636055.1 uncultured Candidatus Bathyarchaeia archaeon
AACGGCATGCTCATGATTGAAGGCAAGCAGATGCACAAGTCAAAGGGCAACTTTGTGACCATGAAGAACGCCGTTGAGCAGTACGGTGCAGACGCCACCAGATGCGCGCTCCTGCTTGGCGCCGAGGGCATGGATGACCCAGACTGGAGAGGCGAGAACGCCGCGGACATTCAAGGCAAATTGAAGTCTCTGCGCAACTTTGCTCTGGGCATAATTAAGAAAGCCAAGAGCGACGAGACGGGGCATCTGGAGAGGTGGTTGCTGAGCAAGATGCAGCAGCGCATTGTGGATGTGACCCAAAACCTTGAGGAGTTGAAGACAAGAACAGCCGTGGAGATTGCGCTGTTTGAAGTTTGGAATGACTTCCGCTGGTACACTCACAGGAAAGGCAGCACGGAAGCCAAAGCGGTTCAGGAAGCTTTGGAGGTGTGGCTTAGGCTTCTGGCACCCTTCGCGCCTTACGCGTGCGAGGAACTGTGGAGCGTAGCGGGAAAAAAGAACTTCATTTCTTTGGCTGAATGGCCCCGGGTTGACGAAAACAAGGTGGATGTGCTTGCCGAGGAACGGGAGAACCTACTGACCGACTTGATTGACGACACGTTGAACGTCTTGAAAGCCACGAAAATTACGCCTTCGCGGATATGCTATTACACCGCTGCCGGTTGGAAGTGGAAAATGTACCGCAGTTTAGTGGCAAGGTCAGTTGAGGGCGAGGTCAAAGCGGGCGAGGTCATGAAGGAGTTCGCGAAAGACAGCAACTTGAGGGAGAACATGAAGGCGGTTGCCAGTTTCGTTCCCAAAGTGTTAAAAGCTTTAAACAAGTTGCCCAGCGAAAGAAAAAAGCGCCTCGGAAGCGTTGAGCTTTCTGGCGAAAAAGAATTTATCGAAAACGCCTTGGACTTTTTAGAGGAAAGGTTCAACGCCAAGGTAGCTGTTTATGGTGAAGAGGACGAGGCGCGGTATGATCCTAAGCGGCGGGCGGCGTTGGCTGTTCCTGATCAACCTGCAATCTACATAGAATAGCGCAGTGAGCTGCTATGCCGACGAAGCACCGAAGATACGCTTTGAAATCAAAACAAGCCAAGCAGATTCTAAATGAGGTTTCGGAAAGGCTGAAGGTTAACGTGGACGCCCTGTTTGGTGCCAAAGCGAACGTGGAGGTTGTCGAGGCGGATGTCGGCAAGATTTATCTTGTAAACGGCAAACCCTTGTTCTTTCAGGTTGGAGAGCGGGTTCTGCCAACGCTGCTTTTCCAAGATTTCGCTTTGCGAGCGCCGAAAATCGTGGTGGACATGGGAGCGGTTCCTCACGTGTGCAACGGCGCTGACATCATGGCGCCTGGCATAGTGCGGGTTGAAGGCGAGTTCAGCAAGGGCGACTTGGTTCTGGTTGTGGATGAGAAGCATGGAAAACCGCTTGCCATCGGAGAAAGCCTTTACGACGCGGAAAGCGCCAGAAGCACCAAGCAAGGCGCCGTCGTCAAGAGCGTTCATTTCGTGAGTGACAAGATCTGGAATTTTGCCAAAACGTTGGCTGGATAACGGTGATTATTCTCGTATTCACTGTTTGGTTTTTTTGGTTGTTTTGTTGGCTCTTTTAAAGTAGAATAGAAGGACTACTCCGCAAGCTGCTATAGCGGCTAATGCAATTGCCGTCCACGTTGTTAATGAAGGGTCTGGCACGCTGAAATGGATTGTTTCCGAGGTTCCCGTGTTGTCCGCCGCGTCTTTTGCGTAAACTGTTATTGTGTGTGACCCGTAAGACAAGCCTGTGAGCGTGGTGTTTCCTGTGATTGTAACGGGTTCTTGTCCATCAAGACTGTAGCCGATCCATGAGGCGTTTTCGTTTATGGTGAAGTTTAACAGCAGTTCTGATGGGTTATAGGTTTTTTTCTGTGGTGACAGAATTGATATGCTTGGAGGAGATGTGTCCACGGTGAAGTGTATTATGTCAGATGAACCGATGTTTCCAGATGTGTCGCTTGCGTAAACCACTATGCTATGCGCGCCGTCAGGCAGTTGGGGCAGGGCTGTTTTTCCGGAAATTGAAACGTTTGCTTTTCCGTCTATGCTGTAGCTGATCCACGCGGTGGGTTCATTCAAAGTGAACGTTAGAGAGATGTTTGTGGTAGAGTATGTTTTGTTTTTTGGCGAAACAACTGTTATGGTGGGGGGTGTCGTATCTGGCGGGGGAGATGAGGAAGCAGAGGGGACAACAGGTCGGATAGGTGGGGAAGGAGAAGGAGGTGGAGTCGGCGGAGGCGGCGATGGCGAAGGAGGTGGATTATTCACCTCAGGGTTCAAGTACGAGAATTGTTCACTCAGGGGGCTGATTTTAGTTGCGCTTGTTACGTTGTTCCAGTCCGAGCTGAAATGAACCTCATAGATTCCGTTGTCTGGAAAATTGTATGAGGCTGTTTCTGTCCCGAAGGTGAAGTTTATTTTTCCTGCCCAGACTGGAATGCGGATAGTTTGTGATTGATAGTCAAAGCGGAAGTTACTTGCTGGGAACATTGAGTACCAGTCTTGGTAGTATTCGTCTATGACGGGTATGGCGAGACTGCCCGTGTCTGGGACTATGCCGTTGAGAAACAGGATCATTGCTCCGGCGCAGGTGGCTTCGTCGGTGTAGTTTTGGTTTTCTCTCCAGCGGAATCGTCCGTCGCTGTACATGTTGCTGTAGTTGATTAGACCTTGCCACGCGTTTGGAGAACCTGTTAAAAGCTTGATGAAGTTTGATTTCATGGAATCATTCATTAAGCCGTAGTAGCTTTGCATCGCAGCCCAAGCGGTGACTGTGTTTTCCAGCCGCTTCTGCGGATTTGTTTCTGCGTGTCTAACCACGTAGGCTCCTGGGCTCCACAATTTGGCTGACCAGTCACCGCCAGAAAGGAACTTGTAGTTTAGGTCTTGAAGTATGTAGTCGGGGAAGTTTGGGAGACTTTGTCCGTTAGCAACGTAAAGTTCTGCGATTGCTTCAGCGAAGGGACCAGCTTCGCACTCAACTTGGCCTGAGCTACCTGTGTAGGGGAAGTAGCTGCCCGACCAGTGGTAAGTGTAAAGTTGCGCCCACATCTGGTCTGCGTAGTACAGTGCTTCAGGTACTCCTATTTGATAGAACTTCAGGAACATTGACAGCACCTCTGCGTTTTCGTCGTAGTACCTGTTCATATAATCAACTGAACTGCCATCTGCAGGGTTAAACCACAAGAAGTCGGGGTTAGCCTGCCAGCAGTTCAGATATTCTTGAAAAGCGAGGTCCCTGTTCCATTTTGATGTGTTGACTCCAAGCTCCTCCGCGTACATGTACGCGAAAACTAGAAACTTCCAATAAACCAGCACTCCTGCAGGGTTAACGTTAGGCCAGTGCCCAGTCATTTGTTGGTTATTCATAGCTTCTGCTACCCTTTGGTTCAATAGGGAAGAGTTGACGCCGTCAATTTCTGCGATTCTTTTCATTTGAATTAACGTCGTAAAATCAGGAACCATGGAGAGCGCTGCATCATAGTTGCCATCACGTGCGAATATTAGACCAAAGTGGGGAATAATAAAAGATGTCGGCGAAGACCAGTTAACAGTGTTTAACGTCATGTTCAGTTGGTCTGCCAACGTGGGTGCTTCGGCTTTAACGGGGACAGCGCTCAAGCTTAATAAAACCACGATTATTAAAACGAGACCTGAGGCTTGTGACGCTTTCATAGCCTTAACTTCCATGTTTTGATGTCAATGCCACCGTGCTTACAAGTGACAGTAGCCTACGCTTAGACCCCTTGCTAACCAACGTAGCCAGTTTCTTAAATTTTGCTCTGACTCCTGTCGAAGCTAACCTAAAGTTCACTCTATATAAAAGGGAGGGGGTAGCTCTCGTGAGCACTAGAGGCTTAGCAATTGTTCGAACACAAAGCTGCAATCTTTATCATAAATTCATAAGACACTTATTAATTCAATTCATATTAACTATCAAAATTCAGACTTGAACTTAAGAAACGCTTAACTGTTGAAAGGTAGTTAAATAATAAAAAGAGAGGAGAAAACTTGCCAACTATGGGATTATTCCGCAAATCACGGAAAGACGAAGACGAAAAAGCAGCTGCGCCTCCTTCAGAAAATAAAGAGGTCGTTGGCAAAACCTACCTTAAAGCCATGCCTCTGCGCGACTTATCAGATTTAGAAGAAATCAAGAACGAAGTGAAAAACGGAAATGTCCTTATTCTCCGCATAACCCCGCTCGCGAGCAAAAACATAGAAGACGTGAAGCGCGCAGTAAACGAATTATATGAGTTCGCGGAATCCATCGGCGGAGACATCGCCCGGTTGGGCGAAGAACGAGTAGTCATTTGTCCTCAGAACATAAGGATTTGGCGAGAAAAAAAAGTTTCAAGCAAGCCTCTGCCTACAGCAGCCTAAAAGTTTCCAGAATACTGGGAACCACGGTGTTAATGCCGACTTTGTGGCCGAGGAAGCCTGCCATGTTCATAATTTTGCTTTTTTCTCCGTGACACACAAAAATTCTTTCTGGCTTGGGCTTAAGGTGAGTCAAATAGCTGATTAGCTGCCGTCTGTCGGAGTGTCCTGAAAAGCCTTCTATGGACTCCACTTGCATTTTGACCTGTACAACCGCCATTTTGCCCTCGTTGTCCATCATTGTGACTCCGTTTACTCCTTTCTGCACCCTCTTGCCCATGGTGCCCTCAATCTGGTAGCTAACGAATATTATGGTGTTCCTTGGGTCGTCAGCCCAGCTTTTGAAGTACTCTATCACAGGTCCACCTTCAAGCATTCCAGAAGTCGCCAGAACGACGCATGGTTCGCCTTCGATTATGCCTTGCCTAACGCTGGGATGCTCCACAATCGTGAAGTAGTCCGACTGGAACGGGTTA
>CAZWPI010000133.1:0-4796 GCA_964636055.1 uncultured Candidatus Bathyarchaeia archaeon
TCTCACAGCGCTCAGCGCCGTTATGAGCCCAGCGGGTTAATCCTGGCTACCCCACCCCGCTGCGTTTACTCTGAAAGCGTTTTCTGAATCCTTTTAGTACTACCTAGCGTCAAATATTAATAGTTTCTTTTTTTCCTCAGCAAAAGCATTTTAGTGTCGGCAATTACTTTGTAGCAATGGTGCAACAGTAAATGGATAAACCATACTTCCGCGAGATGTTCAACCCCGCCCTTGAAAATCCAGTTTTTGTTCAGGGACTCCCAGGTTTTGGCAACGTCGGAAGAATAGCGGCGCATCTTCTGATAAAGTTTTCAGAAGCAAAACCCTTCGCCGAATTGTATTCTCCATCCTTTCCAGATTATGTTTCAATAAGCACAAAAGGAATAGCCCACCTGCCCAAGTACGAGTTCTATTCCGCACCCATGGAGAAAAACAACCTTGTTATCATGACAGGGGAAACACAGCCTTCGTTCGATGATGTTTTGGCGCACTACCACGTTTGCGGTGAAATAGTAGATTTTGTTGAAAAGTTAGGCTGCCACTTCATCGTGACAATGGGGGGAGTGCCCTTAACGGAAGACAAGACCCAAGTGTACGTGGCTGCCACCTCACCGCGGCTGGCAACCGAGTTTATGGAAAAAGGCGCAGTCATATACAGCAAAGGCAGAATAGTCGGGGGAACAGGACTCACATTAGCGCTTGCAAAGGAGCGAAACCTCGAGGGCGTCTGCCTGCTGGGCACCACCACAGGTTTCAAGGCGGACCGCGGGGCTGGATTTCAAGTTTTCAAGTTTTTGATGAAGGCTTTAGGAAAAGAGATAAAAGAAGGGTTATAAGAAAAAACATTACACCTAAACTAATAGCAGGATCGTATGCGCATGGTTGAGAACGACGAAAACAACAACATTAGCAGGTTTGACGTGAACTCAAAATTCATGAGGGTTCTTCTAATTATAGTCTCGGTTTTGCTGATTTTTGCGGGTCCAACATACGTTCCCTACCTGCTCGTTGATACTCTTAAAGTGGACTACGTTGCCTCGATAGTTTCAGGCTTTGCCCTGTTCATCGCAGGATTATTGTTAATGTGGTTTCTTATCCGAAAGAAAATCATCACGTAAGATGTGCCTCAGATACCCCAGGGTGCATCATCGCTATCAGCATTTTGGATTCTTCATCGGCGTTCTCTAGATTCTGATAGCGTGTATTAAGTCTTCTTCGGATTATTCGCGGCTAGAAAAGCATATAAGATATTCACAGAGATATATTTGGTATGCAGGAATCTGGTATGCGAGACGACAAAAGAAAGCGCCTAGAAGAAATGGTCACCAAAGATGAGGAAACCACCAAGAGAACAACAATCATACTAGAAAAAGAGGAAAGAGCATTCATAGACAAACTGATACAAGAGGGAAAGGAGCCCGGGATTAAGCCGCTCATCTCCAAGATGCTTGACGTTTACCGAAGCATGATGATCTACGACTGGCGTTTTCCAGGCGAATACTACTGTGGCATAAGCCGCATCGCCTTCGTTAACGTGGAGCTGCTGAACATCCTAATCCAACACATCCCAAAAGAAAAATGGCGTGAAACCGGGAAAAAAATGGGCGCCGCCCTGAAAGTCTCAATGGAAACAACCTTAGGTCTTCAAGCAGCACAACGCGAAAACTGGGAAAACATCTTCAAAAGACTAAGAGTACAAGGATTCGGAGATTTTTATCTAAAAGACAAGTACATACTCGTAAAAACGCCACTTATCATCGACGCGGAAATTTGGGCAGGCATTCTTGAGGGACTGTTCGATATAGAGTTGGACATGAAAACCACCCTGCCTCCGCTTGTCTTCGAGATAAAAACACAAAAACCACTTCCAACACAATGAACCGCAACGACGCCACAGCTAATATTAGAAGGATACGTTTATTAGGAAGACGTCAACTTAAGGTGCCTTTCAGTGATAAAAGTTGAGGGATTGCGTTCATACAAGGCGATTGCGTTCATCACAAGTAAAAGCAATCCAAGAAACAAGCGTCTAAAAACGAAAACCTATTCTACACTACGCACATCCCTTCAGAAGGCACAAATTTTTTCGAAATATTCGTTTTCGGTTAGGAAAACAACTCGAGAGTATTTTAATGATAAATTAGGTGATGAAAAATGGATAAAGTAAAATTTGCCATACCCGCCGGCTCCTTAGCTAAAGCAACCTTTGAAATACTGCAGCGTTCAGGATACAAGGTCTCAGGTCAAGAACGTACCTATCGACCAACAATCAACGATTCCAAAATCGAATTGAAAATTCTCAGACCACAAGAAATACCCGTTTTCGTTGCTGAGGGTCTCCAAGATGTAGGCATCACGGGTCAAGACTGGATCAGGGAAACCGGTGCTGACGTTGAAGTCCTTCAGAACTTGGAATACGGGAAAATACGACTGGTGATAGCCATACCGAAAAGTTTCGGTGCAAACTCCATCTCCGAACTCATGGAAGATATGTGGGGCAAAGAAAAGAACTTCCGAATCTCCACCGAATACTTGAACATCGCAGCCGAATACATAAAAAGCAATCCTGCGTATCGAAACCGCTTCGGCAAGTCAGAGCCCCTGATGGTGACGCCGTGGTGGAGAAAAGGCGAAAACCCGCGAGCCAAGATTTTCCTGTCTTTCGGAGCTACGGAAGCCAAGCCCCCAGAAAACTCTGACTGCATCATGGATGTCACGGAGACCGGCTCCACTTTAGACGCGAACAACTTGAAGATAATCGAGACCGTAATGCGGTCTTCTGCCGTGCTTATCGCAAATAAAGATGCCCTGCAAGACCTGCAGAAGAAGGAGAAAATCTATGACATCCTGACCCTGCTGAAAGGCGTGGTGGACGGCTCCAAGAGAATCCACATATTCGTAAACGTGAAGAAGGCAAATCTGCAGAAGCTGCTCAGCGAACTGCCCGCGCTGAAAAATCCTACTGTAGCGCCTTTGGCGGATGAAGACTGGTGCTCGGTTAACACGATAGTCGAGAAAGACTGCCTCATAACCCTCTTGCCCAAAATCCGCAAGCTTGCCCAAGGCATCGTTGTCTACGAACCACGGCAAGTGCTGGCTTTAGACGAGATAAGCAGGAGAGAAAAAAACAAATGCTCACCGAACTCCGAGTGAAAGTCTGGAAATCCTCAGCGCTACCGCCTGACTGGTTCAAAAGGCAAACGCCAGACGAACAAACTGGTGAAAGGGTCGAAAGCGACGTTAAAGCAATAATCAGCCGAGTCGTAAAAAACGGAGACGCCGCGCTGATAGAGCTTACGGAAAAGTTCGATAAAGCACGATTAGAAGCCAAAGACTTTCGAGTAACTCCAAGAGAGATTGAAGAAGCATACAAGACGGTTGGCAAAGAGCAGGTCGCTGCCCTCAAGTTCATCAAAGACAAAGTTAGCTCCTTCGAGAAGCTTACACTTAAGCAGGTTGGTTTCAAAACCTCTCAAGACGGTGTCACAGTTCAAAGTGTTCTGCGCCCAATCCAAAGCGTCGGATGCTATATTCCAGGCGGACAAGCCGCTTACCCCAGCACCTTGATCATGACTGCAGTGCCAGCCAAGGCAGCGGGAGTTCCCAGAATCGTGGTGTGCTCACCGCCCAACGCTGAGGGCAAGGTAAACCCTTTGGTTCTCGTAGCCGCCGACATCTGCGGGGTTAACGAGGTCTACAAGGTTGGAGGCGCTCAAGCTATTGCCGCTTTGGCTTACGGGACAGAAACAATCCGACCCGTGAGGAAGATTGTTGGTCCTGGAAACAGGTACGTGACGGCGGCGAAGATTCTTGTCTCAAAAGACGTTGCCATTGACATGCCTGCTGGTCCCAGCGAAGTTCTCGTGTTGGCAGACGAGACAGCAAACCCGCAATTCATTGCTCTTGACATGATTTCTCAGGCGGAACACGGCGCGGACAGCGTGGCTGGGCTAATTACCACTTCGGAGAAGGTCGCAGAAGAGGTGCTGGGTTGGCTGGAGAAAACAGCTACTGCTGGCGCAGAGCGCGGAGAAATCGTTGGGAAAGCGTTGGAGAAGTACGGGTTCATTATCACCTGCAAGGACATGGCGGAAGCTGTTGAGTTGGCGAATGTTTTTGCTCCTGAGCACGTTGAGGTAATGACGCGGAACCCTGAAGCAACAGCGGAGAAAATCACATCAGCTGGGCTGATTCTGGTCGGCTCGTATAGTCCTGTCGCCTTGAGCGATTACGGCAGTGGAACAAATCACGTCTTGCCTACAGGCGGCTTCGGACACGCGTTTTCAGGCTTATCCGCCCTTGACTTCGCGAGAAGAGTTAGCATCGTTGAGAGTTCAAGGGAAGGCTTGCAGAGCGTGCGGGAACGTGTGAGGGTCATAACTCAAGCGGAAAACCTTCCGAATCACTACAAAGCCGTTGAGGTGAGGTTTGAAAAATGAAAGCGGAATGTAAGAAGTGGCTGGAAGAGAAGCTTGCGAAGATTGAAGCTCTTGAAAGCTATGCTCCTGAGAAAACCATTGAAAACGTAGTGAAGCAGTATGGGCTTTCGTCCGCCGACATCGTGAAGCTGAACTTCAACGAAAACCTGTACATGCCGCGGGCAAAGCTTGTTGCGCTTCTGAAGGAGGTGGCGGAAGAATGCGACGTAAGGCTTTATCCGCAGGAAGAAGAAGAGAAACTGCGAGAGGCTATAGTGGACTACCTTAGGCTGTCGCAGGGGTGCGTCGCCTTTGGGAACTCAAGCGACGAAGTGATGGACCGAATCACGCGTCTGTTCTTGGAGAAAGGCGACAAGG
>CAZWPI010000134.1:0-4794 GCA_964636055.1 uncultured Candidatus Bathyarchaeia archaeon
GCAGAAAAAGAAGACAGCACATACAAGGTGGACGTGGAAGACGTCAAAATTGAAAAGAAAACCGGCGAATCCCTCAGTGACACAAGCCTGATAAACGGCATAGTTCTGGACAAAGAAATAGTGCATTCGGGAATGCCTAAACGAGTAGAAAAAGCCAAAATTGCATTACTTGACACATCACTAGAAATTGAAAAAACCGAATTTGACGCAAAAATCAACATCGAAACCCCCGATCAGATCGAGGCGTTCCTCGACCAAGAAGAAGGCATGCTCAAAGACATGGTTGAAAAGATCATAGCCGCAGGCGCAAACGTTGTCATATGCCAAAAAGGCATCGACGATATGGTTCAGCACTTCCTTGCGAGAAAAGGAATCGTGGCCATTCGGAGAGCGAAAAAGTCTGACATGGAGAAACTATCAAAAGCTACGGGTGGAAAAATAGTAACTAAGCTGGACGACATAAACGCAGGGGATCTTGGATTCGCAGCTCTTGTGGAAGAACGCAGAATCGGAGACGACAAAATGACTTTCATCGAAGGCTGCAAACACCCGCGGGCAGTAACACTTCTGATACGGGGCGGGACAGACCGCATAACTGCAGAGGCGGAACGCTCAGTCCACGATGCCCTATGCGTAATCAGAGACATACTTGAAGAACCAAAAGTAGTTGCAGGAGGCAGCGCTCCAGAACTTGAAATGGCACGTACACTAAAGATGTACGCAGAAACTTTGCCAGGCAGAGAGCAGCTCGCGGTCAAAATCTTCGCAGAAGCCCTAGAAGCTGTCGCCATAACGCTTACTGAAAACGCCGGTCTCGATCCAATCGACATACTTTCAGAACTAAGGTCAAAACATGAAAAAGGGGAAACCTGGGCGGGCATAGAAGTTCTGGAGGGAAAAGTACAAGACATGACAAAAAAAGGTGTTTTCGAGCCGATTACAGTTAAAAAGCAGATAATCAAGTCAGCAACCGAAGCGGCTTCAATGATTCTTAAAATCGACGACGTAATCGCTGCCGGCAAAATGAAGGCGCCTCCAATGCCACCAGGAGGAGCTCCTGGCGGAATGTATCCAGGCGCTGGGGAGTATTAGAACACGTCTAAAAAAGAAAAAATATCTGTGGGTCCTCCGAAAATCACGCGGTTCGAGAAAGCAAGAATAGTGGGAGCTAGGGCTCTTCAAATTTCTATGGGCGCACCGATACTTGTAGAGGCTAACGAAACCTATTCAAACCCGATTGACATCGCCTTGAAAGAACTCGAAGCCGGCATATTGCCAATCACAATCAGAAGAACCCTGCCGGACGGAACCTTTCAGGATATTCCGTTGAAGTGGCTTCTTAAATGAAGTTAAGCTAAGAACCCTTAATTTTCTTTGCCTCTTCAAGAGTAGAGAGAATTCCTTTCCAGTGCGCCCCTTGCCAATATACGTGACCACAGTTCGGGCATTTCCAAAATTCGCTGTAATAAGTGAAGGTGTTTTTTTCAACTTTGCCTGCAAGCTTTTCTTTGGGCGTTAACCGAATTTTGGCGTTACATCTCGGACAACGAGAACGTTTCAGGTCTATCGTCAAGGAAAAGTTAAATCGTTCAGCAAGTTCTGCTAGCTTTTCAGCTTCTGTCCGCCCTTCCACGTAGAACGCCTCGATGCCTTTGGCTAAGGCGCGCTTATAAAGTTCTAAATCTCTTGTGAGGAGAATCCGCTGCTCCTGCTCAGCCGTCGCCATCAGTTCAGCATCTTCAAACTGAGTGGAGTACGTGACATCTTGCCCCAGCATGCGAAGCCATCTGGCCAGTTTTCCAAGCATCCCATCCGCGATAAACTTCACGCGTGGTCTCCCCGAATTATGCTGCCGCTTCCAGACTTTGCCACGATTTCCTGTTCATCCATAACCAATAGTCCGTTAACAAAGGTTTTCACGGGTCTGCCCTGCACTTCCCAATTGTCAAAGGGCGAGTACTTCGCTTTAGAATGGAATTTTGAAGCGTCAATCCTGAATTTCCGGTTAAAGTCTACAACCACTAAATCCGCTTTTCGCCCCTGCTCTAAGCGGCTGCGGTCTCTTAGGTTGAAAATCTCCGCGGGTTTCTCTGAGAGCAGTTGAACCACACGCGCCAGTGATATCCTGTTTTTTTTAACCATCGTCAACATGAGCGGAAGAGTAGTTTCAAGACCAGGCACGCCAACTTTAACGTCCCAGACGCTGTCAGCAGACTTTTCACTTAGAGCGTGAGGCGCATGGTCTGAACCTAAAACGTCAACCCAACCGTCAGCAACACCTTTCCAAAGAGCCTCGATGTGGCTTTCACTGCGAAGGGGCGGCATCATTGTTAACATTAAACCATAGCGCTTAAAATCCGTATTTGACAACAAGAGATGTTGGGGAGTAACTTCACAGGTTACGTTCCTGCCAGATTTTTTAGCCTCGATTACGGCGTTTAAGCCCTCTTCGGTTGTCATGTGACAAAAATGCAACAGGACACCAGTTTGCGCGCTTATTTCCAACAGGCGTTCGACCGCTTTGAGTTCAACACGTACTGAGTGCGCCTTGAGGAAGGCAGCTGCATCGCGTCGGTTGGCTCGCTTAAGCCTTTCTTCGTTTGCCATCAACAACGCTTTGTCTTCCGCATGCACCGCAACTGGAACGCCTAACTCGCCGACTTTCGTAAACGCCTCTTGCAAGGCTTTATCGTCATCAACGTTCAACCCGCCAACTTGACGAGCCATAAAGAGTTTAAAGCCCACTGCGCCCTGAGCGACGATGCCGCCGACGCCGCCCAAATCGCTTGGAAATTCGGAATAAAACCCAACGTTAACGAGAACGCTTCTTGCTGCGATTCGCATGCGATTCTTCAAGGTTTCCACGCTCATGGTCACCGGATCGTTGTTAGGCATGTCTAAAACCGTGGTCATTCCGCCTGCGGCTGCGGCGGCAGTTCCAGTGTAAAAGTCCTCTTTGTACGCTTTTCCTTCATCACGAAGGTGCACGTGAACGTCAATCAAGCCCGGAAGAACCAACATGTTCCTGAGGTTGGTTTTCTCGTCAGCGTTCGGCATCTGCGTTTCTTTGCCTATTTTAAAGATTTTGCCGTTTTCAATAGCTAAGCTGCAGTCAACTATTTCTTTGTTCAAGTATGCCTTGGCGTTTGTTAAAACGGAATCAGCAATCAAGTTAAACGCACTCTTATGGTGAATAACGAATGGGAAGGCTAATTAAAGTTTATTTTGTTTGAAACCGACTGGGCTGCTGCATGTGAGAGAAGCGTGGCTTATTTTTCGGCTTCTAATTCTATGCGGCAGTCTTCACATAGGTTTTGCCCGTTAACGTCTTTCAAGTTTTCTGAGAACACTCCGCAACGGTCGCAGTATCCCGAGAGAGGCTTTTCTTCTGGTTCCACGTTTTCCTCCGCCTCGGCAGCGCCCTCAAGGCGTGTTCTTTCCTGAATTATCTCTATAAGCTCAGGCATAACGCCCAAAATGTCTCTGCTCGAAATCACGCCCACAAGATTGCCCTTGTAAACTACTCCAAGTCTCCTAATGTCCAGCCTGCTCATTCGCCTAGCCGCTTCGCTTATTGTTGCTTCTGGTTCTATAGTAACTAAAGGAGACGTCATAATTTCCTTCGCTTTTATGGCGTCAGGCACAAGATTTTTGGCTAGAACTCTTATCACCATGTCGCGTTCCGTTATTATACCGACAGGTTTTCCAGCCTTGTTCGTGACTATAACGCAGCCTAAATCGTTTTCATCCATGACGTTAGCAACTTTGTTTGAAGTTGCGTCCTCACCTAACGTTACCACTGGACTACTCATTATGTCTTTGACGACCATTCTTGTTCTTAATCCAATGTCAGACATCGCTTAGACTCCCAACAGTTTTTTGCAGAGTTTTGGCTTTCACTTGTCAAAGTAATAATCGCACATTTAAGAGTTGCTAACTCCAATAGTGTAAAAAATGCTCCCATAAAGAGGGCGTTCGTGCAAGTTTTATTAGTGTGTGAGATAAACAGCATAATTCAAGTGAGAGATAGATGATGTTAAGGACGAACGTTGACAAACTTGTAAAGATTTCCGTTATGGGTGAAGTGGCTAGCCCCTTCGTTAGCAGGTCAGTTTACAATATTTCAGCCACAGGAACGCCGTCCATTTTGCCTGGAGTGGGCGGGATAACCTATAATCTGAGAGTTGGTGACCCCGCGTGCGGTTGGGAGGCTGACCACGTAGAGCCCTGCGTTAGCGCAGAAAACAAGGAGAGTGACCCACGGCATGGACAAATAGCCAACACAGCGTTCAACGTGCTCTCATGCATTGGAAACGAAGCAACCGTTGTTACCGGCGACGCGAAAGGAAGCAAAGGCGTTGTCACCGGCAAACACGGCGGGATAGAACACGTGCTCATTGACTTTCAACCAGAAGCCTTAGAAAAGCTCATGCTGGGCGACAAGATCCTTGTTAAGTCCTTTGGATTGGGCTTGAAGCTCACCGACTTTCCAGACATAAAGGTGATGAATATGGACCCACATTTTTTGGAGGCGTTAGACCCAAAACCAAACGGTGAAAAACTTGAAGTGCCCGTAACTCACATGATTCCTGCAGCCATTATGGGTTCAGGGTTAGGAGCGAACCAGACAAACTCGGGAGACTATGACATCCAGCTTTTTGATGAAAATGTTAGAGAGCAGTACGGGCTTGATGATTTGAGGCTTGGAGATTTGGTTGCTATAATTGACGCTGATCACTCTTTCGGCAGAATTTATCGTCAAGGAGCCATTTCCGTCGGCATAGTCGTGCACAC
>CAZWPI010000135.1:0-4794 GCA_964636055.1 uncultured Candidatus Bathyarchaeia archaeon
TTGCCTAGGCGGTTTATGCCTTTCTGGTGCAGTTTAGCATCGTTCATGACGAAGGAACCCTTGTAATAGTTTCTCCAGCACCTTGCCATGTCATGGTCCAGCGTACCACACGCCGTGATAACAACATCAACGAGCTTCCGCTTCACCAGTTCTTTAAACACGCCGCGGGTGCCTGTTGCCACGAGGTTTGCAGTGAACGAGAGGAAATTAACGCAGTTCCGCGTTTTGAACATGCGCTCCAGAATGTTTACGCCCACAGAGATTTTTCCAGCGGTGAACCCCCATGCTTGCTCCATCTGGTTGACAAGCTCGTCCACCGACATATCTTCGTGGAACTCGTAATCCTTGACAACGTCTTTCAACATAGCTGTTTTCTCCACTTACTCTGTGATGTTGAAGATGGAATAAATATGTGTCGAAACGGATACGCATAAACCCGAGTTACTCAGATAGGTAGGCGATGACCTTGTCATACAAGTCCTTGGCGCATCGATCTTCGTAGCCCGCGTAAATGCTCGGGTTGTCGTTGACCTCCACCACAACATAATCTCCCTCAACCTCTTTTATGTCCACGCCGTAGAGTCCTTTTCCGACCACTCTGCAGGCTTTCAACGCTACTTCCTTGACCCGTTGCGACGCGTTCTGCTTTTTCATCGCCACCGTTCTGCCCCAAATAACCGTAGGCTTGCCTCTCAGCTTGGCGCCGTGCTTCCAGCGCCCCTTCGGAATCATGTACTTGCACACGTACAAAACCTCGTTGTTCAAGACGCCGACTCGCCAGTCAAAAGCTGTGGGCACAAACTTCTGCAACGCTAAAACATCGGATTTCTTGAAGAACCTCTTGGTGATGTCTCTGAAGCTTGTTTCGCAAGCGGCTTTTTCCACGTACCGTGAAAAACTCGTGTAAGGCGCCTTGATAACAACAGGCTTCCCCAACATGTCAAATGCCTCCACGATGTTTTTGTGGTGCAGTTCATCCCTGTTCAAGAACACCGTTGGGATATGTGGCACGCCGAACTTTTCAAGCAACGCGTACTGGTGAATCTTGTTCGCGCATATCTGTATCGACTCCGGATCATCAATCACTTTCAGCCCCAGCGTCCAAGCAGTCTTAGAAACAACGTAAGCAGTGTTAAGCGGGTCCGTGGTAGCTCTAATGAACACGGCGCTGTAATTCGGTATCTCCGAAATGTTCTCCCTAAACAAGAAACTAAACTCTTGCCCCGCCTTTTCCGCGGCGAACTTGAAGTTTTGAAGCGCCGCTTCCTCTGAGGGATCAGAGAAATTGTATTTCTCGACAAAACAAGCGATTTTAGCCACTGAAGCGTTCACCATGCTCAAGGAGCAGCAAAACTTCTCTGGATATCTGTTTCAAATCACTTGGAGAAAGCTCCTCTTTTCTTAAGGGTTGAAGCCCACAGAGGTAGGCTTTCTCCTCTACCTTCTGAACGTGCAGTCTGCAAACTGGAATTTTGAAAAGCGCATAGACCTTTCCCGAGATGCCGAGTATTTCCTCATCCTCATGTTCGGACGCGCCGAAAAACGATTTAATCGAGAACATTTCGCCTTTAAGCGGCTGAGCGCACACGGCGAACTTGTAGTTCATGCTTAGACTTTTCACCGCTCTGTACAACGCGCTCTTGTTGCGGGCTATCTCGTAGCCGTCGTAGATAAATGGGTTCACTGCGAAAATGACCACTGGAAAACCTTGTTCAGAAGCTATTTTTTTCACCGAGTCTGTCACGAGAAAGGGCAGTGTTGGGATTCCTGCTCTGGCGGCTCTGAGCAGCAAAATCGGGGTTCGGTTGGCGTCGATTATGTTTTCGCTTGAGGGAATTACCGGGTTGCCCATGACCTCCGCGTGTAACGAAACGTAGTATCCTGTTTTCAGGTAGCGATAATCGCTGTTGATGTTTAAAACTGAATCTTTGATTGGCAATTCAAGAAACGTTGACGGCTTCATTATGTGCAAGCCGCTTGTTAGGTCGATGCTTGAAACGACCAACACTCATTTAACACCAGATAATCAAAAGCCGATATTGCAACAGTCATATTTAAAACTAACTATGTGTTATAATCGCTTTCAAGACAGTCACCGAGCAAAAGAGAGGAAACACCACACGTACAAGCCGCTAGAGGTCCTAGGCCCAGAACACGAGTTTTCCATGATTAACGAAGAACTGAAGCCTTTGCCAATCATGGACAAGGTCATAAAAGACTTCCACGGACGAATCGTCAACTTCGTGGAGCTGCCGCACTTCACCTTCGGAAAAGAACTCCAAACGCACGTTATGGAAATAAAAGCCAACGCGCCTTTCAATGCGCCTGAGCTCTTCGAGGAAACCATGCAAAACGCGGTATTGACGCTTCTGGGCTTCCTAGAAAAATATCACGCGTGTCTTCTCGGAACAGGCATGCACCCCCTGCTCAGGCTTGAAGAAACAAGCGTATGGCCTCATCGCCACAGAAAAATCTACCAAGAATACAGCGAAATCTTCAACCTTAAGCAGCACGGCTGGCTCAACATTCAAAGTTTTCACTTAAACCTCCCCTACTCAAAGGAAAAAACGGGCATTCTGCTGCATAATCTGCTTGCAGGCTTGTGCGCTTACTTGCCCGCTATTTCCGCCGCTTCTCCCATTTTTGAAGGCGCAATTGGTCCGAACGTGGATAACAGGTTAAATTTTTACAAGGCGAACCAGCGGGAGGTTCCATCTATAGTGGGTGATGTGGTGCCCGAGTACGCGTCTTCCTTTGACCAATACAGAACAGCGATGATAGGGCGGTACTCGCAGGACTTAGCTGATGCTGGAGCTGGAAAGGCACTTCTTTTCAAGGAGTGGGTTAACTCAAGAGGCGTCATCTTCAGGTTTGACAGGTCAGCCCTTGAAGTGCGCGTGATGGACGAGCAGGAATGCGTCAAATCCGACGTGGCGCTGAGCTGCTTTATACGCGCCGCACTTCGCGGCTTGCTCGCTGAAAAAGACGAGCTTTTGCCGCATCCGCTTCTGGTAAGCGATTTCGACGCGGTAATGGCGAAAGGGTTAAACGCTGAAGTTCTGCATCCGAAAGGCAAAACCGCACGGCAAGTGTGCCAACACCTCTTCAAGTTGGCTTGGAACAACGCGGAAGAAGACGAGAAAAAATATCTGTGGATAGTCAAAAAAAGAATTGAGGAAGGCAACTTGTCCGAAATCATACGGACCCGCGTCTTGCAGAAGGCTCAGAAAACCGACCTCAAAGATGCAATTCTGAACGTCTATTCAACGCTTACCACGTGCCTCTCCCATAACCAACCCTACTTCTGAAGGGAACGCCTCTGTCGGATGAAAATGTGAGAAAAACCTGCGCCTTCGAAGTTTGCTGCGCATGCAAAAACATTTGTTGCCAAGACGCCAAACCACCACTAACTCTGAAGCGGCAAAAAATCATAAAAAACTACTTGAAAAAGCAAAAACTTCCCATTGAAAAACCGTTCTCGCATACACGCTATTCTTTTCCCTCCGTGGATAAACTTGGCTTCTGCGTGTTTTATAACAAAAAAACCGGCAAATGCATAGTGCACTCGGTCAAGCCGGAAACCTGCAGGGCTGGACCAGTTACTTTCGACATAAACCTCCAAACTGGAAAGGTGGAGTGGTACTTGAAAACGCCCGAGATATGTGCGCTTGCGGGGGCGCTGCGTGAAAATCACGATTTATTTAAGGAGCATTTTGAAGTAGCCAAAGCCGAGTTGTTGCGCCTTATCTGTGAGCTTGATGCTGAGGCTTTGAGGGCGCTTCTGAAAATTGATGAACCTCAAACGGTCAAGATAGGCGAAGAAGATTTGCCAAAAGAAGTCATGGAGAAACTCGGGCTTGCGTGATTTTAGGAGCTTTTCGCGGCAAGTTAATAAGGAAGAATCCGAATATTTTTAACCAATATACCAGTGGTACTGAGAGTGTTTACGATGAGGAGAAAGGCGATAAGAATTGAAAGAACTAGAGCGAAAATTAATTTCTGAACTTCTAAAAAATTCTCGAAGAAGCGACAGGGAACTAGCTAAAGCAATAGGCACTTCACAACCAACCACAACAAGGCTTAGGACTAAGCTGGAAAAAGAAGGATACATCAAAGAATACACGATAATTCCCAACTTCAGCAAAATCGGCTACACCATTATGGCTATGAATTTCATCAAATTAGACCCGAAAGTAACCGAGCACGAAATTGAAGGCTTTCGAAAGACGCATCCCGACACGATGGGCAAAGACCCATCGGGGGTTGTCCTAATCCATCGCGGAATAGGCTTGGGATACGACTCAGTAATAGTTTCATTTCACCAGAATTACGCCTCTTACGACGCTTTCAGGAAACATACAAAACAAAGCATGGGTGCAAATATAACCGAAATGAACACTTTTTTAATCAATATTGAAGAAAACAACACTCTGCCACCCAGCTTTTCATTTCTCGCCCGCCATATTTTGAAATCAGATAACAAAACCAAAAAATGAAGCAGGATGCTCTAAAGAAATCCCGTTTCCCTTAATTTCAAAGCAAGCGCTATGTCGCCTTTAAACCGAAGTTTCCCTGTTAAGAAGGCTTTTTCGCCACTCATTTTACCGTTGACCAAGTCCATGTAATCAGCTTCTGCCATCTCAAGCGTGAGTGTCGGCGAAGGATGCGTTCCCTCTTCGACTTTCAGTTGCTGATTTTTTATTGTAACTATCCAGTCGCCGCTGTTGGGACCCATGATGTTTATCTGAACTGTAACATCGATGCCTGCCGCTTTGTCTGGTTTGAATCTGCTGG
>CAZWPI010000136.1:0-4776 GCA_964636055.1 uncultured Candidatus Bathyarchaeia archaeon
GGTTCAAAACCGAAAGGAAGAGACTACAGCGCCTAACCTTAACGGTCAAACTCGCTATTTTTAAATAACAAGGGACCAAACGCTGCAATCAAGTTCAAGGAAAGAGAGAAGATTACGCTATCTTTTTTTCTTCCAAGAAAGATTATGCACTTGATAAGGATTTGCTGGGGCTTTGCACGCCAAATATAGGAGAATAGATTGAAAACTTGCTAACGACTGCTGCTGTTAGCGCAACTTCGTGCAAAGCCCTCTCAGCCCCTTACGCTTCTCCTATTTCATGTGTAACCCCAAAAAAGAGGGGGAAGATAGATTGGTTTTTGCTGTGTTTACCGTTTCCTGAGCATCAGCACCATTACGATTGTGGCTACAATGACTGCGATGAGGATGATTATGGACATTGGCAGGAAGTATATGTCAGCAAGAGATGCCGGCGGAGCAGTGGGCGGAGCAGTAGCTGCAGGCGCTTCTTCCACGTTTATGGCGGTTACTGCCTGTGAAGGCCAATAACCGTTAGTGCCGGTAAAACTTGCGAAGATAGTGTATTTGCCTGGAACCTGGGGTGTGAACGTGGCGCTGTAGAAGCCGTTGGTGTCGCTTGTGGCTGTGGCGACGTTGTAGCAGTTGTTGTTCGGGTCAAGCACGGTTATAGTTACGTTAACGCCTGTAGCGTTCGCCGGAAGAGGCTTCTGCTGGTAAACATAGCCCATCCAATCCGTCATGCTAGCATCAGACATGGCTGGAACACCGTTCGGAAAGCGCGCCGCCTGCTCATCCTGCATAGTGCCTGCGGAAATGTCAATCACCGAACCCTCTACTAATACGCTGCTTCCGTGCACTGAAACCTTCGGTGAAGCTGCAACAGTAGTTGCGCTGGGTCCTCTGCCTATACTGTAAATATTGTTGTCATAACCGTTCATGAACGTTCCAAAGCCATCTGCGGCAGCCCATGTGCCATGAACGCCAGCTACGGTACCGGCGTAATCTGAAAGCTGCCATATTTGTTTTCCTGTGGTGGCGTTAACAGCGGTTGTCATTGAGCCCTTGTAAAGCGGGTCGGGTATGGTGTGCTCAACAGTAGCTAGGTATACTACTCCGTTAGAAATCGAGGATATTTGTGTTGGGTAATGGCCGTAAAAGACATTAAAACCTCCGTAGGTGCTGTTGCCTTCGCCGCCGTTGCCGTAGGTCCACTTTATAACTCCGGTCGTATCGTCATAGCAGTAGCATGTTCCTGAGAATGAGCTGGTGTAGAGGTTGCCGTAAGCAATTACGCTAGGCAAAGTGGTTGTTCCTGGGATGCCATAGTAGTCAAATGCTGCTTGAGATTCTGTTGGACCCCATAGCAACTTGCCTGTATCCAGACTATATCCTACCCATTGCATGGTTTCCGTATAACTCAGAGTGAAGACACGGGTCTGGAAGTCAATTGCCTGTTGGGTTAGAGTTATGTTGCCTGCCGGCGGGTCGTAATTCTTCATCCACATCACGTCGCCTACTTTGTACCCAGGCTTAGACGCGTTGAGGTTGACAGCGAACATTGTGTAGGGTCCTTGTGAGGCGCCGTTTCTAGTGGCAGCGAAACCGGTGGGTAGTGAACCATTTCTGCAAAGCATTACATCGCCATAGTTAACTCCGACGATAGAGGGGTTTGAGGTCATGGTGTTGCGCCATGGTATTGAAATGTTCCAGTCATAAGTTGTTATCGGCTGAGCATATTGACCTGTCTGACCGAGAGTCGTGGGATTCATAGGCACGTTTGCATCAACTGTTAGTGTCGAACCATAAGGTACTGTTATACGGGAACCGCCTGGCAGGTAACCTGTGGTGCCTGTAACTGGAATAGGAATGGTTGACACGAGGGCTCCGTTACTTGCGTTTATGATGGATGGTGACAGACTTCCACCGCCAGTGTATGGATTAATATCGTACAACCACAGTTTTGACGAATTCCACTGAGCCAAATACCAATCGGGATGAGCGCTTGTGCCCGCGTTGACCAAGACGTACCTCAGCACTTCACCGCTCGGACCCATAACTGCAGTGCCTGAAGGAACACCGGTTACGTTGAACATCGGGTCTCCCGTGTATGCGTCAAAAGCTTGGCCAAAGTTGCTTGTGAACAGGATTGGTGGAAAAACTCCGTGCTGGTCTGGGTTCCAAACATTGTATATGTAGCCAAATGATGGAGCTGGCACATCGTTGCGAGACCAAAGAACTTGTCCTGTCCGCATGTTAACGCATACGGTTGGTCCACTGTTGGGACCTGTGAATGATACTGGTTCAGTATAGTAGAGGTATCCGCTGATTATTATTGGATTGCTGAATCTACTTTGGTATGCAGTGCCTTCGAAATAGGCTGCGCCCGGAACAGCACCGTTAGGATTTGAACCGCCAGCGACAAACGGGTTACCTCCAACAACTCCTCCATACTGAAGCGACCTTGTCCACATCACATGGGAAGTAAGAGGCCCTATGGCATCGTTAATGTACAATGACCAGCCGTAGCCGCTAGCACTAAAGCCTCCGGGGGGTGGTGAACCTGAACCTAGCCAGTCTGACGAGATCGTCCACCAGTCAGTGTTTTCACCGTATATCGGGCGCGTCCAGTACTCAGTTGGAAGCGGATAGCTAGTTATGGCTGCAGGGATTTGCTCTTCCTGCACGGTCAGTGTTGTTGTCGCAGAGCTGGCCTCATACTTGTCACCCATCAGCGGTGATTTTTCGTAGCCGTTGCCATTCTCCCCATAGACCTGTCCTGGAAAATCAAATTTGAGAGTATACGTGCCAGCCTTGTCAGGAGTGAATAGGGTGTATGTAGATGATGTTGGGTCTGAGATGACGTCAAACGTTTGTGTAGTTGTTGTGCCGTTAGGGTCTGTGATGGTAAGCTTGAAGTTGTGGAATCTGTAGCTGTTTGATAGCAATGCTACACTAGCTGTGGAACCATTCGTTCCAATAGCCGCACTTGTCCCACCAGCCGCTCCATAAACGGCGTCAAGCCACATGTAGATGTGTACTGTCTGACCGACACCTATAGGGTTGGGTTCCGTAACGATGTAGGCATACGTCGGAATACTCCATGCTGGCGTGTGCGCGTTAGCGGCTGGCAAAGCAACAAGCGAAAAAGCCATAGCAAACATCAGAAACAAAGCAATCAAAATAGCAGTTTTATTCTTAGACGTTTTTCTTTATTCTCCTTTTAGTTTATGAAATAAGGTCACTTTTGTTATCTAATAAAATGGTGTTGCAACAGCACGTTGTGACACCTGTTACCAACATAAATAAATTAAACTGGCTGGTTACTATTTATAATGGCGAGGTAAGTGTTTCTTGAAGAGGAATCCATTGGGCTCTTAACTCAGTTAGGGTTCAACATAACTCAGGCAAAGCTTTACCTTGCACTTTCAAAACTGGGAGAAGCAGACGCAAGAACACTTAGCAAAGAGGCAAATGTTCCGAGACCAGAAGTCTACAGGACACTTGATGAACTGCAAAAGAAAGGCTTAGTTGAAAAAGAATCACCACACCATACAGGTTTAAAGCCACCCCCATAGAGTATGGACTGCAAATCTTAATGATCCGAAGAGTGCAGCAATACAAAGAAATTCAAGAAAAAACAAAGGAATTCCTCCGAAAAATCCAAAGCTGCCCCATAGAGACGCCGCAGGAACAAGAATATAGACTCATCATGGTTGAAGGCAGGGAAAGAGTATTGCAGATAATGAAAGTTGAGCATGATAATGTCCGACAAAGCGTGGACATTCTTTCTACTTTAACTCGATGGCTGCAAATCCTTAATTCGTGTTTTGAAAATTATGAGAAAGCCTTGGCGAGAAAAGTGAAATATCGAGTAGTTATAGAAAAACCTAGAGGCGAAATTGGTTTTCCAGAAAATGTAAGGGCTTTGTTGGCGGAACCAGGCTTTGAACTGAGGCTCAGCCACGCTCCTCTCAAAACTAACGCGGCTATTTTTGACCAGAAAGAAGCTACAATCAATTTTTTTCCTTCAAAGTCTCTGTTAGAGTCCCCAATCATATGGACTAACCATCCAAGTTTCATATCAATGTGCCAAGACCACTTTAAGGCGATTTGGAAGACGGCGCGGGAATACAAACTCGAAAATAAAAAAGACTAAAATTAATCCGTGAGCAGAGAATATTTGCCCCGGCATGAGTTTTTGCAAACTTGTAATAAACTGTCAATCCTTTTTTACCGTTGCAACTACTGAATGAAGTATAGACCTTGTTTGTTCAAAACCTGGTTGCAAGCTACACTTAACTAATTTCAATTTTAAGCAACTGGCTTAAAACATGAAAAATTTCTTATTCGTTTGCTATACTTAACAACAGAACCAGGCGCGTGCCAACGGCACGTGAAACTAAAGATTCAATAACTATTTAAAGCTCAGCTCACTTCAGCATTATTCACCTTATAAAAAAATACGATTAGAAAACACAGCCACAAAAGATGACCGAAATGACGCCTTACAGAAAGAATGTAAAAGAACGATTAAATCCACGTGCTTATATATAGTTTCTATTTAAAGGGGGGCTATAGACTGTTCCGAGCGCTAGAGACCCACTCGACACGTATACAAAAGCATCAACGAAACAAACCGAAAAAGGAAGAAAATGTCAGTTTATTTTAGTGGTACGTACATTGATGATCGTGATGCACCGATTCCTGGAGTGCCGTGTCTTACTGGCTTGTTTGTTATGGCAAACTCGCCCAGGTAGTGCCCAATCATTTCTGGCTTTATCTCCACGGTGATGAATT
>CAZWPI010000137.1:0-4759 GCA_964636055.1 uncultured Candidatus Bathyarchaeia archaeon
TAGGCGTTGATATTAAGCCTTTGCGGAGGAGTCCCATAGGAACTGGAAGTATTCTCGGGCGAAACCGACTAAGCCTACGTGGTTGCTCCATATGACTAGGCTGGGCTTGTCTTCGCCTAGAAAAAGCATGGCTTCTTTGCCGTCAGCGATTACTCCGCCGCCGAACATGTGGTCCCTGACGCGCAACTCGCTTACGAAGGGAGATTTCTTCAGGAACATCCAGTCTTCAGTTTTTCCCGCCACCATGAGTTTGAGGCTTACCGTTCTTTTTAAGCCGCCCATTAAAGGGTCTGCTGAGGCGATTATGGCACGTGCGAATTCTGGAGCAGCAATCATAATCTCTTTTGTGGCTTTCTTCAGAACCTCCTCCAGCTTGCTTAGAACCGCCTGCTGCCCACGCAGTATCAGCATGTCTGGACGCTCCACCAGCTCTCGCTTCTCATACAAGGGCTGCAATTCCTCAGCAACGGTATTTTCCCAGCTTTGGTATTTGTCTTCAAGCCCAAGTTTCGTGAACGCCGTAGCTTCAACCGGCGGAACCGGGTAATATTTGAACGGGCGACTCTCTGAGCTTTTAACCCAGCCTTTCTGCTTAAGCGAGTTCAGAACTTCATAAATTTTCGAATAGGGAACAGACGCCTCTCGGCTAATTTCCATAGCAGTCATCTGCCCGCCTTCCAAGAGAACAACGTAAGCGTCAATTTCGTAGGCGTTCAAGCCCATTTCTCGCAGAGTATCGCGAGTGTTTTCGCTGATTGACATCCGATTCCCCTCAATCACCTTAGGAAAGGTTTGGAAACATTTATGACTATTTCCGCTCTTAAGCCCTTCGAAAAGTCCAGTACTGGAAGGCATAGTGAAAAACATGAACGTGATTAAGGATACGAAGAGTATTTGCCCCGAGTGCTTGAAAGTTTTAGACGCCTCGATTTTTGAGGATGACGGCAAGGTTTACATCAAAAAAGAGTGCCCTGAGCACGGTTCTTTCCAAGAACTCTACTGGTCAGATTATGATCAATATGTGCGCGCTGAAAAACTCAGGTACGACGGCGACGGACTAAACAACCCGCGCACAGAAACGGTTAACGGGTGCCCGTATGACTGCGGCATATGCCCAGAGCACAAGTCCCACACGGCTCTCGCAATAATCGACGTAACGAACAGGTGCAACCTCACATGCCCAGTCTGCTTCGCGAATGCTGCGGCAGCGGGCTACGTGTACGAGCCCACCAAGGAACAGGTGACAGGAATGCTGGAGAACCTGCGCGCCAATGACCCCGTGCCAGCCACGGCGCTTCAGTTCAGCGGTGGCGAACCAACAATCCGCAACGACCTGTTCGACTTTGTTCGAAAGGCAAAGGAACTCGGGTTCCGCCACGTGGAGGTCAATACGAATGGGCTTCGACTCTCGCAGAGCGTGGATTATTGCAGAGAACTGAAGGAGGCAGGAGCAAGCACCATCTACCTGCAATTCGACGGGTTAACACCCGAAGTTTACAAGTTCATCCGCGGAGTTGACCTGCTCGAAACGAAGATGAAAGCCATCGAAAACTGCCGGCAAGCAGGCATACACAGCTTAGTCCTAGTGGTCACGCTAGTAAAAGGCGTCAACGACAGCCAACTCGGCGACATCATAAACTTCGCGGTCGAAAACTTCGACGTGATAAGATGCATAAACGTTCAACCCGTCTCCCTATGTGGACGCTTGCCCCAAAAAGACCGTGACAGGATGCGCATCACAATTCCAGATTTCATGCGTCTCGTCGAGGAACAAACCGAAGGCAAAATAAAGGTTTCAGACTTTTATCCCGTTCCTACGGTTGTGCCAGTTTCGAAAGCAGTGGGCGCGCTCCAAGACAAGCGGTACGTGGAGTTCACGGCGCACCCGCACTGCGGCATGGCCACGTACCTCTTCGTGGAAAACGGCAAAATCACACCGATTACACGTTACGCGAACGCAGACAAGTTTGTTGCAGCCATGAACAAGGTTTACGAAGACGCCTCAAAAGGAAGCAAGAAAAAAGCCAAACTTCGCCTGCTTGGAGCAGCAAGGCATGTGAAATTCAGTTTCCTGAGGAAATACCTGTTGAGAGTTTTGACGGAGGGAAGCTACCAGTCCCTGGGCGACCTGCAGAGGAAAACCATTCTGCTATCGTCCATGCACTTCATGGATCCGTACAACTTCGACCTAGAGCGTGTACAAAGGTGCGTGATCCACTACGCCGTGCCAGATGGGCGCATCATACCATTCTGCACCATGAACTCCATACACAGACCCGAAGTCGAAAAGAAACTCGGCGTCCCACTCAAAGAGTGGAAGAGCAGGCATAAGGTTGAAATAAGTCAGCCTTTCTAGAACAAGGGAAAGTGATATTTCATGGGTGGAAAAAAGAAGCTCGGTCTAAAGCAAATGGAGCGCATGCAAGAAAGAAGAGACGAAGAAGATAAAGCGAAAGAGAAGAAAGAAAAAGCCGCATCCCCAAAAGAAAGAAGAACAATAGGCGTAGTCCCTCCAGACGCGAAAAACGCGAAGAACGTTAACGAAATAAAGAAAATGAACGTTTTGACGCCTTACGCCGTGGCTTCAAGGTTCAACATACGAATAAGCGCAGCCAAAGATTTCTTGGAGCAACTGGAACAAAACGGCGCCGTACAATTGGTCTCAGGAAACCACAACATAAAAATATACAAACCCGCGGCTGCTTAATTCGCCACGGCAACGCCAAACTTTTTCAAGTTTTCACCGCCAAAAACCGGAGTTAACAACATGAAGTTTCCAGAAAGAGTTTACACCGAGAAAGAAGTTAAAACTGCAAGAGAACTCGTAAAAGAAGGCTACAAACACGTTTTAACAGTGGAAGGAAGCCCTAACTTCAAACAAAAAGTTAACCAAACTCTCGAACTGGTAAAAACAGCGGGTTACTACGAGTTATTAAGGACGTACATCAGGCAAATAAAAGAAATTGACGGAATAACCCAACTCCGCGAAACAGAAGCCGGGATATGGGCAAACAAGTTCGCGGTTGAAAATCCCGTTGACGCCGCAAGCCTCCTCATTCAAAAAGCCAATCAGATGAAGGAATACCTTGAAGGCGAACTTTATTACGGAGGAACCGCGGAAAAGCGTTCAGTTGAAAAGCGCATACAATTCTTGGAAGTTTTAAAAGACAAGAGCCAAGACGAAAACGTGAAAGAAGAATGCGCACGGCTCCTGCAGATGTGGGAGGACAGCTCACTAGCCTACTAGCTTACCAACTCAACCTTAATCGTCGCGCCGCTTTTAACCTGCTTAAACAGTTCCAAATTCTTGGTAACTTTCCCCAAAATGTTCACTGAACTATAAGGTTGCGATTCACCAAAAAACACGCACAAAGCGCTTCCCATAGGCCAAAAAGCGATAGTTCCAGTTTCCACGGTGGGCTTAGCTTTTTCTTCACCAATCTTAACTGGAATTTCAAAGTAAACCTCTTCTTTCCACAAAGCGACTCTGCCTTCAACAGGAAGTTTCCGAACAATTGTGTCCACTGTTCTGGGCGCCAAAAACCTAACGAGCTCCCCTTCCGCTTCACCTACGCCCTCTATCAAGAACTTTACCTTAACCCGTGAAATATCTTCCTCATCAGCCAAACTGTTTCACGCATCCCTTGAGAAAATCATCCAACACTACTTCGAAACAGACAACCTAGTACTAAAAAGCATATTTAACTCTTACAGTCTTCTCATTCACTTTGCGGTTCAAGTACGGCAATGAAGCACTAAGCAAGCAATCCGTGTGGACCTTTACGCTGAAGCTTTGTTATAAGAGATCAAGAAGAGTCTTGCCTATGTAATCCACCTGTGCTTCCGTGACGCTTGGATGAATGGGTAATGAAAAAACCTGGTTTGCCGCTTTCTCGGTCTCGGGCAGTCCGCGCTCACCGAAAGTTTCGCGGTAGTAAGGCATGAGGTGCACAGGATGCACGTAGTACACTTTGGTGCCTATGTCCTTTCGCCTAAGTTCCTCCACAATCCTGTTTCGTTCGCTTTCCGTGGCATTTTGGAGCCTGACCGTATAGAGATACCAACTGTGCTGCTGTTCCTCTGATTCTTCTGGCAACTTCAGCCGATTTGACCCGGCAAGCAGTTCAGTGAGTCTTTTGGCGTTTTCGCGCCGCTTAGCCACAAAACTGGGCAACTTTTCTAATTGCGCTGAGCCTATGGCTGCTTGTATCTCTGACATGCGGTAATTGTAGCCGAGCATTAGGGAGGCGTACTTGGCTTTCTCTCCATGGGTTCTAATCAACCGCAGAGTCTCTGCCATTTCGTCACTGTCTGTTGTCACAACTCCGCCTTCGCCCGTGGTCATGTTCTTGCTTGCATAGAGGCTCCAGCAAGCAACGTCGGCAAAAGCTCCTGCAGGCTTCCCCGCGTAGGTTGCGCCGTGAGCTTGAGCGGCATCTTCCACAACAGCCAAGTCGTGTTCCGCGGCGATTTTTCTTATTGGCTTGATGTCAACAGGCAAACCGTACAGGTCAACGGGAACTACCGCTTTGGTCTTTTCTGTCACATTCTCTTCGATTTTAGCGGGAGAAAGGTGGTAGGTTTCAGGGTCGATGTCGGCGAAAACTGGTTTGCCGCCAGCCATAACAACGGCTTCGGCTGTAGCCACAAAAGTGAAGCTGGGCAATATCACCTCGTCGCCTTGTTTAACGCCTGCCACTACTATGGCGGAGTGCAAAGCTGCAGTGCCAGTGTTCACGGCTACGGCGTGTTTTGCACC
>CAZWPI010000138.1:0-4752 GCA_964636055.1 uncultured Candidatus Bathyarchaeia archaeon
TGGTCACGATGAACGTTGAAAGCTTGGAGAAGCTGATTTTCACGCACATCCACTTTGCAATGGATGTCAAACTGGAAACAGACGACGAGCGCGAACGCAAAAAAGCCAAGATGGTGTACGAGATGGCGGAGAAGATTTGTCCGCTTAGGCAGTCATGGGGAGAAGATGTGCCGATAAGCTTCGAACTCAACTTCCAATAAACAAAAAACGCAAGCGCCGAAAACATTTTCCCATTATCTCTATCATTTTTCAATATAAATCATATCGCAAAACAATACCTTAAAGGCAACCATATAGATTCCCGCTTTTACCTTTCTCCAATCGCCTAGCTATATAGCAGTACGAAAAATATTTATGATGTATACGTAGAGTCTGAAAGGTCTGATAACCACGCGATGTGGTTCAAGGGGAATTGCAGGGAGACATTTGACGCTGCAAAAAAGAAACTGGAAGCAATCACAAAGCATCGGGTAGAATTGGAGTGGAAACTCACTGTACAGGCGCAAAATCTCTGATGCCCTAAACGCGTTGTCATCTAAAAAAGCGTCAAAATACACCATGTACCTTGCCGCAGTAATAATTTTCCTCGCGTTAATCCTGCTGCCGCCCATTCTCGGAATTTTCACGAAATGGAACACAATCCAACAAGTTTTCAATCAGCCAACACTCATGGACCGCGCACTCACTGCCGTGACACACTCTTTCATAATTGCCCTACTCGTTTCTGCATTAGACGTTATAGCCGGCGTTCCCATGGCATGGCTCATCACACGCGGAAAATCAAGATGGCTGAACATCCTAGACACGCTGGCAGACATACCGTTCATCGTTCCCACTGCAGCACTCGGCTACTCACTGCTGCTTTTCTGGAACGGACCACAAGGCATATCCGCTCTATTCGGCGGTTCACTTATCTCTCCAGGATGGATGCTTATCGGCTTGCTTCAATTCACCTTCTCCTATCCCATCGTGGTGCGAGTAATGGTTGGAGCGTTGTTCGATTACAAGATGGAGTTCGAACGGGCATCCAGAACCTTAGGCGCTTCGCCTTTTACAGCGGTTCGAACGGTCACATTGCCCATACTCAGACCTGCACTGATAGCCTCGTACATTCTTTCATTTGCCCGTTCACTTTCAGAAACTGGCGCCACATTCATCGTCGCAGGACTCTTCGAGAACGGACCAGTTTTCCTCCAGAACTTGAAGAACGAATATTCAGCCGGCATCGTCAGCCAAGCCAGCTATGAAGGCGCAACTGTATTCGCAAGCCTGATACTGATAATAGTGTCCCTCTCAATTTTCGCTTTTATCCGCGCATTCGGTCCCCGACTGCGACTGCCAATCAAAGGAATCTGGCCTAGCTTCGAAAGAAAACTAAGCTACGCAAAGGCCGAAGCCTCAAGAAACAGCATCACGCTAATAGTTTTCTTCCTCATAATCCTGTTGCCGTCTTTATTTGTGGCTTTGCCAGCCTTCCAAGCCCTGTTCAACGGCACCCTTTCAAACGCGGTTTCAGGCTCAGGCATATGGAGCACCTATTGGCAAAGCCTTGCTCTATCGTATGCGCTGGCTGGAATCGTTACCCTGCTTGGTTTTGTGATTGGGTTACCCATGGCAATGATGATTGCGAGAAAGAAATTCGGAAGGCTCACCTCAACGATATTTGATATTCTCGTCAACGTTCCACTAATCGTCCCGTCAATAGCGCTGGGAATTAGCTTAAAGTTTTTCTGGCAAAGCTTCGCCTTCATCCCTGAATTCCTGCTTCTCGTATTCGCACATTTGGCGATTACATACCCCTATTTCGTAAGGTCGATGACCGCAGCCTTTGAACGCATAAGCCTCGACATGGAAGAAGCAGCAAGAACCTTAGGAGCTAAACCGTTCGGCGTGTTCAGAACCATCATGCTGCCGTTGACGAAGTACTCGATTCTTTCAGGAGCCATCATGGTGTTCACCCGAAGCATAAGCGAGACTGGCGCAACCCTCGCCGTCGTGACAAACCTGCAGACAGCGCCAGTGGTCATCGTTAACTGGGTGAAGCAGGTTGTACCCGCCACCCCGTCTGAAATCGGGCTAGGCTGCGGCATCCTCATACTGTTATCCCTCGCAATCCTGCTGCTGCTGAGGCTTTTAACCAGAGAAAAAGTGAGATACTGACATGCCACTTTATAACCCAGGCAACCATACTGTAAACCCGAAAGGAGAATTCAGCCATGCCTGATGTCCGCGTGGTCAACTTGACCAAAAAGTTCGGAGACATAACCGCCCTAAGCAACGTCAACCTGGCAGTTCACGACAAAGAATACTTCTCGCTGCTGGGTCCAAGCGGATGCGGAAAAACCACGCTACTGAGGCTAATCGCAGGGTTAATTGAACCCGACAGCGGCGAAATCTACATCGGCAACAAACGAGTTGATGATGTACCACCTGAAGACAGGGAAATCGGATTTGTTTTCCAAACTTTCGCGCTTTTTCCTCACATGACTGCCTGGGAGAACGTAAACTACGGTCCCAAAGTAAAAAACTTCAATCTGAAAGAGTCAGAAAGCATAGTACATGAAGTGCTTGAACTGGTTAAGCTTCACGAGCGCTTAGCCGCATATCCCAACGAATTAAGCGGCGGCATGATGCAGCGGATAGCCGTAGCTCGGGCATTAGCTGCTGGCGCGAAAATTTTGCTTTTGGATGAGCCGCTGGGACAGTTAGACGCTAAAGTGAGAAACGAGATTAGATACGAAATGAGGAAGATGGCTAAGGACCTGAATCTAACAGCTATTCACGTTACCCACGATCAAGCTGAAGCCATGTCCATATCCGACAGGATTGCAGTGATGAAAAAGGGAGAAATTGTGCAGGTAGGAACACCGCAAGAGCTTTACATGAACCCAAAAAGCCTCTTCGTAGCACATTTTATCGGTGAATCAAACTTCCTGGAAGGCTCAGTTGCAGCCATAACCAACGGCGAATTAGTTATAGAACTTCGTGGCGGAGCCAAAGTGCACGCTTTCGGAAAGGGGTTAGCGAAAGATGAAAGGGCTATTGTGGTTATAAGGCCCGAAGTTCTAACCGTTGAAAAGAAAACCAATCAAGGAAAAAACATGCTTCGAGGCATGGTTGAAAAAATCACTTTTGAAGGCACATTCATAAGATACGTAATCAGGCTTGAAAGCGAGGATGTAGTGGTGGTGATTAAGCCCTCCTTGACAGAGAAATGGTTTGATGTCGGAGCACGAATCACTCTAAGCTTCGAGCCAGAGAAAGCCCATGTCTTTCCGTATCCAGAAGCAGGGTTAATGGAGGAAATATCGGTCTAATAACTGCTGTTTTCCATCGTCATCTAAGCCTATTTCGTAAACTTCATGAGCCGAAAATTCTGATTGGCGGCTTGAACATATGTAAACGAAAAAGCCGTTGCTTTCGCGTGCTCACTTCTTTCGTTTGACAACAAAAAACGCCAGCACAACCACAACAAGCACTGCGGCTCCAATCACGAGACCGTAAAAAACAGTTGGGTCCAACCCAAAGAGTTGAGGCTGCCACATGTTCGTCTTATCCACTATAGTGTTCATTGTGTAATCTGGGAACTGCGAGTTTCCTTCAACGAGAATACCAGTGGCTTGGTCCCAGTAATACGTGGTTTCCGAGGTGGCTGCATACACAACGGTTCGTGTGGCGCCTGCGTAAGTCCTCTCTTCAACGCCGCTTATGGTTATGTTGCCCACGTTTTCGTCGAAGAACGTGTCGCCGCTGTTCAGGTTCGCGGGAATTATGAAGTCGTCTCCAAGCTGCCCTGTTTCAAGGTTCAAGGTTATGTTTTCATAAAGTAGTGTTCCATTTTTGAATTCTGTGGTTACGTTAAGGTTGATGGCTTTTCCTTGGACGTTGGTGACTTCCATTCTAGCCCAAGTTACGTCGTGGTCTGCAGGCGGCGAACCGGTGAGGGCTACTTGGTATTCTATCCAGTCGCCTTTTTTCACACCTACCGAAATCTCAGCTAGCACATTACCCACGCCTAAGAGAACGATGAACAACGCAATTGTTAAGCCAGCTTTTCTATTCATAACGTATCAAACCTATATCTAATGTCTTAGTTTTTTAAGAATTACGTAAGAGCCTTAAGGCATTCTAAGCTTTTAGCTGCTGGTTTCGAGTATGTCAGGGATTGCATGGAAAAATTGTTTAGGAAGCGTAAATAATGAGGGAAAAAGAAGAGCGCCCATGTTGTCATAATAGAGTCTTATTTCTGCTTTCTATTAAATCCTTAACCGTTACCATTTGCATTTCAAGCCCATAATTAAGTTTAACTCGAACTCTTCCTCTAATTGCATCATTACCAAAACTGAAAGCAACAGTTGTCCAATTCTTTGCTTTACGCCGTCCCATCGCAGTGTAGGCAAGCGATGTTGGCAGCGTCAAAAGTGATGCGTGTCGAGAAAACCTGTTGCGATTGTGTAATTGTAGTCTGCAGATGAAATTCCATCTACGTTGAGCGATAACTGGTTCGTTTCATGTGGCGGAAACGTGATAATGGTAAACAAGCCAATCAAGCGAGCCAGTTATTGCGTCTAGTTTTGAAATATTATTGTTGTCGAAATAAAGTATTATGTATTCATGTTAGTTTTTCTTTGTAGGCTGTCTATGGCATGGAGAGCTGGGTTTGAAAGATGCAGGCAAATGATGTTCGCTGCCGCAGTAGTGTGGGTGAGCGTAAGGAGAAGGTTGAGGCTGCTTTGGCTAGGCTTAAGTCTT
>CAZWPI010000139.1:0-4695 GCA_964636055.1 uncultured Candidatus Bathyarchaeia archaeon
ATACCTCTTGTCGTTGCCCTTTCCACATCCATAACAGCCAAGAGCGGGATTCTCATCAGAGACAGAAAAGCCTTCGAGATGGTGAAGGACGTAAACGCCGTCGTCTTCGACAAGACCGGAACCCTGACAACGGGACAATTCGGCGTGAGCGACGTGGTCTCATACATTTCGGAAGGCGAACTTTTGCGGCTGACTGCTTCTGTTGAGAAGAATTCGGAACATATAATCGCGAAAGCAATCGTGGACTACGCCCGCAATAAGGGCGCCAAGTTTCCTAAAACCCAAGACTTCAAAGCCATTCCCGGCAGAGGTGCGCAGGGAAAAGTCGAAGATAAAGAGGTTTACGTGGGAAGCCCAAATCTTCTGAAGGAAATGAACGTTGAAGTAAAGGACGAAAAAATAACTGCCTTAGAGGAGGAGGGCAAGACTGTGGTTTTCACAGTGGTGGACGGAAAACTCGCTGGGGCTTTTGCTCTTGCGGACAAGATACGAGAAGAATCTCGTCAGGCGATTCAAGATTTGAAGGCGGCGGGTGTGAAGGTGTATATGCTTACTGGTGACGCTGAGGCGGTCGCAAAGGGCGTTTCGAAGGAACTCAGCATCGATGACTACTTTGCTCAGGTTTTACCCGATCAGAAGGCAGAGAAGGTCAAATCGTTAAAGGAGAAAGGCTACCGCGTCGCCATGGTAGGAGACGGCATCAACGACGCTCCAGCCTTGGTCACCGCCGACGTCGGCATCGCCATTGGCGCCGGAACCGACGTGGCAATAGAGAGCGCGGACATAATTCTCGTGAAAAATGACCCTCGGGATGTGCCAAAAGTGGCTGACCTTTCAAAGAAAACGTATTCCAAGATGCTGCAGAATCTCTGGTGGGCTGCCGGCTACAACATATTCGCCATTCCTTTGGCTGCAGGCATCCTTGCCAATTTCGGAGTGATTATAGACCCAGCGGTGGGCGCGATCCTGATGTCGCTGAGCACTATCATAGTGGCGATAAACAGTCAGACTCTTCGGAGATATGAGCCTAAAACGGAAATGCCGATGGAGAAAGCCTCTGCTTCCCAGCATGAAATGGAGCATGCACACTAACGTGAAGATTAAGCTCTTAGATGGAAAAAATGGTGTTTAGCTGGTTAGCCGCCTGGGGCGCCGTGGAACGGCACGTCTTCCCATAGTATTTTCCACCAGTCTGCTTCTGTTATGGTTTCGCCGTGAACAATTATCTCCAGAACCTTCTTTAGCAACGCGTGATGTCTCCGTTCATCAGCCAAAATTGACTCCAAAAGGAACTGGACCTTGCTGTTTTCGATTGTGGGCATTATCTTTTCCAGTTTTTTGATGAGTTCCGCTTCCATCTTGATGTGCTTTTCAACCAAGGCTCTTTGTTCGTCAAGGTGTTCCTGTTTCAAGGCTTGAGAAACGTTTGTCAAGAGCGAAACGGCTGCCCCGTAGAGTTCCGCGTGCTTCACAGAATCCAAAGAAATTCCTTTCAGGACGCCTTTGACGGGCGGGTTTTTGATGTTGACTATGCCTTTGTTCAGCGACTCCACAATTTCTTTCTCGATGATTATCTGGCGCTTAATAAAATCAAGTAGTTCATTGTTTGAACTCAAGTTTTCGTCTCCTCTTCCTAAAACATGTTAAGCTTGTCGCATAAGGGTTTCGGAAACGTGCTTCCCAAAATCACGGCACATATCCAGAATCTTCTGGTCAGGTGCGTACTTCGCCAGCAACGGCTGCTCAACCACACTCATCTCAAACTTGTTTTTCATTATCTCAAGCACGAATTTTGGTGCCTCACCGCTCCAACCGTAAGAGCCGAAGGCTCCGCCCACCTTGTCCTTCAGGTTTATGCCCTTCGCGGCTGCGTCTTCAAAAAGTCGCTCCATGTCAATCGGAATTTCATGATTATACGTCGGCGTACCCACGAGAATGGCGTCGAACTTGGATAGGTCTTCCGCGTCAACGTGATAGCTTAGCTCAACTTCCACGGTGCCAACGCTTTTGGCTCCTTCAACTACGGCTTTAGCCATCTTCTCCGTGTTTCCAGTTCGGCTGTAATAGAGCACAAGTATCTTTGGCAATAAATCACCGCTAATAGTAGTAACTGGAAAATCATATGAACCTTTTGCAAACTAACCGCATACGATTAAATGCCATCGGATAAGTGCAGATTTTCGGGTAACACAAGTCCCACTATTCTATATTCCTATGTGCAATATTCTTAAATTCGAAACATAGGTTAAGTGTGCAAAAAACAACTTTGACCAAGAAAGGAGAAGACTCCAATGGAAATACTAAAAACCAAAAAAACACGCGCGCTCATCTCCATTCTAGCATGTACAATATTGCTACTGCAAGCAACCGCTTTCGTTTCGCTCAGCCATGCCTGCGTCACCATCTCTTCAGACCCGCTCACCGTTGATGTGGATGTCGGTTCAATACACTTCAAAGGCGAAATTGCTGACTTCTACGTCCTAGTTTCGCAGTCAGGTGTTCCAACAGACGCGACGGTCAACGCCAGCTTGTACTTCGATGGAGCGTTATACGGCAATCTAACCAGTTTAGTTCAGCATGTTGATACAGGGCTTTACAGGATACCTTACACAATCCCCTGCAACGCTTCGGCTGGCACCTACGCTTTGGTTGTTAACGCATACAATGAAACGAGTGAAGGCACGGCGCTAAAATCCTTCCTGCTAAGCCAGACTCTGACGGGGTGGAAAGCATGGCTAACCGAAATTCGGAACAACGTAGCATGCATTAAAACTGATGTTGGCACGATTCAGGTGTCTCTGGAGAACATAAACGCCACGATAGTCAACATCGACGAAAACGTCGCCACGATCGAGACGAACATAGGTCAAATACAGGTTAACCTAGACACGATAAACAGCGTGATGGTTGAGTTAAACGGCACCGTAGTCACCATTCAAACAGACATCGGCATTGTCAAAACGAACGTGAACAACATTCTGCTTAACATCACGAACATACAGGGAAACACCACGGACATAAGCACCACACTGGGCGACTTGGAAGGATCGATAGTGACAATCAACGAAGGCATCCTGACGATCAACACCGCAATTGGCACAGTCCAAACAAGCATAACATCGCTGAACGCTACTTTAACGGACATTCAAGGCTCAATCGCGACCATCCAAACCAACGTTGGCCAAATGCAGGTTAGCTTGAATCAGATAAACTCCAAACTTGTTGCGCTAAACGGAGACGTAGCCACCATCCAAACCGATGTAGGCACGATAGAAACAAGCATCAACAACATTCAGGCGAAAGTAACGGCTATTCAAGGAGACACCGCGACCATAAGCACCAGCCTGGGCGACCTAAACGGAACCATACTCTCAATCCAAGGCGACATCGCCACGATCAAAACAGATATCGGCGAAATCAAAACCACACTTAATGACATGAACACCAGCGGCCAAGCAGGCATTGACCCCACCTCTGTCGGGATAATTCTCGCCGTAATCATAATAATCGCCATTGTCACAGTAGCCGCGCTCGTGCTGAGAAAACGCGGCAAAAGCGCAACTTAACTCGAAAGGCTTCACAGACAGCATTCCCTGCGCGTATTTATCCCATTCTTTTATTTTTTCCGCTAAATTTCTTTTTTAGGTAACAAATCGCAAAAATAAAAGCGGTTTTCCCGCAGCACAATCTCTCCCTTAGTGAAAAATACTCTCTCATGAAATATCGGACCGTCATAAACGAACGTGTGGAACTCGCCGTTTTCGCCGCATGGGTCCACGTTAGCAGGCAGGTCCGACAAGAACTTTTCATCGTACTCTCTTCCCGCAAAAGCTTTTCCAAGAACAGTTGAGTCAATTGACGTGATTATCGCCTTGAAGCCAAGGTTAATGAACTGGCGCGCGAGCACTTGCGTGTCCCTTTTCCACAACGGCAAAATCCCGTTCATACTCACCTTTGCCAGGAGCCGTTCACGGTATTTCCTCACGTCTTCCAGGAAAATGTCTCCAAACACCACAGAAGAAGCGCCGCTATCTCGTTGCCTCTTGAGCGCTTTGAGCAGTTCTTTTTCATATTCCGCGTCAGAAGCGCCCTTTGAGATAAATGTTATTTCAAGAGGAAAACCCAGAGCGTTCGCTTGCTGCTCAACCAAAGCACGCCGCACGCCGTGAATGCTGATTCTGTCATAATCTCGGGTAACTGTTGTCAGCAGTTCAAGTACCTCGTAACTGCCAGAATTCAGAACTTCGTAAAGAGCAAGGGCGCTGTCCTTACCCCCGCTCCATGCAACAATCACTTTTTCTCTCATAAACCGCCCAGCATCCTGCTAAATTGCGTCAACTTCTTGAGTATGACCAATTATAAACTAGTTTAAATATTTCGGAAATGCCACTTATACCTAATGGTAAAAACGATGAAAGTGCTCCTCGTCAATCCGCCGCAGACGTTTTATCCTGGCTCAGACCCGCCAGCAGGCAATCTCCCCTTAGGCTTACTTTACATTGCGGCGGTGCTGGAAAGCGCGGAACATGAAGTGGAAATTTTAGACGCCTTCATGACGGATTCTTCATTCCAGAAAATTGGAGACACACTGATCGTTGGTATGCCTTACGAAAAAATAAAAGAGGAAATCCGAAGGCGAAAACCCGACATCGTGGGCATAGCAAACCCCTTCACGTGCCAAGCGGAGCACGCGAT
>CAZWPI010000140.1:0-4669 GCA_964636055.1 uncultured Candidatus Bathyarchaeia archaeon
TGAATGCACCAGCGCCCAGCTTCCGTCGCCATCATGCATCTCTTGCTGAAACGCCTAATGTGACGTTTGCCGTAACTGTGTCCCACTCCATTTTGAATATGGAAGAAACCAATTCTGCAGTGGTTGTGTAAACGAACCTGTTGCCTTTAACGGTCTGAAACGCTAATTGGTAGGTTGCTCCTGGAACGAACGTGTTTGCTACTCGCAGGACGGCTGATTCTCCGTGGCTTATTTGGCTTGACCCAACGATGTAGACTACTGTGGCAGGTTGAGAGTTTACTGTGACGCTTTTTAACCTCACACTTTGCGTTCCATTGTTGTATAGAGTAACGTCAACGTATGCATAGTTTGGTCCCCATTGATGGTTTGTTGCATGCAGGTCCTCGGTGTACATATTCGAGGTGGGCAAGCCGTTTATCCACGCTACAGTGGCTAAAGAAACTGCGATTGCTATGCATAGCAAAATCACGCTTGCCATAACTGGAGTTAGAGCCTTTCTTGCGTTGCGTGGAAGCATAGCGGAGCTTTAGGGAAAATTAATGGATATTATTTATGAATTCAAAATCAAAATTATGCGTCAGCGACACTTTCAGAACAACGCAGGGGACTGAGTAAAATGTAATGCAAATGAATCATATTATGACTAAAATGCCACTGCTATATTCGCATAATGACTCAGTAAGAATGAAAAGAATAATTTCAGGAGTGAATTGCCCCTAAAATCTTATAAACAAATTTCCAAAAACTGGTTGTTATGTCAAATTCTAGGAAAACCATTTTGCTGCAAAGCCTGAACGTTCTAGCTTTCGCAGTAACCGTTGTTGTCAATGGGCTGGCGAGTTCTCTTGCGTTAAATGGCAGAACCACCGCTGAAGTTTCCGATATGTACCCCACTTTGGTAACTCCTGCGGGATACGTTTTCTCAATCTGGGGAGTGATTTACGCGCTGTTGTTGGTTTTCGTGGTTTTCCAAGCGCTGCCAAGCCAGAGAGAAAAACCGTTTCTAAGGCAGATCAACGTGCTCTTTATTTTAGGCGGTGTCTTCAATGTGTTGTGGCTTTTCCTTTGGCATTACGACCAAATCGTGCTGTCCGTGGCGCTGATGTTTGCTCTGTTGGCGACGTTAATCGCGGTTTATCTGCGGCTTGGAATAGGCAAAACCAGTGCCACGCTGAAAGAAAGGGTGTTTGTGCATTTGCCGTTCAGCGTCTACTTGGGCTGGATTACAGTAGCCTCTATTGCTAATGTCGCTTCAGCGTTGGTTTCAATTAACTGGAACGGGTTTGGCTTGGCGAATGCCACGTGGGCGGTGCTTGTTATTGCGGTAACGTTGTTGATCACGCTTGCGGTCATCGCGACGAGGAGAGATGTTGCTTACAGCCTTGTCTTGGTTTGGGCGCTGGTTGGCATAGCCGTTAACCAGAGCGGTTATCCAAACATAGTGCTGGCGGCAGTGATAAGCGTGATTATAATATTGGTTGCGTTGGCTACTTTTCTTCTTATGTATAGGTTGAAGAGATGAGGTCTGCAACTGAAATCGCAATCTTTACCCAAAAGGGTCCACTTTTTGTAAAATGGCATTAAGGCAATGTATTTATTTAGATAATTGGAACTATGAAAATGGGTTATTTGCAATGAATCCTACTCTATTGGACGGTAAGAAAGTTGTTGGGACCGAAGGTTACATACTGGGGGAAGTGGATGGCGTAGACATTGACTTAAACACTTGGCAAGCCAATGCTTTCTATGTTAGTTTGAGTGACGAGGCTGCCGCGGAACTTGGTTTTAAAAAACCGTTTCTGAGCAAAATCACGGTGTGTTTACCAACGCAGTTTGTCAAAGCGGTTGGTGAAGTGATAACTCTTAAAGAGCCAGTAAGAAGCCTTGAAGATGTTGCGGAGAGAGGCGTTTTGGTTAGTTCCACTAAATTAAAAGGCAAGAAGGTAGTTGCTGCCAACGGCTATGTTGTCGGGGAAGTTGAAGGATTTGATTTGGAACCCAGCAACTGGCAGGTCACAGGATTGCAGGTTGGTTTGACCGATGATGCTGCGACAAAACTTGGGTTCAAGAGACCTTTCTTGAGCAGAGTAGTAATTATTGTCCCGTCTAAGGTGGTGAGCCTGATTGGTAATTTCATCACTTTGGATAAATCCATAGAAAACCTTGAATCACTTGTGGAATGTATAAGGTCCTGCCAAAGGCAAAATTAAAACTGGTTATGCACGCTTCTCAGCAAGTTTCTCTTGTAGCCGTTCTACATTGAGGAACTTCAAGTTTGTAGGACTTTTCGCCTAAGAAGGATTCTGCTAAACCAGAAAATTTTAACTTCAGCAGTACATTAATCACTAAGTTCCTCGAATTGGGTAGTTAGGTCCAGTCGTGTGGGGCCGTCGTCTAGCTTGGATTAGGATACATGCCTGGGGCGCATGCGATCCTGGGTTCGAATCCCAGCGGCCCCACCACCACAAATTCGTTTTTCTGGTCGGTGGAGGACTGTGAAAAGCAAATTGATTACTTTTAGTTATTTTTTGGCGTTTTAAAAAACGATAGGGTCGTTTGTGCTTTGGGCGCGTTTGTTTATTTTTGTTCGGTGACGTTGACGTTCATGCTGGATGAGGCAACGTTTATTCCGTTTTGGCTTAGGTACTGCAGAATCAACGCTGAGAGTTCGCTGTGCGTTTTTGCTCTGATTTTTATCTCAGTTATGTACCTCAGGTCGATTTGCACCCAGTTGCTGTTGAATGAGACGAAAACCTGTGGTTCGAATGAGGTGTCTTTTAGGAAATATTTTTTTTCGACTTTGGTGTAGACCTGCACGGCTTCTTCCACCATCGTTTGGGTGTATTGGCGTGCCGTTTCCCTTATGTCATTAGCCACCTTCGTGTAGTCTGCGCCGTACAGCAAGCCTATCCAGAGCCTGTCCCAGATGTAACCGAAGTCTTTCGAGTAGTTGTAAATTGTATTCGACAGTATCCAGTTCGTTGGGACAAGCAGAATTCTTCCCGTGTACAGGTCAGCGTCTGTCCACTGGCGAATCTCCATAACCTTCACGAAGAAGAAACCGTAGTCGATAACGTCGCCTGCGACTTCGTTTATTTCTATTCTGTCGCCGACCGAGAAGGGTCTCTCGAAAGCCAAAACGAGCCAGCCCACCATGCTTGTTATCGGCTGCTGCAGCGAAAAAGATATGCCCGCGGCTACCAGCCCCAAGGATATGGCGAGGAAAGTCAGCTGCTGAATCCACACTACAAGCAGACTTATTAAGGCGACTGCCACCGCGATGACCAAGGCTACTTTGGCGAAGGTGAAACGCAGCTTTGGCTCTTCAATCCTTGAGGTCAACAGTGATAGAATGTAGTATATGATTATGCCTGCTATAACCGCGAAAATCGAGGCGAGCACTTGTGGACTCAGGGCATCTATTATGAAATACGATTTTACGGCTGCCAAAAGAAACGCAAAGGTAACTGCCAGCAAAATAACCGCTACTGCCTTTGTCACAGGTGAAAACATAATTCTATCTATCGTACGCTCCCTTATAAGTTACTTTAGGTTGATGCAGCACTCAGCGATTAAACAAGAAAACTCCTCTTCGGAAAGGCTGACTTATTGATGGACCCAAATCTCAGCGTGTTGCTCCAGTAGCAGAAGTGCGAACATAATAACAACACCAAGAATGATGGATACTACCTGCCTCGCTATCGCTCACGCAAGACCTTAGGAACATAAGCACACCGCGGGTCAGACCCGAAAACATCACCCGTATAGAACTCCGCCGCAGTACGGCACCCACCGCAGATTTCGCGGTACTCGCAGACTCCGCACTTGCCCTTCAGGTTGCTTTTGTCTCTGACTTTTGAGAAGAACTCAGACGTCTGAAGCTCGCTCCAAATGGTTTTAAGCGGTTTGTCTTTGACGTTCCCGAACCTGTAAACATCGTTGAAGCTGCAGGGTATGGCGTCGCCGTTTTCTGCGATGCTCATGAATTTGCCGAAGAAGCACCTGCCCAGAAAGAAATGATTGAACCAATCGTCAAAATCTGGCAGCCCCCGCTGTTTAGCTATGCGAGCAAAGAACGGGCAGTAAACGTTGATTTCAGGCTTCCCCTTATACGTTGCACGCAAGTCGTAAAGCTTGTTAAAAGCCCACTCATACTGCTGCGGCGACGGGTCTGCCTTCAAGCTGTTTTCGTCTCGGCTGTAGGGAATGAAACCGTGGTAGATGACCCATCGCGCACCGTACTTCGCCGCCAAATCAAGCACATGCACAAAATCGTTAACGTCAACGTTTGTGCCTGCTCCGTCGACGTTGGCAAACGTGTACACAAGGCAGTTTAGCAGTCCTGCGCCTGACAGCCTCTCAATCGCGGAAACCGCTTTCGCATGCGCACCTTTCCCCCGAATCAGGTCATTCGTTGCTTCTGCGCCATCAATGCTTATCGATACCTTAACCTCGTTCTTAACAATCCGCTCAAAGGCTTTGTCGTCAAGAAGGTGGCCGTCGGTTATGATGCTGGCGTTCAAGCCAAGTTTCCTAGCGTACTCTATTACGTCGAAGAGGTCTTTGCGCAGAAGTGGTTCTCCGCCGCTTATCCCGAGGAAAGTCGCCCCGAAATCGTATATCTGGTCTACAATCCGCATGGCGCCAGAAGTGTCCACCTCATCTGGGA
>CAZWPI010000141.1:0-4649 GCA_964636055.1 uncultured Candidatus Bathyarchaeia archaeon
CTTCAGCGGGTGTCGCCTCCAAGTTGTAGATGTTGCCCGTTTCCTCTTGGAAGTCTGCAAGCCGCTCACGCATGAAGCTGAGCGTTTTGACGGCGAAGTCCTTTCCCTCCGGTGACGCAATGTTTACGCCCAGAAGATTCAAGATGGCCTCGTTGATGCCGATTAAGCCTACGGTTGAAAAGTGGTTCTTCCAGTATTTGCCGTAGCCCTCTTTCACATGTCGCAAGTAACGCCGAGAGTACGGGTACAAGCCGTTCTCAGTGAACGCCTCAAGAGCTTTACGCTTAATCTCCAAGCTGGCTTTGGCTGTTTCCATGATGCCCTCCAAGCGTTGGAAGAACTCGTCCTCATCTTTGGATAAGTAGCCGATCCGCGGCATATTCAATGTCGCCACGCCTATGGAGCCTGTCAACGGGTTAGCGCCGAAAAAGCCGCCGCCGCGCTTACGTAACTCGCGGTTGTCTATTCTCAAGCGGCAGCACATGCTTCGCACGTCCTCCGGATGCAGGTCGCTGTTCATGAAGTTGGAAAAGTAGGGCACGCCGTACTTGGCTGTGACTTCGAAAATCGCTTGTGCCACAGGCGAGGTCCAGGCGAAGTCTTTAGTGACGTTGTACGTGGGTATGGGGAAAGTGAAAACTCTGCCTTTCGAGTCGCCTTGGCGCATGATTTCGGCAAAAGCCAAGTTGAACATTTCCATCTCCTCAGCCATGTCGCCATACGTGTCCTGAGTGGCTTTTCCGTTGAAGAGAACAGCCTCTTCCTTCATGAATTCTGGAACGGTTAAATCCAGCGTCAGGTTGGTGAAAGGAGTCTGGAAGCCCACGCGGGTGGGCACGTTCATGTTGAAAAAGAACTCTTGCAGAGCCTGCTCTACGTCCTTCTGGCTTAAGTGGTCGTAGCGTATGAACGGCGCTAGGTAAGTGTCAAAGTTGCTGAACGCCTGCGCCCCCGCAGCCTCGCCCTGCAGCGTGTAGAAAAAGTTAACTATTTGCCCCAGTGCCGTGCGGAAGTGCTTGGCGGGTTTGCTCTCTATTTTGCCAGAGACGCCGCCGAAGCCTGAAAGCAGCAGGTCGGCTATGTCCCAGCCTACACAGTAGGGTCCCAGCACGCCTAGGTCGTGGACGTGGAGGTCGCCCGAAAAGTGTGCCTTAGCGATGTTCGCTGGATAAATTCGTGATATCCAGTATTTGGCGATGACTGTGGAGGAAAGGTAGTTGTTCAAGCCCTGCAGCGAATAGCTCATGTTAGAGTTTTCTTTAACTCGCCAATCGTCAATTTCCAAGTACTGATCCACGAGGTCTGCGGAGCTTAAGAGCGCAGCGAGCTCTCGCATGTCCTGGTGCTGCTTCCTGTATAGAATGTAAGCCTTAGCCGTTTGGGCGCGACCGTTCTCAATTAAACGCTTTTCAACGAGGTCTTGGATCTCCTCAACCGTGGGGCAGCCATCCTCCCCGAAACGGCTTCGAAGTTCCGCCATCACCTCGTCGCTTATGCGTTTTGCTTGTTCACGGTCTTTTCCGCCCACGGCTTTGGCGGCTTTCCAAATGGCGTTTGTTATGCGTTCCTGATCAAAGGATTCTAATTTTCCATCACGTTTTCTAACATACTTCATTTTTTAACACCTTAAACAACACAAGTTATATTGCGAAAATCTGAGCAATTCTGTCGTCTGATGCGCTCTGCAGAGACTATAGCCCCCTTATATAAAGGCTGAAATGGATGTTGAACGTTTTTCCTTTCTGCGCTCAGGTTTAATCTATATAAAAGGGAGGGGGTAGCTGCCGAGAGCATCATTTTTTCACCTCAAGAAGCAACCGCCTGAAATCTTCAGGCTCTTCAAACTTTTTGTACACGGATGCGAAGCGGATGTACGCTATGTGATCGAGTTCCCGAAGGTATTTCATGACCAAATCGCCGATTTCCTTGGATGCGACTTCTTCTTTGCCTTTCGACATTATGGCTTGGCGCACGAGTCCTGCTAACTCGTTGATTTGGTCCATGGTTACGGGTCTTTTTTCGCAGGCTTTCTGCAAGCCGCGGATTATCTTGTTAACGTCGAAGCGTTCCAGCTTGCCGTCTTTCTTTCGCACCATGAGTTCTACGGTTTCCACGTACTCATAAGTCGTGAAGCGCTTTCCGCAGGCGATGCACTCCTTGCGTCTCCGCGTAGTGTTCTCTGGTGAATCACGTGTTTCCAAAGTTTTGAAATCAGCAGACCCACAATACGGACACTTCACAATTAACTACTCCACACTTCGTTCGTAGTGTATAACATCATGACCTATACACTAACGGTAGTGTTTATTATTTAAATACTTTGTCAAAATACAACAAAATATGCAGGCATGCTCCAAACTAAAATGGCACAAAATTTGTGCAATAGGCGAAAACTAACTTGAGTATCCGACCGCTGTTTTGACCGTTAGAAAGCACACCTTATTATATAGGCTTAATACATCTGTTTTGAAGTTTATTTTTTGAAACATCAAATAACAGGGTTCGTTCATCATCGAAGAGACGGAAAAAAATTATAGGCAACTACGGAGCATTACTTGAAGCCAGTTTTTAGTTTCCATCACAGGTAGGGAAATTAAAGTTTTAACGAAAAAAGGCTTTCACATTTTCTTCGCGACTGCAGCTTGACTTGTTGTTTCTAAGGCTTTGATGCGGGTTTCGATGAACTCGACGACTTTCTCTTCGCAGTAGCATTTTTCTTCTTCTTGTTTCTTAAGCTGTTCTTGAATGGTTTGAAGGATTTTCTCCACCTCGAAGGGTTTCATCACGTAAGCGTCCGCACCCTTGTTCACTGCGGATATAGCGTTTTGAAGCGTTGGGTAGCCAGTAACTATTATTTTTCGCATTTTCGGCTTAGTATTACGCAACTTTGACAAGAGCGCGATGCCTTCCATGTCTGGCAGGCGAACATCAATTAACGCAAGGTTGTAGAACTCTTTCTCGCTTTTTTCTATACCTTTTTTGGCTGTGTCCGCTGTTTCAACAATATAACCTTCGTCTTCAAGGATTGCTTGCAAAACTTTTCTTATGTTTTCATCATCATCAATTATGAGGATTCTAGCGGCTTCGCCCATACTTTTCCACCTTAGCTTGATTTAGAAGGAATGTCCCGCGGTGATAAAGCCTTTATGAACTGCCGATATATATCCTTGTTAACGTTGCCCAAAAACTTAACTTAATTTTCCTCGCGATTGCTTCTGTTTAATGCTTCTTTTCAGAAAACTTTTCTTCGCTGCACCTACATACTCCACGAATTCGAGTTGTTTGCTTTCCACTTTGAGCGGAAGCCCAATTTTTGTGTGCAAGTTTTTCATGATCAGAATCTCTATGAATCGAGCGCCCGTCCCAAAGATTTTCTCAAGTCCTCCTTGAAAGCCTACGAGGTTTTCAGGGATTTCGGCTCTTGCCACATTGAACTTGTTCTCTATGTGGAAGTATATAGACCGCTTCACTGATTCACCTAAGGAACTCAGGGCTTCGTCGATGGCGCTCACCAGAAGTTTATCAAACTCGCTTGTTTTTGCCAATGTCCGACACCTACCATGTTTAACCTTCCAGTTGCTCAAAGGAAAGTTGCCTACTACTATGGTTTAATTGCATTTAAAGTTAATTCGTGATTTAGCTTTATTTGCAAGCACCGAATCGGAATTCGAGTGCTCAACCACGGATTTACTGAAAGTTCAAATATTGTTTCTGCCTCGATGAATACTTTCCTTCATTAAACTCAACTCTTTAACGTAATCCATCAAAGCCATCCGCAAAGTCTCGCTCTCGCTGGTTCCCAAACGCCTAGCTAGCTCAGTCAAAATCTCCTTTTGCTCCTTGCTCAACACGACTTTTACAACACGTTTTCTCGGCATTTCAATCACTTTTTTGGTTTTAGCCCCACAGGATAGCCCACGCGTTAGCCCCCAGATGGACCACGCTGCGGTACAATTCACTTTTTCATTTTCCCAGTATATTAAATGGGTATTAGTTGTGTGAGGTCTAAGGAAAAATGCCATGGGAAACCACGGAACAGCACATCCGAAGTGGGCATCGAGACCCTGAAGAGTTCCAAAAAGACACTTTGAAAACCATCACGTTGAACGAGAAGGAAGGAATCAAAGCCGTAGTGGGCAAGCCAAAAGGCAAAGACACCATGGAAGTGGTGAGCTACTTGTTCGAAAAAGCTAAAGGCTGGACGTTGGAGAAAGCCAAAGAATGGTTCGAAAAGCACCACAAGCCGGCTAAAGAGCATGTCTACGCGGTTTTGCCCTTCACCATCACCGAGAAAATCATGGAGAAACCCTTGCGGATACGCGGCGTAGCCATGACCGCTGGCATGAGCAGAAACTTTAACATTTACACGCCTGATGAGTTGCAAACTTTCGCTGGCAAACTCGTTGAGGCACCCGTTTACATAGAGCATGTGACCACAGCAAACTTGGTAGGTAAAGTTGCCAAAACCGAGTGGGATGGACAGCGCTTATGGTACGAGGCAGAAATCTACGATGACGAAACAGCCGAGAAAATCCGCAAAGGCTTAATCAGGCACGTGAGCGTCGGAGCAGACTACGAGACCATAGACATGATTGACGGAAAAGTTCCGCACGGGCTACGAAACGCGGAGATGAGCTTGGTGGCGGTGC
>CAZWPI010000142.1:0-4567 GCA_964636055.1 uncultured Candidatus Bathyarchaeia archaeon
CTTATTTCTTTGCTATACTTAACAACAGCAACCATCACAAAAAATGAGGGGCACCTTCTTTCAGTACTAACAAACTCCATTCCTAACATCTAAACACGCCGCCTATTGCCGCCTAACAGCCAACCAACGCAGAAACCAGCAGAAGACTTCTCTCAAAACTATTTAAAGTATATAAAAGGGGGCTATAGACTTTTTCGAGCATAACAGTTTCCAAGTTATAGAGCCTTGCTTACCAGTTGGCGTGTGCTTTTCGGTAAGGTCCTCTTTTTCGGTGTTTCGCCTTTTTCTTTTCTTCTTCTTTTTCTAAGGCTTCGTCTTGGGTTTCTTCGGCTTCGTTTATTGTTTTTGCATTTTTATTTTCTGGCAGGTTTCCGCGTCTCCACTGTAGCCTTACGCGTGTAGGATAAGCTTGGTGATTTCTCTTTTGTCGTCGAGAAACTTTTCGTATTCCTTGAAGTTTTTGAATATGCGCATGTTTTTGTCTACGCAGTAAACTATGTGCATTCCTTCTTTCTTGGCTCTGAAGATCATGTAGCCGTTCACGTGTTCTTCAAACTTGTGCAGCTCGTTGAAGTCGGCGTTGGAACAGTTAAGAATGTCTTTCACAATCGCTTTTGCTTCTTCTCCATCTTTCACGTCTTTGAAAAACCGCTTGGTAACAACAACGCTCGTTATGTGAGGTCTGACCGCCATGAAATGGCTATGGCAGTTGAGGCAATGCTCTTTCTGTTCGATGCAGGGATTAGTCGGTTCCACATCGAAGTTAGAATCAGCCACAGGCATTAACAATCCCTCAACACTCTAAGATGTAACGTTTTCCTGGTTATTTCGCCAACTTGCTTTTGACTATTTTCTGCATGTTTATCTCGAACGCAGCCACTGGATTCTCAAGCTTCCACGATTCAAGCACTCGCGGATGAACCTCACCCAAAACACCCACTGCTGTGCCACCAACCATTACTGCGCCAACTCTGCCCTCAACAAAGCTTGGATGACCTGTTTCTTTTATCTGCCACTCCACGCCAAAATTCATGAAAAACGCGTCCAACGCAGATTTGACTTCGCTGAAACTGGCAGTAGGATGTGTTGTCGCGGCTGCAAGCCATTCCTCATCCCGAGTCTTCGTTTCCCTTGTCTCGTCCAAAAGCGTCACTTTGCCTAACTCGAAGATTTTCTGGGGAAACTCCACCGACTGGTTGCTGCCAAGGAACTCCATTAAGCTCGGCAAAAGCCAGTTCCGCAAACACGACATGGTCACCACTTTCGGGTTAGCGACTTCCACAATCCGCGTTTTTTCTTGGCTCATCTTGTCGAAAAGGCTCTCTGGACTCGTCAACGTGTAAGTTAAGACTTCCTGAAAGCCCAAGCCGACCATGAATTCGCGTGCAACATCAATAAGCCGCTGTTCAGGCTTCACGCCTCCAGTTGTGGGCAGCTCACGCCAAAACGGCTCGATATTGTTGTACCCATAGGCAATGGCGATGTCCTCCACCAAATCCACCTGATGCATCACGTCAACACGGTAGCACGGAACCAGCACCACCGCGCTTTCTTCGCTGACCTTTTCCACCCCGAAACCCGCAGTCAAAAGCAGATCCGCCATCCGCTCGGCACTTAGCTGAAGCCCCAAAATCTCGTTCACGTATCGCACGCTCAAGTCCATTCGCTTGTTGCTGAAGTCTGGAGTCACCACCTTTCTAGAAGCGTAAAATGAGTCATCAGGATAGCGCACTGTTGCGGCATACGCTTCTCCGTCTCGATCAACCAGCGCCAACGTCACCAAGTTCAGTGTGTTAAGCACTGTCTGGTGCATGGTGCCTGTGACTTCCACGAGCAAATTCCGCGTTTCCTCCGTGACCCTGCCCAAATCGTTCGAGTTTATAATGGGCGGAAACGACAGCACTTTCCGGTTCGAATCCAACAGAATCGGATAAACGCTGTGCTTTTTGACTATGTGACCGTACTCTATGCCTTTTGGGTGCTTTCCCAGAATTTCTGCCAAGTTCATCTTTTCTTCGAAGCCAAGCGGAACAAAGCTGATGGCAGATGGTTCCGTGACAGAGTATTTCAAGGGCGGAGAAATCAAATCATAATTGTAGATTCCGATGGAAGTTTTCTGCCTGTTTCTTCCGTAAGTCTGATCCAGCTTGTCCTGCAGGTGCATAAGCCCGCGAATAATTGCATCCGTGAGTTTCACGTCTTTGACGACCGAGCAGCAGATGAACGGACGTATGGTGGTGAGCTGAGCGGCAACGTTGACATCCAAAATAGGCTTGTCAACCTCATAGCGTCTTGGTCCTTTCTCAAGTCCGAGGAAGCCACGCAACGCTCGAGCTAAACCCTCGACGCTCCACAAGTCAGGACGATTCGTGTCTTTGATTTCGATGCTTGCAACGCCTTCCTGCGCGTTGTAGAGCTTCACTTCGCTCTTGACAAACGCCAAGAGCCAATCCAGCTTCTCCACGTCGCCCTGCCAGTTCCACCCAAGCAACCGCTCCAACTCAGCACATTCAACATCAATCGTCGGCATTCTACGCCACCTCTTTCCTCCTCAGCCAATCAAGGCTCTGACTGAAAATACAGCGGATATCATCGATGCCCGCACGCATCATGAACAAGCGGTCAATGCCTAAGCCCCAAGCGATAACAGGCACCTTCACGCCCAACGGCAAAGTAACTTCAGGCCTGAAAATTCCTGAACCGCCAAACTCGACCCAGCCATAACCTTCCTTGTAAGCGCTCAGCTCCACGCTTGGTTCAGTGAACGGAAAATAGTCAGGTTTGAAGCGCACTTTGTCTGCGCCGGCGATTTCAAGCGCGAACTTTTCCAGAACACCCAGTAAGTCCCGCAGCGTGAGCTTTTCGTCGATGACTATGCCCTCAACTTGATTGAATTCGCTGAGGTGTGTCTTATCCACGACTTCTGGTCTGTAGCAACGGGCGATGGAGAAGTATCTGCTCGGAATTTCCAAGTTTGGGCTTAACAGCGTTCTTGCGCTGAGGCATGTGCCGTGTCCTCTGAGTATCAAGCGCTTCGCTTCTTGTGTTGAGTACTTGTAGCGCCATCCTGTTGAGCCAGTGCGCCATCCGTTCTCGTGCGTAGCCTTAACGTTGGCTGCTGCAGTTTTGTAGGCGCTTATGTCTCCGAATTCGGGGTCTTTGACGAAGTAGATGCCGACCTCTTCTCTGGCTGGGTGATCTTGAGGCGTGTACAAAGCGTCAAAGTTGAAGAAGGAGGTTTCCACGTTTGTGCCTGTCATCTCCTTGAAGCCTAAGGTGACCAGTTTTGCGCGTACTTCTTCGAGGAAGCTCAGGTAGGGGTGTTTCTTTCCAGGCCATGTCTTCGCCACAGGCGCTTTGATGTTGTATTTTTGGAGTTTTGTGGTCCGCCACTTGCCGGTGATGATGAGTTCTGGCGTGAGTTGCGTGACTTCCTCAGCGGTTGCTTTGCCTTGCTTTGCGGCTTGTTTGCCTGCGGCGGTGATTTCCAGAATTCTGCGGGTTTTGTCTTCTGTGGTCAGCAGTTTCCGTTTCTTCAGGGTTTGCACTGCTGCTTGCAGTTCAGCGCTTAACGCGTTTAGCGGCGCTTGGTTTTTGCCATGCAGATACCGCAATAGTTTTTCGTCGTTGCCTTCGGGAACCGCGACTTGGTGAAGCTGGTCTGCGATTCGCAGCGTCTTGGTTTTCGAGTCGTAAACCGCCCAGTTTTTCCTTAGAATCCAGCCCAAAGCGATTTGCCTAAACTTCGGCTCTAAACCTGCTTCTGCAACAGCTTTGTCTAATCCGGCTTTTCCGCCTAACGTGGCCAAGCCTTTTACGAGTAGCCTTTCGGGCAAGCCGTTTTCGGAATCTAGTTTTCCTTCGGCGTTCAGCTTGATCAGGGTTTCTGGTTTTGCGTGTATTTTAACGAAACCTTTCTCCTGCAAAGTTAAGGCTGTTCGCATAACAGCAGCGTCGGACAACCTGGCTTCGCTGATTAACTGTTCCACTGAGGCTTTTCCGCCAAGCTTGTCTAAAGCGGAGAGAATTTTCAGTTCGTGCAGCCTGAGATTCACCATGCTCTTATGCCTTCGTTAACGCCATACAGTTTTTGCTATTGTAGTCTATCGTCGCTAATAAAAGCATGTTGATGCGCTGAACTGTAGTGCTCACGAGACTACCCTCCTCCCTTTTATATAGTGTTTAGGTGTGGGTGACGAGTGTTGTTTTGGGTTCTGTGGGTTTTCCATGTTTGGTTTTGGAAAATTGCTTAAATATAAGCATGTTATATATGTGACTTCGGTTGGTCACCCTTGTCTACTTCATGTGAATACGTTGCCCGCCATTTTCTGCCGCTTTACAGGGCTTTCGTGGCGAAAGAGCTTGTTAAGAAGTACGGTTACACGCAGGAACAGGCAGCCAAAAAGCTTGGCACAAGCCAGCCGGCTATAAGCCAGTACCTGTCCTCTAAGCGTGGACGCAAAGGCATTCCGAACTATGATGAGGTTGCGCCGTTGGTGAAAGAGGCAGCTGTCAAAGTGGCGGAAAAGGTGGCGAAAACGGGGATGAGCCCGGAGGAGTTCAGCGA
>CAZWPI010000143.1:0-4564 GCA_964636055.1 uncultured Candidatus Bathyarchaeia archaeon
GCACTCTTTTGCGTCCGTTCTCGCCCCAATTTCTCGCTTTTTCAGGGTTTTTAAGGGTCTCTTTTATTCCCCACGCTATATCCGCAGGGTCCTCGCCATTAACATGCATTCCGTTTTGGTCTGGACCAGAGCTTATCACTTGTTCTTTGAAACCTACCACGCCTCGCGCGCCTACAACTACTGGTTTTTCCATGGACATAGCCTCTAAGCTGACTATGCCGAAGGGTTCGTAGGTGGATGGAAAAATGCATATGTCTGAAGCGGCGTAATGCAGGATTCTTTCGTTCTCAGGAACAAAATCAAAACGGTAGACTATCTTGTCTTTTATACCCAGTCTTTCAGCCGTTTCCACAATGTCCGCTTGTTCTTCTCCTTTACCTAAAATCACAAGTTTGGTGTTGGGATATTCCCTTAATACACTGGGCATTGCTTGCAACAAGTTTCTGACGCCTTTCACCCAAGTGAGTCTTCCTACGAAAAGAAGCATATTCCAGTCCTCAGGCACTTGGTATAACTCTCGAATTTTCTCTACATCTTCTCGTTTAATTTTGCGCGGGTCGTAGCGGTCAGGGTCTACGCCGTTCCAAACAACGCTGATTTTTGATTGGGGCCAGCCGTGCTTTATCAGGTCCTGCTGCATGGCGTAACTCACAGTTATTATTTTATCCGCATTTTGAGCCATAGCGCTCTCTAGGTGCGACACTACCTCGGATCCGTGACCTCCGCTTCTGCCCCATTCACTGCTGTGGGCGTGGAAGACCACGGGAATCTTGGATTCGTTCTTAATCACGAGGCCTGCCACGCTGCTTAGCCAATCGTGAACGCAGACGACGTCGAAATGGTAGTTTTCTTTTTGTATTAGCCCGTTAAGAAATTTTGTTGCGCTTAGAATGTTGTAAATGAAAATGTCATTGAAAAGTTTGATGTTTGTGCCCCATTTCTTTAGGTCGTCAACCACGAAGAACGGAAAAATGTTGCTTGCGTCTGCAATTAAAGGTCGATGGACCTCTACGCCTCGTAGAATTTCTCTGGTTTTCAGATTGCCGTCGTTAAGTGTGAAAACCGAGACGTCGTGTCCTATATCAACGAACTCGTGTGCCAAGTATTCAGCGTAAGTGCCTAAACCACCGACGAGTCTAGGAGGATATTCCCAAACAAAAAAGCCAACTCTCAAAACTTTCACCCAAGTGTGCGGTTTTAACTATTTCTGAAAGCTTATTTATAGCTTCTCTTATGGTGGGAACTGTGCTTGATCAGGCGCAGTTTCTTTCTCTAAAGCTTTACCCATAGAGTTATAAAAAGGAAGTTTATTGATTTGAACATAAGCTAAGTTGAGATTTGAGTCAGAATGGCCCAAGCTGTTTCTTACACTATAGCAACAGAGATACCAGCTAGTTACATGGACAAACTATTTGTGTTCATGTACACGCAGTACTTTCTCCCCCAGAAGCAGCGGTTCACTAACTTTTATAGGGAAACAACAGACGGCGTCCCTTTCCTCTCTTACGTGGTTCTAGATCTGCAGGGAAAACAACTTCTCAAAGCCGAAGTCAAAGGCACCATTCCGATAGAAGTTAAGTTAATTCCCATCGACGGGGGAGTGTCTTCCACAGCTATTGAAGAGGCAAAACAAGATGTTGTCATTGTAGTGCAAATGTTCGAGGAAAACGCCAGAAAGGCAACGCTGTACTTTGCTTGGCGAGAAGGCGAAGACATAGTTCCAGAGGAGCTTAAAAAGAAGGAAAAGTCCTTCCAACGCCTGTTTCTTGAAACTCAAATTCTCTTTTTCGTAATATTCATAGGTTTCGGCATGGCAATTTTCATAGTCTTAATCACGCTGTATCCGCAGGCTTTCTGGATTGCGCCCTTAATTCTAATAGCAGTCCAGTTCGTTTTCGTCTTCTACTCCAGCAAATTCATTTCCAGAACAGCGGATTGGTACATCACCAAGGCTAACCCCATAATTCACCTTCTAAAATACAATTTGCCCTTGAAAGAACACGATGACACCACGCAATCCTTCACACGAGATCAACTCCTGGTTATAAAGAAAGAAATGTATGACGAAATTTTGGCTAAGCGAGGCGAAATTGACTGCGGAGAAGCACAAAAAGTCTTCGCGAAAAATGGCATAGCATGTCAACCTGAGAACCTAGCGGCTAAAAAAGTGAACGTTTACGAGCTCGTAAAAAAGGTCGCAGACAAATTCGGTTTTCCGATGCCTAAAATCGTGGTGTCAAACACCATGGTTCCAAACGCTGCGGCATCTGGTCCCAGCCCAAGTCGCGGTGTGGTTTTGATAACTACTGGTCTTCTAGTTCAGCTTGAGGAGCCGGAAGTTATCAGCGTGTTGGGTCACGAGTTCGGTCACCTAAAAGGGCGCGACCCTCTTCTTCTTTACGGGTTAACCTCTGCCGAGTTTCTCTTCAGATTCTACGTGCTGTTCACATTATTCCCGCTGATTTTCACTTCGTTCCTGTTCTTTGGCTACTTCTGGCTTGTGATGGTAGTTATATTTTTCATCGCCAAATTCTTGGAAGCACGAGCTGACCTCGTATCCGCCATTAAGATGGGACAGCCAGAAGTCTTAGCTGGTGCCCTTGAAAAAATCGGCTTCCAACGACTGCTGAACGAACGGACTCCGTCTTTTCGGCTTCAAGAATGGTTGGGTTTAGACCCTCATCCACCCATATACTTTAGAGTAAACCGCTTGGAGAAGCTTGAGGTCCCCACGGAAATAAAGCATCCTCTAATCCAATCGATTAGAGATGTTTTGTCAGGATTCAGAGAAAGCTTGTAAGCAAGGTTTAATGTCGATTTTTTCAAGCTTAAGCTGTTCCAATTTTCTTAAATAAGGCTCCTGTTCCTTTAATGTAAAAGGTGACAGATGGTTTTCTCCAAAACCAACAGCTCGAAGCGTTATACAACAATGGCTGTAGTGCTGATCATCATCGACATTATCGTAATTGGTTATTCCATAAGCCTGTTTTTGACAAGCCCAAGCCAAGTAAACGAACCAACGTCTATACGGCTTTCGCAGTGGTCAGGCTACATGGTAGCTTCAGACATTCAAAATAAGTCGCCGGTAGTGACCAGCGTAAGCGGTTCTTGGGCAGTGCCAGAGGTCAAGTCTTCGGAAAATAACACTTTTTCAGGCGTGTGGATAGGAATAGGTGGATACGGAGAAGAAACTTTGATTCAGATGGGCACGGAGCAGGAGTACATAAGCAGCGGGTCTGCCTATTACGCGTGGTATGAACTTTATCCTGATTATTTGGTTCGCATCCCGAGCCTTCACGTTCAATCAGGCGACACGATCACAGCCTCTATAAGCCTCATAAACGAAAACGCCAGCACTTGGTCGATAGAACTTCATGATGTCACTCGGGGTGAAGCCTTCAAAAAGGTTGTTGTTTACAATTCCTCTATGCTGTCGGCGGAATGGATAGTGGAGCGACCAAAGGTTAACGACACCATCAGCACTTTAGCGAACTTCGGAATCGTAAGGTTTACGGAGTGCAAAGCAACCCTAGACGGCGTCACTGGGACAATCGGCAATTTTTCTTACGCACAAATCGTAATGCACGAGGATGGTGACACTTCATTAGTCTCAGTTTCACCTCTTAATGGCGGGGGATCAGGTTTCACCGTTAGCTACTTAGAATCGCCAAGTGCAACCACGCTGGCTTACGATTTCATTGTTCAGAATTTTTCAGCTAACTCGGTGATGCTTTCTTGGCATACGCAAACCCAAAACAAGAACATAGTGACTAAGCCGAACATGGATTGCGCGCTTTACAGCACTTCTTGCTGCATAATTTCTGCAATTCGCATCAGTTAGTACGCGGCAACAGAAAAATCGAGCTTCGAACAGATTTCTTTCGAAGGTGTTTCGAACAGACCGATGTGACGCCAAGGGAACACTACGGGCGGTGCAAACGGAAATTAGGGAAACTTGAAACAGGGTATAAACACAAAAAAGAAATAAAGCTTATGTGCAAAGTTAAGCCATCTGGCGTTAAGGGAGGAAAAGCTCCTGCGTTGAAGCTGATAATCGTTGCTATTGATGGCATGGGCGATTTGCCAATTGCCGAGCTGGGGAACAGAACGCCGTTGGAAGCGGCTAAAACCCCTAACATGGATTTTCTCGCCAGAAACGGCAAAACTGGATTAATGTACACGGTTAGAAAAGGCATCGCACCTGAGAGCGACGTGGCTGTCATTTCGCTCTTGGGATACGACCCGTTCGAGTACAGCACTGGACGCGGCATAATCGAAGCCGTCGGCGCAGGCATAAACGTGAAGGACGGAGACTTGGCGCTGCGATGCAACTTTGCCACTTTGGGGCAGGGGAAAACCATAATCGACCGTAGAGTGAAAAGAACCCTCACCACTGAAGAGGCAACGGAACTAAGCGAAGCAGCCAACAAAGAGATAACATTGAAGTCATGCCCTTCGACGTTTGAATTCAAGAACACGTTGGGCCACCGTGCGGTTCTGGTTCTGAGAAGCAAAGAAAAATGTCTTTCCAGCAAGATAACCAACAGCGACCCCGCTTACACCA
>CAZWPI010000144.1:0-4511 GCA_964636055.1 uncultured Candidatus Bathyarchaeia archaeon
ATGATGGTTTTCCGCTACTGCGACGAAAAAGGCAACGTCGCCGACGGCAAATACCCAACGAACCCGAACGGCGCATTCCACGACATCGCGGGCATCTGCAACAGCGAAGGAACGATTTTCGGTTTGATGCCGCATCCTGAAAGGGCAATGTACTGGTGGCAGCAGCCCGACTGGACACGGCAAGCGCAGATGTCGCAGTACGGCGATGGAAAACTCGTTTTCGAAAGCCTCATCGACCATTTAACCAAGAAGTTCTAAGTCCTTGGCGAACGGAAGCCCCGCTCTAGCGCCCATTTTCATGACGCATTTTGAAGCCACAAAGTTACCCAGCCTGCTACAGTCCACGAGGCTTTTTTCGTTAATTAAGCCGTAAAGGAACCCCGCGCAAAACGCGTCTCCCGCACCCGTCGTGTCCACGACTTTCACTTTGAAGGGTTCTATCAAGTGCTGTTCGCGACCGTCTGTAATGTAACAGCCGTTGGCGCCCAGTTTGACAGCCACGATTTTTACGCCCCTTCCCACCATTAAATTCGCGCCTTTGCAATAATCAACCTTTCCCGTCAAGAGTTCAAGCTCGATGGCGTTAGGCATCAAAACGTACGTCCTCTTTAGGATAGGCTCCATTGACGCATAGCCTTTCCTTGCGTACAACGCGCCAGGGTCGAAGCTAACCTTGACGCTGTCTGGGATGGCATCCAAGAGCCGCTTTTGTGTTTGGAATGATGTTTCTCCGACAAATGAGGTTAAATGCAAAAACTGTGCTCGCGAAGCGTATCTGCTGTTTACCTCATCCAACGTTATGGTGTCGTTGACGCCTGAATCAATGTACAATGCTCGTGCGCCTTTTTTGTCCACGAAGCCCAAGACTGAACCGCTTTCGCCTTGCTCTGTGCGGATTGTTCCCGCGGTATCTACGCCCTCCGCACGGAAATCTTTGAGGAGCAGGTCGCCTTCTCTGTCATAGCCCACCTTGCCTATGAAGCCCACTTTACAGCCGAGCCTTGCCAAGCCTACTGCGGTGTTCGCGGCTGACCCGCCGCAGGCTTCCGCGTAATCCTCTATGAAGCTTTCCCCTTCCGCCTTGGCAAGCCTGTTTACTTTGAAGAGTTTGTCCACGTTAAGCGCTCCGAAACCAACCATGTCAAAGCGGCTCATGGAAACAACTCACGCAAGTTAATTCTATAAGCGCCCAGTTTGCCGCCGTAGTTGCCAGCCGAAACCCTCACCACGCCGTCGATGTTTAGGACTGCTTCGATTCCTGCTTTAGTGGCGGCTTTGACGGCTTCCATCGAAACCCCGTTTATCACTATTTCGGGGATGTAACGCACGCCGTCGGGCACCTTGAATGCATCGCCAAGCCTCGGCTTAAGGCTCGGGCAATATGAGTGATTCGTAGTTGGACCTATTATGGGATAGCGCGTTTCAGGCTTTGAGCCCGCCGAGCAAACATCAAACGGAGTAACCACGCCGCTTACCGTGTGGATGGCTTCCAACGCTTTTTCCCCTGCCTTCCGCAGCGCCTCCTTTGACTTGCACATCACCCAAAAGTTCGCGCCCATCACGCCGCGCGCATAGCCCAAGTACCGTTCGATGATGAAGTCGGGAACCATCAAGGGCACCACGATAACTTCTCTGCCGCTGCGTTTTTCCACCCATTCGTAGCCGTCGCCGCAGTGCCCCACGCGAGTCATCATGTCCAGTTTTCCCTCAGCGTTGGGCAACGCGTCGAAAACCGCCGTGAACGGCTTGACAAGTATGTCTTGGCGGATTCTGTAAGAAAGTTCAGCCTCAAACTTCTTCAACGAATCGGAAAACCTTTTTTTCGGGTCTAATCCGCCCCAAAACTGCAACAACGCGCCTTTTCGTTGGTCTGGGGTCTCGTTTTCGCCAAGCCACTTCTCAACGCCGCCTTCTAATCTGCCGATGACCACGGAGGGCGTGGCTGTAGAGTCTTCAGCCGCGCTGCGCACTGTTCGATGGTCATCAGCCGTGACTATTACTCGGCAGAAAACTCCTGAAAAGGCTTCGGCGTAGGTGTCCTCTATCTTGGCGTCAACAGGCATTTTATCCGAGCCTCCCAATGGCTTCTCCCCTGATTTTTTTTCTAAATTCGCTGCTTTCTTTTGCCATCGGTTCCATATTTTCCGCTGTTACTATTTGAACCTTAGGCAAGGTTTGAGGGTAAAGCGTGAAAAGGTGGTCCAGAAGCGAGAGGCTTACCACTCCGCTGCGTTCAAGAGACTGCAGGTTCCAGTTTTCCACCAGATTCAGAGCCGCTTGTTTTCCTCGCCTGCAAAACACATCGGCAATTACGGCTGTGACTACGCTGTTTTCGGACAAAACCGCGATTTCAGCGTTCCTCACCGCGTAATTGTTGCCATTGAAGGAAACTGTTAATCCGCCGTTCTCTCTTACAAGCTGAAAAGCTTCCACGTCGGTTATGCTGTCGCCCACGTACATCACGTCTTCCAGCGGCACATGCAACTTTGCCACCGCATCCTCTATGGCAGCGGCTTTTTGGCGCCCGCCCACGGTGGTCACTTCAGAGAAAATTTTGCCCGAGTCCATGCCTGCGATTTCGTTCCAGAAAATCGTGTCCAGCCGCCCAATCGCTTCTTGGTCAGCAACCGAAAAGTCTTCTATCGCTTTTGCCGCTGCAGGCATAGGTATCATCGGCATCTGCGCGATTTCTTTTGCGATTTCTTTCAGCCGCACCTTTTCTTGTTCGGTGACAGCGTATTTGTCGAGGCTCAGTTTGGTGCAATACGTATTTGCGTAGGGAAACTCTAAGGCTATGCAGAGCGCTTTGATGTAATGTTCGTAGCTGGTGCTGACGATGAAGGCGCTTGCTACTGTCCTCACGTGCTGCATGGTGTCTTTGCTGTTTGCGATTAGGATTAGGTTTTGAGCGGAGAACTCTTCCATCTGCTTGTCAGTGACGCCGTAGGCTTTAAGGAAAGGCAAAATCAGTTTCAGTGTGCTGCCTGCCGAGTAACCGGGCTTTTTCAAAACATCCGCCAGCACATCGTCATACTTGCTTATGAGCGTGAAAAGCTTGGCGCCGCCTGGAACAAAGCGCGCGGTGATTTCGTAGGCGTTGTCGTTTTTGCTTATGGGTCCCTCGCAGTCTGATACGAAAACGCGCGTCAAGGCTTACGCCTCAACCGTTCCATGTGGCTTACGCTCTGCGCTATGTGCTGCTTGGAAGCTATGTCCGTCCTGTTCCACAACGCGCCACCCTTAATCGCTTTGGCACCTTCCAGCGAGACTTGTCGCGCTTCCTCAATGTTTTCGCCGACGCCTAACACGCCCACCGCTCGAGACTTCAAGGCGTAAACTTGGCTGTCTCGGACTTCCATGGCTGCCGGGTACACGCGGATTCGGTCGCCGTACTTGCTTGCAAGCGCGTAAGCCTTTGAAAGGTCAACGGCAGTGTCAACAGCCGTCTTATCCACCAGACTTGGATAGACATCCGCGTAGCCTCCGTAACCAGGCGGAACCTTGTAGGTCAAAACCGTCGCTGCCTTCTCCAACTCAACGCTTGTCAAGTTGCCCTCCAAAATCCTGAAGCAGACATCAACGAAGTCATCCTTCAGGATGGGCAAGATGTTGATGATTTCAGGGTCGCCTGGACGACTGTTATTTTCAAGAACCTTAAGCCCCGCGCCTGTATGCATGAAAGCCAAGTACAAGGGTACGCCTCTGAGCGCTGAGGTGTCGCCTATTTTTGTCTTCCATTTCTCGAAAATCCTTGTGGCTAATACGAGTTCACGTTCTCTTTCAGCCGCCGTTAGGAATGGCAGCGTGTCGCTTGCGTCTTTGTAGGAGCCCATGCCGCCGGTGTTGGGTCCTTTGTCGCCGTCAAAGGCGCGTTTGTAATCTCGCGTGTCGGGCAGCGCAACGAGGTGTTTGCCGTCGCATAAAGCTTGGAAGCTGGATTCTTCACCGTCTATTTTCTCCTCTATTATCACGGCGCTGTACTGGAAGTTCGACATGAAATGGTCGAAAAGCTGTTCGCGCGTGGTGAAGTGGTCTCCCCAGACGCCTACGCCTTTTCCCGCCGCGGGCTTGTCAGGCTTGACTACGGCTTTGTTTTCAAGCTGGTTGAGCCAGCTGTAAACCGCTTTTTTGACGTCGCTTGTTCCGTTGTAGTCTTTGGGGTTGAAAATCTTGAAGCGCGGGTTTGCTTCGGGCGCTATTTCCTGAAACAAAAGGCGCTGCTGCACTTTGCTGGCTTCTATGGCGTAGTCTTGCTTGGGGCAGATGACAGGTATGCCCGTGCGCTGTTCCACGAGGTCGCGCACGCCTGCGATTATGGGTTTTTCTGGACCAACTATGGCGAAGTCGATTTTGTCCTTGTTTGCTTCTGCGAACCTGCAGATTTCTTCGGGGTTCAAGTCGGGGATGACCACGTGCGCTGTGGCTTTTTCCATGTTGAAGGGGTTGCGCTGCTTGTCTGCGATGTAGAGTTTCACGTTGTGGTTTGGGCTTCTTGCGAAAGCGTCAACCAT
>CAZWPI010000145.1:0-4395 GCA_964636055.1 uncultured Candidatus Bathyarchaeia archaeon
CCAGTTCAAAAGATTTATTGAAAGCCTTGCTAGCCCAAAAGGTCCAGGGCCATCCACTACGTTTTCCATGTTCCACATTTTCTATGCGTTGGAGCTTGTGGCTAAGAAGCCGATCGGGCGTAACAAGTTGGCTGGGAAACTAAATGTTGGAGAAGGTGCCATCCGCACAATAATAAGCCGCCTGAAGGATGCTGGCTTGATTGCAACTTCAAAAGAGGGCTGCACTCTCACAGATAAGGGTTTGAGAGTCTGGAAAAACTTTGAGGTTTTTTTCCCCAAAAGAGTTGAAATCGAAAAGACAGCTTTAACAACTTCGGAATACAATTATGCCTTTTTGGTCAAGAACAAGGGGCATAAGGTCAAGTCGGGGATAGACCAGCGAGACGCAGCTATAATGGGTGGAGCCAGGCGTGCTCTTGTTATAGTTTCTAAGAATGGCCGCTTAATGATTGAGTCGGTGAGCAACAGCATAGAAGAAGAGTTCCCTGAAGCCGCAAATGAGATTCTTGAAAAACTTGAACCAGTAGACAATGATGTGATAGTAATCGCTGGCGCGGATGATCCGTTAAAGGCGAAACGGGGGGCTTTTGCCGCAAGCTGGGTACTTATTGGTAACGATGAGAAAACGTAGAGCTATCGGCGAACGTTAGCCTTAGTATGTGTATTTTTCTCCTCCGGTTAGAATGCGCTCCAGAGCGGTGTTAACATTTGTCAATCCTTTGTTTGTTTTGGCTGAAACCGGAATCAACAGGAATTTTATGCCGAGCTGATTTATCGCGCGCATCATGTTTCTGCTGAAAAGGCGCTTTGTGCCCTCCAGTTTCTGCTCGATTGAATCTTCTAAAGCTCGGGGGTTAGTAGCCCAGTCAGCGATTTTTGTAACCTCTTTTTCCGGAAGCAAATCGCACTTTGAAAGCAAGTGCATTTGCGGTTGGAAGAAGCGGTTGTAGACGGCTGCTGAAAGAAACATGTTAGAAACGTAATTCAACGGGTTAATGGAGAAAACCGCGTCGAACAGGTAAACTATGGCTTTAGGTTCCCTTGTAAGCTCGTTCACAATGTAAGGACCACTGGCTCTGAACGCGAACAGCTCCATCTGCCCTGGCGTATCCACCAGAACGAGGTCGGCGTTTGCGGCTTCGATGTCCTTTGTGATGTTTTCGATTTCGTCTGCTATGAGGTCAGCAGCCAGAATTAAGGCTCCGTTGGGTCCTAAACCGTATTTCTCCATCAAATCGCCGACATCCACGTAGTTTCGCACATCCACATCAGGCGAATAAGGCAGTTTTAGCGCACCAGGGTCCAAGTTCACGACGGCTACGTCTTGTTTTGACATTTTCAGCCATTCGCTTAAGGCTGCTGTGAACAGGGACTTGCCAGAACCTGCGGTTCCGATTATAAACGCGATAGGCATGTTTGTTTCTCCTTTGTGTGCGGTTTGTGTTGGTTTGAGCACAATAACTTTTCTGTTGCTGACGATTTGCCTATACTGCTCGCTCAAACTATTTAAAGAGGGGGTATAGACTGTCGTGAGCACAACAGTTCAACGCCCACCAAGTGGTTGATTGTTTGTGGAACGTTGTTTTTCGGCATAAGATGAGTTGTGGTTATTTTTTTGGTTTTAGGGATGCTTCTTTTATGTCCATGTAGAGCCAGTTTCTCTTCCAGTTTTTGGCTTTTTCCTTGTACTTCTTCTTCTTGAACTTGCCGATTTCTAAGCGTTCTTTAAAGAGTGGTGCATCGAGAACCATGGTGTGGAAGCCTCGTCCGTCTTCGCTGCAGACGTCGATTTCCTGTTTGTCAGCTAGGGCTTTCAGCTCTTGGATTGAAGCTTCGTTGAGTTCGCGTCCCAGCCATTCTTCGCCAAGGTGATCTTGGTTTATGCAGTTCATTATGGGTTTTATGCCTGCAGCGATCTCCTCCTTCAGAACGTGGTAAGTGTCCTTAGACGGATTCTCATTCGGCATAATCAACTTCATGCCCAGCTGCTCGCACATGGCATCATAGTAAGTCTGATGAATCTGCGCGCAGCCAGCCCCAACGATGTCGCCTGTTACGAACGCTTCCACGCCTTCCTCCCTGTTAAGGCGACCAAGCGCCGCAAGAATATCCTCATACGATTTCTTGATCTTAACCTTAAGTTGAGGGATTCCCAAAGCCTTAGACTGCAGCTCCATCAGCGGGAAACTGTGAAAAACGTACGGCTTCGTGTAAACGTAGGAAAGAAGATAGGCAACCTCGTGACCCTGCTCAACCACCTTGTGAAAAGCCAAGCAGCACTCTTTGCCTCCGCTCCAGTGGATCACAACTTTCATTCAACCCACCCCATCAACCGAAAGGGGTTAGAGCAAAAAACGATTATTAAAGCTTCTGCCACTTCGCCCAAAAACAAAAACCGACAGGTTTGCGGCTCTCTCACATTTTCCCCAAAAGCACTTTTACCGCTTTCTTCGGGTTCCGAATGGCATTAATCAGCTTGTCACGGGTAAACGTGGGATTCACCATATTAGCCAAAGCGCACAATTCCACCAAATCGTCCGCAGAAAACTCTGGCGTTTCGATAAGCGGCTCAACCGCAGCCAAAGCGTCATCACTGAAACACTCCCTCAAGAAGCCACCACGCTTAGCCTGCTCATAAAGCCTAGTCCCATAAACAGGTGTAGCTATGCTGAAAACGAAGCTTTCAGCGCCCAACTGCCTGAGCTTATACGCGAAGTTTATGGTTTCTCTTATTTCCTCTTTTGTTTCACCTATAAGCCCGATGACAAAGAAACAGCCCACTTTAATTCCCACCTTCTTGCACAAGACAACAGCGCGTTCCACGCTTTTCAGATCCAAGTTCTTTTCGATGATTTGGTCCACAACCCGCTGAACACCAGACTCAGGAGCGACACGAATTTTCTTGCAACCAGACCTTTTCATTTTCCTCAAAAGCGTCTCGTCAAGAGTATCTGCTCGAACACCGTTCGGAGTAAACCACTCAAAGCGCAACCCTCTTTCCACAATCAAGTCACAAATGTCCGCCATCCGCTTCCTGTCAAGCGTCATGTTGTCATCTAAAAAGTCAATCTGCTTAACACCGTAAGTCTTGATAACCTGCTCCAACTCGTCAACCACGTTTTCAGGACTTCTGCCACGCCACTTCCTTCCCCAAACAATATGATGCGTACAGAAAACGCAGTTGTAAGGGCAACCCCGACTAGTAACCATCAGCGTCCAAGGCTTGCTAACTTCTCCCCTCAAAGGCTTCTCTTTCACCACAGCAAAATACGTCTCCATCGGAAGCAAATGCCTCGCCGGAAACGGAAGCGAATCCAAATCCTCCAGCACAGGTCTCGGCGAAGTAAAAACGGGCACACCATCCTCGACGAAGCCGATGCCGCTTATTTTCTTGAAATCCCGCGTTTCTTTCCCCAGCGCCTCAACCAACTCGAATACGGAAATTTCTGGCTCACCTACCACAACAAAATCAACATCAGAATTTGCCAAGCAAGCTTCAGGTCTCGCAGAAGGATGCAGCCCCTCCAACACGGTGACAACTTCCTTGTTAGCGCCTTTCACTGTCGAGGCAACCTCAAACGCGGTTTTAGACCAGCCGGAAAACGGAATTTCTATCACAACAACGTCTGGTGACCAACGCTTGACCCTGTCTGCTATTTCTGCGTTGCTTAAACCCACTCGATATTTCGTCCCATCTACCTCTTGAAGATTCCTCCAACCCTCCGTAGGCACATCAATAATGCATACTTCATGCGCCTTTTCAAGCACGGCTGCCACATACGCCAAGCCTATAGGAGGAACCACGTTCGGTTTTCCCCATGCTTTCGGTTGGATACGAGGTGGATTAATCAAACAAACACGCATATTTGCTACCTGCTGCATGCGGTTTTCCGCGCTGCTGAAAAACCGTGTTAATCATCTTGAGCGAACATCCCTTGGCAAAATTAGTGAAAACTGCGATTAATACGTTTTGCAGCAGAAGCAGCAACTGCGTGCGATTAACTAATAGGGGAAAAAGTACAGTCGCGTGAGCAAAATTATCGGCAGACTGAGAAGCATACACAAGAGCAAAGCCATGTTCCGAATTCTCAGCGCCAACAGAATTTTATCTGGGGTAAGCGGCTCAGTCTGCTCTCCAAGGATGTACTGACCAGGCTTTTCCAACTGCACACGCAAGGCACCTGCCATGGCTGCCATTGGCCAGCCGTGATTTCTGCTTGGCGTTTTCTGGTGGTCTCTTTTGGCGATTGCCCACGCGTTTTTGTAGTCTAATCCCAGCAGGGCTGCAGCTGCGACTATGAGAACAGCGGTTAACCGAGCTGGAACGTAGTTGACGACTGTATCCAAGTTCGCGCTGAACCAGCCTATATGCAAGTGTTCAGCATCTTTGAAGCC
>CAZWPI010000146.1:0-4394 GCA_964636055.1 uncultured Candidatus Bathyarchaeia archaeon
CATCATCCAATTTCCCCAAAACCCAAACAAGAATAACCCATAACACACCAGAACAACCGAAAACGGCACACACCAAACTGCCAGCTCACTCAACGACGCACTCAACGTTTCAGCCCTTTAAAAATAAGGGGGCAACGTCTTCGCTTAACGTAAAAGAAGCTAAGCAGCATACTTGAATCCTAATAAAAATACGATGCAGAAACCAGTAGAGGGGTCTATCCGCCAGCGCTCTCCAGCCTATTTATACTTTAAATAAGGGGGCTATAGACTTCTCCGAGCGCTTAAGTGCTCAATAGTTTTAGCAGTATGGCTTTGGCTGAGTAAAGTCTGTTTTCGCTTTGCTTGTATATTACAGAACGTGAATCTTCGATGATATTTGTGCTTATTTCGTATCCTCTGTGAATGGGCATGTCGTGCATGATGTATGCGTTGCTGCTCTTCAGCAGTTCCTTGTTGATTTGGTAGGGCATCATGAGTTTGAGGCGTTTTTCTTTTTCCGCTGCGAACTTTGGGTCGGTGAAGAATTCCATGTCAATCCAGGTGTCCGTGTAAACAAAATCGGCGTTCGCAACTGCCTCTTTCGCGTTTAAGGTGGTTTTCCACAACCCTGTCTTCCTTGCAGTTTGGATCAGCGCTTCATCACGCGAATGCTCGTTGATAAACGGCGTTACCGTGGTAAGCTCTACGCCAGTCTTGGTGCAGCCTTCAATAAGCGAGTTGCAGACGTTGTTGTGGATGCCTATGAACGTGAGCTTCACGCCTTTCAGCTTACCCTTCAACTCTTTAATCGTCATCAAGTCAGCAATGGCTTGGCTCGGATGGTATTTCTCGTCGCAACCGTTAATCACCGGAACACACGACGCTTCCGCCATCCGCTGCAACTCAGCGTTCCTAAGCAACCGCGCCATAATGCAGTCAACGTTACGCGACAGATACTGCGTCTCATCATAAATGTCAGCCAACGTAAAGTTCGTGGTCCTCCAATCAATGTACAACGCGTGACCGCCAAGCTGCGTCATCGCCACCTCAAACGCCACCCTAGTCCTCGTGCTGGTCTTCTGGAAAACAAGCGCCAACGACTTAGCGTCTAACGCTTTCCGATACTTGCCTGGATTGTGCTTAACTTCGATGCCCATGTCAATAAAAGCGTTAAGCTGCTTAGCGGATAGCTCCTTGAAATTGATCAGATGCATTTCGCAGGTCTCTCCCACATGAAAGGGTGAACCTTGCTTAACGATTATAAGCTTTATGGAAACCTCTAAGCCACAAGCAAAAAGTTACAGCTTTTTCCCTTCTACACATGAAGATGCCAGCATCCGCTGGCACCGTATTCTCACCTCGATAATTCTGATTGAAGCAGCAGTCAGATCTTTAACTATGCTCATTTTATCTTTTTAGTATTCTCGAAAGGAGGGTGTAGGTATCAATTCTACTTACAAAAAACTTAAAAGTTTTCATGCACAAAAAGAATTCTACAAAATAAAGGAGAATGAAAAATACATGAAAATTGCTAAAGACAAGACAGCTATTGCGATTGCGATATTCTTGACTGTTGCTATGGCAGCTTCTATGGTTCTAGTGCCAACTATTAATGCTCATACGCCTGCACAAGACATTCCAACCTTCGCCTACATTAATGTGGCACCTAACCCTGTAGGTGTCGGTCAGAGAGCTACTGTTGTCTTTTGGCTTAACAACGTTTATGACCAGGCAGCTTTAGCTAACGACTATAGATTCCATAACTACAAGCTCACCATTACAGCGCCTGATGATAAAACGGAAGAACAGACGTTTGACTACGTTGCAGACTCAACATCATCACAGTACATTCTTTACACTCCTGACCAAGCCGGCACATACACTTTCAAATTTACGTTCCCAGGACAGGCCATCAACGATTATAGCCATGCAGCCACTATTGTCAGCCGGGGTCAAGTTATAGAAAATCCGATGCTTAACGATACTTATTTGCCAAGCTCTGCATCAACAACACTAACCGTGCAGGAAGAACAGTTGCCTGAGCCCATAACTAGCTATCCGCTTCCAACGGAGTACTGGACACGCCCAATATACAGTGAGAACACTGACTGGTGGACAATCTCTTCAAACTGGCTAGGCACAGGTTCACCGGGCTACTCTGGCTTTGGCTTTAATTCACGACAACAGAGTTATCCAGGTGATGCAATAGGACCTCAAACTGGCCATATCATGTGGACTAAGTCGCTTCAGAGTGGCGGAGTCGTCGGAGGAAACAACTTTCTCATAAAGGGAGACACATGGTTTGAAGGGTCTGCATACAATCAAAGATTCACCAATCCGATAATTGTCAACGGAAAACTTTACTACACTGAGTCATTAAGCTTTGGCGGTAATCAAGTTGGACCTACCGACTGCGTTGACCTGCGAACCGGACAACTTATTTGGTCTCGCACTGATGTACCTGCGCTATCCTTCGCCTACATATATGCCCTTCATGACCCTAATCAACACGGAGTTTATCCAGCAATACTATTCTCGGGCGGTGGATATTATGGACCTTTGCGGGCGTTTGATGCAGATACAGGAACCCCAATGTTCAACATTACTAACGTTCCCTCAGGCACATCAGCTCTAGGCGTAAACGGCGAGTACTTGCTATATGCCTTCCAAAATAAGGGCACCCCGACCAGTCCATCGTATTATCTGAACCAATGGAACCTCTCTAAACTATGGGATATCCAATACTCAGGTGCGTCAACATCACCATCCGTAATTCCACCAATAACTGACGGAAGCTGGACAGGCGGCATTGTGATGCTCCCTGGTTATGGTGCGCCTGTCCCTACTTATGCGCCAAGCCTATGGGACTGGAATGTTTCGATGCCAACGCTAACTACTTCGCCCTCAATACTCTACGCTTACTTTGGTAACATGCTGGTCTGCAGAAATGGCAGTATGCCTACTTCTGGTTCAAGCTCGAGTCCATACACTTACTTCGGCGTCAACCTGAACGCAACTAAGGGTCCAATCGGCCAAGTACTGTGGTGGAATACAGTTCAACCGCCAAAAATAAACGTCACTGTCACACAAGGCCCGGCTGACCCAACCGCTAACGGCGGTGCTGGTGTCTTCACTGAAGCATATCAGCAAACTATGCAGTGGACAGGATACAGCATGGCAGACGGCAAGTACCTTTGGGGTCCAACTGAAGCTCAAACAGCCTTTGATTACTATGGCACTCCAGCTTTTCCCTACGTACAAGGTGTGGGTGCTTACGGTAATCTCTACAGCAGTGGATTCGGAGGAATACTCTACACTTACGACATGGCAACTGGAAAGCTATTGTGGACCTACGGTAACGGCGGCGAAGGCAACAGTACTAGTTCCGGCTTCTACAATGTTATGGGTGTTTATCCAACATTCATAAACGCCATTGGCAACGGAGTAATATACCTGGTTACTACTGAGCACACTATCCAAACACCGATTTACAAGGGTGCATTAGCACGCGCTGTTAACGCCACTGACGGAACGGAAATCTGGACCCTCTCGTCTTATACTGGCGAGTTCTTTACCACAAGCTATGCTATTGCAGACGGCTATGCAACATGGTTCAATGGCTATGATAACCGAATCTACGTTGTTGGCAGAGGCCCCAGCGCTACCACGGTTTCAGCGCCAGACGTTGCTACGGCATTCGGGGCGCCCGTGGTAATCAAGGGTTCGGTGATGGACGTTTCCGCTGGCACTCAGCAGAATGAGCAGGCGGCGCGGTTCCCGAACGGTGTTCCCGCGATGTCTGATGCTAGCATGAAGGATTGGATGGGCTACGTTTACCAGCAGAAACCGCTTTCGGCGGACGCTGTAGGCGTTAACGTTACTTTGAGCGTGATTGACGCGAACAACAACTGTTACGACATAGGCACCGCAACCAGCGACGCTAATGGCTTCTTCCATTACACGTGGACTCCTGAGATTCCAGGCGATTACACTGTCTACGCCACTTTTGCTGGCACTAATGGTTACTGGCCTTCACAAGCAGAAACCGCGTTCACCGTGATGGAAGCGCCACAGGCTACTCCTCCGCCAACACCGACGCCGGCACCGATGACTGACACCTACGTGTTAGGCATAGGAACAGCAGCCATAATCGCAATCGTAGTAGCCGCAATCGTAATCGTGCTAATGCTAAGAAAACGGTAAGCGCACAGCAAGAACCAAGCTATCTTCCCCCTCTTTTTTGGGGTTACAGGAGCGGCAACAGGGGCTGAGAGGGCTTTGCACGAAAACGCGCTAACAGCAATAGTCGTTAGCAACTCGAAAATGTCATCTTTTCTCCTACATTTCGCGTGCAAAGCCCCAGCAAACCCTTCATCTTTAATCGAATTGTTAGTTTTTCCTCAGCAATTACTTCC
>CAZWPI010000147.1:0-4259 GCA_964636055.1 uncultured Candidatus Bathyarchaeia archaeon
GGTGCGGGGGGTGGGATTCGAACCCACGAACGCCTGCGCGACAGGGTCCTAAGCCCTGCTCCTTTGACCAGACTGGGAGACCCCCGCCGTCTGCCGCTTAGAAGTGAGAATACGTTTCTCTTTAATATTTTTTACATAACTGTTTTGGCGCTCAATGAAGTTGAAGTGTACTCTCGGGTTCGCCTTTGGGTGTGCGTCGTGGAAAGCGAAGGTGCCAGATTCGGTTCAGGATTACCGCGGAAATCACGCCGCCTATTCCGCCGAAAATGAGGTGAGACGTCAATATTGGGCCAATCCCCAGCAGGATTACGTTTGCAACGGGAGTCAGAAAAATGGCTAAGGAGTAATTCACGATGCCTTTAGTCAAATTCCCGAAAGCTCCGATGACGAAGCCGACTGCAACGTTATCTAAGTGTCCTTTGAAAACGAATGCTATGAGATCTATTGCAAAACCCATAGCCGCCCACTCGAAGACTTTAAGGATGCCCTCATCGCTCATTCCGATGGTGCCTATCAGCAACCCTGAAAGCAGGCCTATGTAGGATGATGAGCCGAATTTTCTGGTAATCCCTATGCCCATAATGAAGGGTATAACCCAGACAAGCCCGTTATGCCCAGCTAAGCCTATGGGCGTTTTGAAGTAAGTTTTGAAAACGTAGACGAGTGCGGCCATGAGTGACAAGAAACACACTTCGTAAAGCACAAAATACTTTTTCTTTTTCTCTTTCCCCACTTTCCTCTCCTGCTTACGGCACACTGGATTTCAGGTTAAGTTGAAAATCGTCTGCGATGTTTCCGTTTACGGCTATAAGCAGGATGAAATCTTCTTGTATGCGGTCGCCGCTGAAGTCCACGTAAAACGTTCCCGTCGCGTTGCCAGTGAATGTTACTTCACCGCTGGGGGTTCGGGGGTTAGACGTTATGTGCATCGTGTTTAGGCCGCTGCCTGCTTTGTCAAATTTCATGAAGTAAGTGTTATTGCCGAAGTCGTTGTAGGTGGCGCCGTTCCTGTTTGAAACCTTAACGTGAACATGATTGAAATCTTCCAGTGGCTGAACTCCAGCGAGAGTGACGGCGGTGCCGGGGTTGCCTACCACGTACCAGCCGCTGGCGCCTAAGCCGTCAACGCGGTTCGTCCATGATATGCCGCCGTTCTCTTGTATGTAGCCGTAAACGTGGAACGCCGCAGTTCCGCGCAGGTTCTGGAATGCGTAGTCGACTCTGACGCAGGGGAAGGATGAGTTCAGGTTGGATGTGGCGTTTAAATCCACGAACATGACGTGGTACGCGTCAGTGTTCACGTCGCCTCCTGGCTGTATGGGCAGCTTGGAGTTGTAGGGTGCCCAGCCTTGAGGACCGTACATGAAGCTTTGCGCATTGAACGTTTCATCCAGGTTGTAGTTGCCTAGGGTTGCGGTGTTCAGTTCCCTGTTTGCGGCGTAGTATTGGATGGAGAAAACTACCACGATGATTAGCGCCAACGCGGCAAGGGCTGCTGCTAATTTGTACCTTAACTGCAAGATTCAATCCCTCTTTAGAGCAACTAGACAGCCGTCATGTTCTTCCACGAATAGCACAGCTCTGCCTCTGACGAAGGACGGCGTGGCGTTCTTCAAAATTTTAACTTTTCCTTCATTTACGGCTAATCCCTTCAACGTCTGGACTTCGTCGATTCCCGCGTCAAGTATTTCTGTCACTGAGCGAACTCCAGCCGCGAGTTCCCTGTTTCTGCCTTTCAGCAGGAACCTGCCGTCGTTTTTCAGCGAGGCTAAGCCGACGCCTGCGATGGCGCCTATTATGCCATCGCCTGTGCCGCCGAGGCTTTCGAAGCGGATTCCGGAGTTTTTGGCAACCTGTTTGGCTCTTTCTTGGGTTACAATGGTTTTTTTGGCGTCAAGCCCGAATGAGATTAGGGCTACTGTTATTTGGTCATGTGCTGCTATGGCTAAACCTGGGTCGCTTCCTGTTATGAAGTCGTTCAGCATAATTTCTCGTGTGGCTTCGTAGAGTTCAGTTATGGCTGCGGTGGATGCTTCAGCGTGGATTACTGCGCAGCTGTTGTGCGACGTGAAAGGTATGCTGGGGTGAACGAACAGTTGGTGGCGGGTGACCCCGAAGATTGTGGAATGCGCGGAAAGCGTGGTTGCTATTGCGCGGGCTAATTTTCCAGTGCCTCTTGATTCTTTTGTGTCTGTGTCGTCCAGTCCAATGTATATCATGTTTGCGCCTCATGCCCCGATATGTTTAAATAAACACAACGTTTGTTCTAAATAAACGTTGTTGAGGCATGACAAATGAGCGAAAAATCCCGAAAGATGGTCATCCAGCGAGGCAAACAGCACATTGCTCGCACAATTAGCAGGCTTAGCCGGAGTGGGAATCGGACTCAACAACACCAGCGGCATCCTATCAATAACCTCAAACGGCACCGCCTTGCAGTCAACCGTGTGGGTTGACGCTCAAACCGTGAACAACGCTGCAAACAGCTACACGAACATCGGCCCGTTCACTGCGGCAAAATCCGGATACGTCTTGATTAACTGCACCTCAACTAAGCCACGTACATACGCACAGGTCATTTACTCTGCAAACGGCGTTACCTTTGACAGCGGCGAAATAACGGTTGGAAATCACGGCACCGCGGTCTTTCCAGTTTTGCCAGGAAGCATACAAATCATAGTCGGCAACCACGCGGCTAACGCAGGAGCGGCTGGAGTAACAGAGACCATAACAATCCGTACCTATACTAAACTCAACACGACACAAATGTCTAACCTGCCGCCGTATCCTGTCCCTGCTTGAAAGGCATAAGTTAACTGCCCAAGGCAGTCAATCATTTAAACAGAAAACACTATTCTAATTACGAGAAAGTTGCCCGCTTTGAGCCGAAAAGAAAAACCCTCTTCCAACGTAGAAAACCTGAGCAAGAAACTTGATGAGATAATTCAAAGGCTTGATCTTCTTGAAAAGCTGATTGTTGAGAACCCAGAATACAAGGGGGTGGCTGCCGCGTTGGGACTAGCCCGGTTTGGCATAGGCGTGTACGGTGAACCTTTGAAGCTGGCGGAACGTTTGAAGAACGCTGAGACTTATTTGCGTCAAAAGCCCATCGCGCAAGACGAAATTTCACGATGCGTAATTCAAGCTTTAGCTGTTAAGGGCGCTCTGAATATTTCGGCGATCACGCGGCAGGTGACTTCGATGAGAGGGAAAGCGAGCAGGCGTATAGTGCGTGAGAGAGTGAAAAAGCTGCAGGAGCAGGGTGTCCTGTTGAGGAAGGACAGTAAAGTTCCAACTTACGAGTTGGTTAAGCAGGCTGACCACTAAGTTGGTCACTTTTACACAGAAAACCCAAATTCCGTGACCAACCTATATTATTCTTGAGGTAAAACACGAACATCTTGAAAGAAAAAATGTGGAGTGTGATGTTTGATGTCAAATGTTGGTTTCAGAATAATGGCTTTCGGGTTCAAGATTCGAGATTTTCTCAACCCCCGCCAAGACATCGTGCAAGAAGTGGGACTAAAACCTGGATTTCACGTACTGGACTACGGCTGTGGACCAGGCAGTTACGTGCTTTACGTCTCAGAGGCTCTGGGGTCGTCAGGCAAACTGTATGCCTTAGACATTAACCCGTTGGCCCTTAAGATGGTTGAGAAAATTGCCGAGAAAAAGAATCTGAAGAACGTGGCAACGATTCAATCCGACTGCAACACAGGTCTTCCCGATGGAGCATTGGATGCTGTTTTGCTCTACGATGTCTTTCATGACCTAGCTGACCAAAATGCGGTGCTAACTGAACTGCACAGAGTGCTGAAGCCTAATGGCGTGTTGTCCTTTAGTGACCACCACCTGAAAGAGAACGAGATACTCTCGAAAGTAACGGGTACAGGATTGTTTAAGCTTCAGAAGAAGAATAAACACACATACACCTTCAGTAAATAACCTTCAGTTAAGCTCTCTTTTTACTCTTCCTTCAAGTTATGGAAATAAGCTCTTGTCGAGCGTTCACAGACAACCGCGAAGCGATGCAGAACCAAAAATTGAACAGCCCAAGCTTAAATCAAACGGGTTGGGGGATGCAAACTACCCTGAGTGCCTTAACAACGCTGGTCAGTAGGCTGGTCACTTTTGCGCAGAACACCTAACTAGAGTGACCAGTCTATAGTGTGTTTGAGGTGAAGAATATGTCACATCATGAAGGAAAACATGAAAAGGTTGAAGCAGAAAACATTAAAGAGATACTCGGCGTTGTTTCC
>CAZWPI010000148.1:0-4230 GCA_964636055.1 uncultured Candidatus Bathyarchaeia archaeon
AGCCTGTCGACGAGGATTCTGAAGCCGTCTTCTTCTGCAGCTGACTCATAAATTCTTTTAATTCTTATCAATAAGAACCCTCTGAAAACTTGAATTTTAGTGTGAAACCACACATTTTAGATTTCACGGTTCTATCTGAAATATCTTTTCCTTAACTGAAAAATAGGGTTTCTTGAAGTTGGCAGTCTTATGATGTGCCATCTTAAAAATTGTGCGCTTGGCGATAGCAGAGTGCCAGTTTTCGCGCTTTAAAGGGGAATTTTATTAACTGAGTCGAAACTAATGCTTCTTTAAAACAAGGTTCGAGCGGTCATGGGGAAAATAAGCGGTTTCGTTCGGCTGATGCGGCCAGTCAATTGTGCAATGATGGGCTTCGCAGTGTTCGTGGGCGCGGTTCTGGCAGGTCCCATGTTCTTCAACGCCGAGTGGCTGGGCGTGCTGTACGGTTTCGCCACAGGGTTCATGCTAACAGCCGCTTCCATGGCCATCAACGATTACTACGATAGGGCGATTGACGCCATAAACGAGCCGCACCGTCCCATCCCAAGCGGAACCGTAAGCGAACAACAAACTTTAGGTTTTGTTTTTGTTCTTTCAGTGGTAGGTTTTGTCTTTGCTTACCTTACGAGTTTTCTATGTTTGGTGGTGGCGATAATCTCTTGGATCGTGGTGATGGCGTATGTTACGGTTGGAAAGCGAAGCGGCTTGCCAGGCAACCTCCTTGTCAGCACATGCGTGGCAATACCCTTTATCTATGGAAGCATCGCAATAACTGATGGCTTGCAGTTAACTGTTCTGCTCTTTGCCCTCATGGCTTTCCTGTCCAACACGGGCAGAGAAATCACCAAAGGCATAGTCGACGTAACGGGCGACAAAGCTGAAGGCGTCAAGACGCTGGCGGTGCGCTATGGCGAGAAAAGTGCAGCCGTTGCCGCCGCGTTATTCTACATTTCCGCAGTGGCTTTAACCCCTGTTCCTCCGCTTCTGAACCTGGTTTCTTTCTGGTTCATCCCCCTCGTTCTAGTGACGGACATCGGACTTGTCGCGTCTTCCGCTCTTCTGCTAAAGGACTATTCTCGGGAAAGCGCCCGAAAAATCAAGAAATGGGTGCTTCTGTTGTTTGTGGTGGGTTTGTTGGCGTACGTGGTCGGCGTCCTAAAATAAACCTGCAACCACACAAAACACCTCAGCCGCCGCTCCGCCAAATCTTACAGTGAATCTATAATTGAATGTATATAAAGGGGAGGGGGTAGTCTTTTCCGAGCATAACAGTTCCGCCAATTCTTCAAATATCTGTTTATTCAAGCTCGCTTCAGTAAGATAATCTTCGATGGTAAAGTGTAGCTTAAGCGCATCCAGTAGCTCCACGTATATACCTGCATGTTTCAAGCATGTTAAAAATCCATAAGTACGTTCTACGCGCTTTTGCATGTGAGGATGCTAACATGTCTGAACGTTTTGCTAAAAAATGGGAAACCAACAGAGACCAAACATCGTTTGTGGACGCCATACGCGAAACAGTTAGTCCGCCGCCACCGCTGAAGCCGCGCATGAACTACGCCATCAGGCGCTTGGACCTGCAAATCCACAAGTTGGATCAAACCGCTGAAAGGTTCAGCCAAAAAGACAAAGCCCTTTTCGGCAAGATAGTTGCCGCTTACGAGAAACACGACATCGCACACGCCAACATCTACGCTAACGAGCTGGCTGAAGTTCGCAAAATGGAAAAAACGGTCATGAACGCGAAGCTAGCGCTTGACCAAGTAATGCTTAGGCTGCAAACCGTGACCGAATTCGGAGACATAGTGACCACGCTGGGACCCGCCATAGGCGTTTTGCGCTCTGTCAGAGCAGGACTCGTAGGCGTTTTACCTGAAGCTGAAAACGAGCTCGGAGACATCGGGAACATGCTAAGCGGCTTAATGTTTGACGTTGGACAAAGCTCTGGATTCAGTCTCAACTTTAACTCGATGAATGAGGATGCAGCTAAAATACTCGAAGAGGCATCAACGGTTGCGGAGCAGAAAATCAGCGCTAACTTTCCAGACTTACCGCCTGGACTCTCAACGAGCGCGGCAAAAGGAAAAAGCACCAGCTGAAAACACCTAAAAGCGTTTTTCTCATCCAAATAACCCCTTTTTATTTTTTGTAGCGCACCCTACCACTTTGAATATTACTTGTTCCGAAAACGGCAGTTACCGAAGAATCAAGTGCGCACGCGGATAAAAAAATGAACAGACACAAACCTGCGTTTCTGGTCGGTCAAGCTTTGGCAGGGTACCACTTCTTGATTTCTGCAACAGTTTCTTTTGATTTGTAGTAGTCAGACAGCATGCAATCTAAAGATTTGGGGCATTCTAAGCATGATTCAGGTATTCCCTCCCCTTTCTTGCGGCGACCAAGATAACCAAAAGAGTGTTTGCATCCAGAAAAGGACGGCTCGTTTACCTCCTCTCCACTTGCTGCCAGCTGCTCAGTTTGAGATGACTCTATCGGCTTTTGCACGTTACTTTTAACCTGTTGACGTTTTTCTGCTTCCTTTCGCTCCGCTTCCAATCGCTCCGCCATTCGTTCCGCCAGTCGCTCTACCTTTCGCTGTACTTCTATTCGCCGTGCTTCTTTTCGCTCTGCCTCTAAACGTTCCGCTTCTTTTCGTTCTGCTTCCTTCTGTTCCGCCTCTAGTCGTTCTGCTTTTAATTCCGCCTCCAATCGCTCTGCTTTCTGCTCGGCCTCCACTCGTTCAGCCTCTAATCTTTCAGCTTTTTGCTCTGCTTCCATCCGTTGTGCTTTCAACCGTTCTGCTTCTAGTCGTTCTGCCTCCTTTCTTTCCGCTTCTAGTCGTTGGGCTTCCAAACGTTCCGTCTTTCGCTCTGTCTCCAGTCGGTCTACTTTTCGTTGTATTTCCTCTCGTTCCGCTTCCAATAGTTTCGCCTTTCTTTTTGCCTCTAACCGTTCTGACTCTATTTGCTCTGCTTTTTGTTTTGTTTCCTTGCGTTCTGCTTTCAGTTCTGCCTCTAACTGCTTTACCTTTTTTTCCGCTTCGAGTAGTTTTGTTTCTAAGCGTTCTGTTTTTCGTTCCGTTTCCAACCGTTCTGTCTTTCTTTCTGTTTCCAGCCGTTGTGCTTCCAGTCGTTCCGCTTTTAGTCGTTCTGACTCCTTGCGTTCTGCATCCAACCGTTCCGTCTCTAATCGTTCTACTTTCATCTGTGTTTCCTTTCGTTCTGCCTCCAACCGTTTCGCCTTTCTTTCCGACTCCAAAAGCTCTGCCGCTATTTGCTTTGCTTTTTGTTCTGCTTCTAGCCGTTCTGCCTCTAGTCGCGCTGTTTTTTGTTCTGTTTTTTTGCGTTCCGCTTTTAGTTCTGTCTCCAGCTGCTCTGCCTTGAGTTCTGCCTCTTTTAGTTCCGCTTCTTTTCTTTTGATGTCTGCTTCTGTTGGTCCACGTTTTTTCTTTTTCGCATTGCCTTGTGCGGTGTCCATTTTAACAAGTGTTTGGCATTTGGGGCACACGTAGTATTTTATTATTTTAGGTCTGGAAAAAACGCTATTACAATTAGGATTTGGGCAGCGGTAGCTTTCGTTTTGCTCCTGTTTTTCTTTTTTTCCTGTCTTCTGCACGGCTTCAGCGCCTTTTCGTTTAATTAAGTTGTTCCAAAAACGTATTTAGAACTTGTTTAAGCAGAGTAAGTATTCCCTATCTAATTTTGTATTCATGTTAAACAGAACTACACAAGCATCAATTATGAATACTTTACAGAATAAAAAAATAAAGATAAGTCCCACCGAAATGGGCTTATACCCAGTTAACATGTGGACGATTTCTAAGCTGCGGCTTCTTTGAGGTTTAGGTGCTTGCTGCGTTTCCATGCGGGAACGTCGGAATCGGGTAGATGTCAGTCACGCCATTAAGTTCCTTCAGCTTTTTCTGCACAAACTGCAATGTTTGAGCGTTTTCGTCAGCGTTTATCCAGAGTCCTGCGTCCCAAGAACCGAAAATGTTTATGGTGTACTGTAGGTCTACGCCGGCAACAGGCTTTTGCTCCATTTTTCTTAAGGCTTCTAACGTCTCGGCTAATTTAGCTGGGTTCACTTTGAGCAGTACCAAATATTCTGGCATGTCTTTTCCTCTTTTCGTGTTTTAAAGGGTAATTCTCATTAACTTAACTCTTATGAATTGAAGATAATGAGCACAAACTTACATCAAAAAGCCATACGCTCCAGAATTATTCGGAA
>CAZWPI010000149.1:0-4223 GCA_964636055.1 uncultured Candidatus Bathyarchaeia archaeon
ACTCTCCAACATGCACCTTCTGGGTCATTAGCTTAGAACCCATGACATAATTATCCAACTGGTTTAGACGAGAAGCCGATTTTTTCTGGCTGGTGGTTCTGAACCATTTGGGTTCTGGGACTGGCAGCCCCATATAAGGTTCTAAATCCATTTGGGTTCGGGGGCTGTCACTTCTGGCGACATTTCGAGTTAGTCACGAAGAGGAAGACAGAGGCTTGGATGAAAAGCGAATCCAGCGAAGAGGCGTACTTGCAATACACTAACGAGTGGCGCATTTAATAACTCCCGTAATAGTTTGTTCTGGATGGAGATGGCGCATTGTTAGACATGTTAACCTTGCTTCTCATTTCTATCGCTGTAGGTTTACTCGGAGCACTTACAGGTCTCGGCGGCGCAAGCATTCTGATTCCCATCTTGGTCTTTTTTGGCGTACCTGTTAAGGAAGCGATAGCCTCTGGAATGGTGGCTATAATAGCTACTTCCAGCGGGTCAGCTGCATCTTTCGTAAGGGACAGAATTACCAACGTGAAGGTGGCAATGTATCTGGAAATGTTCACGAGCACTGGCGCTATCATAGGCGCTACAATCACCACACTAATTGCCCCCGTATTCCTATACTTCTTCTTCGCAGCGTTTTTGCTCTCTTCTTTCGTCAAATTGAAGGATTACATAAGCCGAAGCTATACCTCGCCAAAAAAGCAAGACAAAGCCTCAAGATTCTTTGAACTAAGAGGAAGCTACTTTGACGAGGCAAAAAAGCGAGTCATCGAATACAAGGTGAATAATTCGCTTCTCGGAGGAGCCGGAATGCTAGTGGCAGGAGTGGCTGCTGGAATGCTCGGAATAGGTGCCGGCGCATTCAAAGTGACTGTTCAAGAGAGCATCCTGAAAATGCCTTCGAAAGTTTCAAGCGCCACAAGCGATTTCATAATAGGCATGACGGCTTTGGCGGGAGTCAGCGTTTACTTTTTTTCAGGATTTTTGAATCTGACCTTGATGACTCCGATGGCTATAGGGACAACAATTGGCGCATTGGTTGGCGGAAGATTCCTCAACAAGCTTCACGGAAAAGTTCTCAGGATTCTCTTTCTCGTGATTGTCATCTTAATTGTGGTTCAAATGCTTTACAAGGGGATAACGTCGATATGACTTCTGAACCGTTAGGCAGTGGCGAGTCGAAACTGGAGACGGTTATTAGCTTTTTGCTTATCATTGGAGTTGTGGCCAGCTTGTTTTTAGAGGTTGTTGGTTTGATGCTTTTCTATGGTCATTATGCAAGCCTAAATATTATGCAGAACAGCTTTGTTTTTGTTCATGGAGAGAATTTTTTCAGCTTCGTGGCTACGTTATTTCAAGGTGAATACACGCAAAACAATGCTTTTCTGTTCATGACCATAGGCTTGGTCGTGTTGATTTTGACGCCTTATGTTAGAGTGGTCACATCGGTCATCTATTTCGCATGGAAAAAGAACCGCAAATACGTGTTGGTGACACTTTTCGTCCTCATAATACTGACTATTAGTTTAGCCTTGCATTAGACAGGCAAAATGAGATGCGTGTGCAAACGCGCATTAACTTTTGAAAGTACAGAAGACACATTTAAGGTTATATAGGAAAAACTAGTAAGTTTAACATGACCGTGTTGTTTTAAAGGTAGGATGTCCTTGTTGCCTGAGATATTCTGGATTGGAATGGCAGCAGGAGGAGTAAAATGTCACTTTTGACCCAGGAAGCGAAACCTGAGAAAAAAAGATTCGTGGAAAAGCATCTTGGAAAAACACGTTTCATTGCTGGTCTCCTCGTAATTCTAGCTTCAGTGTATTTACAATACGTTATTCCAGGTTTAAATCTGGTATCGGGAACGCTGCTGGTCTATGGGGTTCCCATTCTCGTCACAAGCTTGATCTGGGGACGGTCAATAATCGTCAAGGCTCTTAACCGCATGTATGCTGCGTTGAGATACGGTTTAGGATACTTCGGCATCTTCACGATCATGGGTCTTGCTGCAGGCGTTCTAATTCTATTCCTTTTAACCCTTTTCGAACCGTCAGCCACTAATCTCTTGCAAAGGCCAAATCCTGTTTTACAAGTGTCTCCTGAACTTGCTTGGTTCATGATCGGGTTTTCTTTCTTAGTGGTTGGACCCAGCGAAGAATATCTTTTCCGAGGCTTCGTTTTCGGCGGTCTGCTGAATGTTTTCAAAGGTCGGCACTGGTTAACGTTGGCGCTTGTCTCGTCCATTTTTTTCGCGGGTGTTCACCTGTACTATGCAGTCGTGTACAGCGTCGCTTCCTTGGTTCAATTCGCTGACCTGATAACGTTTGGAATGGCCATGGCTGCGACGTACCATGTTTCTGGCGGAAACCTTCTTGTGCCTGCCATGATCCACGGCGCGTATGATGCAACAGGCTTCGTCAGCGTAGCAACTTCGTCGGGTATAGGCGTGCAACTTAGGGAATTGATGATATTTATCGGCTTGATCGCCGCGGTTCTGGTTTTTTCGCGCAAAAAGCATCTCGCTCGTAGGTAATCAGAGACTAAAAGGGGGCTCTGCAGCAATAGAGGTCAAGAGTTTCTCCGCAGCGTCTTCCTGCGCTTTTGTTCCGCTAACGACAAGCCAGCAACTGCCTTCTGCCCCGCAGACACCACCGCCCGCCATCAGTTCAGCTGTGGCTCCGGTTAAGAGACTTATAGCCTCAATTTCGGTGAAAACTTGGCCTGGAACTGGAAGCAAGCGATAGCCTTTGGCACCCGGCACGTTCACCTTCTCCGCTAACGCACATAAATCGCCGCATACACGCTTCTCCAATCCCACCGCTAAAATAAGCCTCACTCTCCGTCCTACAACAGCCTGCAACGCTACACCTATAGTCCCAGCTTTTGGGTGCCCTATGAGAAGAGCCGCCTGTTTCCGCTGCAAATCCAGCGCGTTTGCGCCTTTTATGATGATGTCTCCTTCTTTGAGGTCGTCTACTACATCAAATATCGTCTTGCCTTTTTGCCACACATTCTGGGTTATTACCACATCACCCGGAAACGCGGTTTCGTCAGGTAATCTCCCTTCAGAAGTTACGGCTTGGCTAGGCGGCAAAGTGATGCCACGGAAAAAGCGTTTCTTAGAAAAGCGGTCGGAAACCCCGATTGCTTTTAGGAGTTCTTCAGCTACGTAGCCGTTTGTAGTACCTGCGACTATAACGACCGTCCCCAGTTTTAAAGCGTTTAACACCGTTTCATTTGACGCTAATGCCTTGGCGATTAAGCGTTTACCTGCAGACGGTGTGACCACAAACTGTTTCATCGCTTCTAATCTCTCCTTTCCAGCAGTTACTGCGTTATTGCTTGTTAACAGGCATTAAACTAATAAAAATTATATGTTCAATGCTGGGTAGGATTTTGGAATTAATCTTTTTGAGCGGTGAACCTTAAGTCGAAATCCATATAAATTGCCCTTTGCATCTCAGTATTCTAGGAGAGATGAATTTTTTGAAGAAAATTGGAGAATTAGTTCAAGAGGCAGATTGGAAGGCGGAGAAGCATGTGCCCGTCATCGAATGTGCGGACGCAGTCAAGGCTGACGAACTTTTTGAGGTCAAAGTTACTATAGGCAAAGAGATTGCACATCCAAACACCACTGAGCACCACATCAGTTGGATATCACTGTATTTCCATCCTGAAGGAGAAAAATTCCCCTGTCAGATTGGACACTACGAGTTCAATGCGCATGGCGCTTCAGTGCAAGGTCCAAACACCAGTTCCGTGTACACTCACCATGCAGTAGCGACTTGGATGAAAACTGGTAAACCAGGAACCCTCATTGCCGTCTCAATGTGCAACATCCACGGATTATGGCAGTCTTCAAAAGAAATCAAACTCAAGTAAGGCACTTTCATTCTCCTCTTCTATTTGTTTTCAGCCCTTCCTATTGGAAACTGAGCGGAGCCTCCAAAGCGAGCAGCTTCTGGAAAAGATTTATTTGATTGCGATAGCCTCCTTATTTTTTAGGGGAACCCACACTTGTTAGATTTGATTGCTTGGGGCGCGTTAATTTTCGGTGCCATCCTCCTTTTTGCATACCTCCTACGTTCTTTTTACAAGCAACCAGAATGCCCAGTTTGTGGGTCACGGGAAGTTGAGAAGCTTCCTAAGCAGTGGGTTACCGCGCCAATGGCGTATCGCGGCGGTCCCACAACTGTTACGAGCCATTACAAGTATCGTTGTCGAAA
>CAZWPI010000150.1:0-4156 GCA_964636055.1 uncultured Candidatus Bathyarchaeia archaeon
GGAACAACCGAGTCAGGCACCACGGTGCGCAGTGTTGGACAGTAAGGATGATTCGTTGACGCTTTCATCTTGTACTTAAGCGAGCCTGCCTTGCTGCCTGCCCTGCACACACCGCCTGGAAACGGCATAATCACGTCAGGAGCATAGGCGCGAATTGCGTCAGCCGCCGCTTCCGCTCCCTTAAGGCCTGCAGCTTGGTTTTCAGCAAATATCATAAAGTTGCCGCCTGCCACGGCTTCCTGTGCGCCGAAACCGTCTTCCACGATGAAGTTGCCTTCCATAACCGGGATCTTCCAGCATCTTCTGCCGTTGACCATAGTTTTCTTTTGGAAGCCGTCACCGAAGTAGCGTAGGCTGCTGCCGACGTTGAGTTTTCTTTTGGCTGCTGCAAAGCCGTTATAGGCTGAGGTTGTGGGGCAAGTCATTATGCACTGGCCTATGCGTTCCATGAGTTGATGCTTAAGCTCGAAACGGTCGCGATTGTAAATCTGAATAAGCACTCCAGGACGGCTGTCAGGCGTCTGATCTGCCGGTACGGGACATTCGATTGCAGCTTCTGCTGGCGCCATAATGACGCTGGTGGCGAAGCCTGTGGCGACGCTGGCGGCCGTTAACGCCCATTTTTCGTTTTCCGCGGTGATTAGGATTCGCCCAGCCCACAGCGGGAACATTTCTGCGAAAGTGTCAACTATTGCGCAGACATGCCCTGTCTGGAGCGATTTTACGGTGAAAGTTTTCGTCTTGTCATCATAGTTTAGAATTTCAAGCTTTTTTTCGATTGTTGCTGCCATTTTGGTCATCATCCATGACTGGTTAATACGCTTTAAATCTTAGCTTCAGTTATTTCTCGCTCTCATTTAAGAGTTTTCGTGAAGATTTTGCGATTTATGTGCTCTCGGAGGCTACCCCCTCCCTTATAAATAGCTTGAACTGTGGGCGAAAAATTTTCCTGACAGCGTATTGGCTATGGCTTTTGCTACTGGAGTTCAATGCGGAAAACGTGATAATCCTGAAGCATAGCTTACTGATTCAGCAATTTGATGCGTTATTCGTAAAATAATTACTGAAAACGGAAATCCTTAAATAATTCTCTTGCTAACTGTTACCTCTCAAAAGAGGAATATGAAATGGTAACGTTTAGTGGCTGTTATACCGCGCTCATAACTCCCATGACCAAAATTAACGAAGTAGACTATGAAGGCTTACACGACCTGGTCAAATTCCAAGTTAAAGAAGGCATAAACGGCATACTCGCCGTCGGCACCACAGGCGAAAGCCCGACCTTAGACTGGAACGAACACAACAAAGTCACCGAAAGGATACACGAGTACGCCGCAGGCAAGTGCCAAACCATAGCTGGAACAGGAAGCAACTCAACCCAAGAAACCATCGAAGGCACCGCACACGCGCAGCACGTGGGAATAAACTGCGTCCTCCTCGTGGACCCTTATTACAACGGACCCAGCAGCCTCGAAATACGCAGAGAATACGTGGAACCCATCGCACGAAAATTCCCCGAAATCCAAGTAATCCCCTATGTTATCCCAGGCAGAACAGGAACCCAGCTCCTTCCACAAGACCTCGCCATGCTTCACCAACAATACAAGAATGTCACCGCCGTCAAAGAAGCCACGGGCAACCTTGAAAACATGCGCCTAACCCGCAAACTCTGCGGAGCGGATTTCACCATCCTCTCAGGTGATGATGACAAAACCTTCACCATGATGACCACGCCCGAAATCGCCGCCAGCGGCGTAATCTCCGTCATAAGCAACATTGCACCCCAAGCGATGCAAGACATGACTCAGTACATTCTCAACGGCAAAGTAGAGGAAGCCCGCAACCTCTGCACAGCGTTGCAACCGCTCTTCGACATAGTCACCGTGAAAACACAAGAACAAACGCCGTTCGGACCAGTAACCTGCAAAGCACGCAACCCCCTCGCATACAAAACACTCATGAACGTCCTCGGCATGCCCTCAGGCCCCTGCAGGAGACCTTTAGGCAAAATGACCCGAAACGGTCTCGAAGCAGTCCTTGCTAACGCGCGGAAAGTGTACGAGAAAGACCCAGAAATCTTGGCGCCCATCGAAGACTTCTTCGACGTAAGCATCCAAGAGCGCCTATACAACGAAAAGTTCTGGCAGGGGCTCACCTATGCTTAAGCTGTGCGTAGCAGGCGCCGCAGGCAGAATGGGCAACGCCATAATCCATGAAGCCACAGCCAAGGGACACCAAATAGTCGGCGCCGTCGAAGCCTCCAGCAGTCCTTCTGTCGGCAAGAGCCTTAGGGAACTGGGCATCTGCGAATCCGAAACCCACATCGTAGGCTCAGAAAGGCTCAGCGAAGCAGCCAGAGACGCTGATGTGTACGTTACGTTCACAGCGCCACAAGCTGAAGTGGTTAACGTTCCTCTTGTTGCCAGCCTCGGCAAACGCATAGTCTTAGGCACAACGGGCTTCACTGAGGAACAAAACCGCCAGGTCCGCCGAGCCGTCGAGGGCAAGGTTCCAGCCGTGTTCTCGCCCAACTATTCCGTGGGCATAAACATACTCTTCAAGCTCGCCCAAGCCTTGAAGGCGTTTCCAAAGGAATACAATTTCAGCATAAGCGAGATTCACCACACGGGCAAGAAGGACGCGCCAAGCGGAACCGCCAAGAAACTCGGCGAAATAATCGCAGACACACGCGGCTACACGCGAACCGTGTACGGCAGAGAAGGCATAAGCCCGAGGCAGCCAGAAGAACTGGAAATCACCGCGTTACGCGCAGGAGGCGTCCCAGGAATCCACGATCTCATCGTGGCTGGACCATACGAGATGCTTCGCATAGAGCACACCGCCTTCTCACGCAGCGTGTTCGCGCAGGGCGCTGTCTACGCGGCAGAATGGGTAAGCCGTCAGACGCAGCCAAGAATCTTCAGCATGGAAGACGTGCTGGGTCTATCCTGAAGGTGAAAAGGTGAGCAACCGAGTAGTCATCAAGTTCGGAGGCGCCGATCTTGCTACAGGGGAAAAAGTCGCGCAGGCAGCTCAGATGGTCGCGGACGCGCACTACAAGGAAATCATAGTTGTGGTTTCAGCCATGGGCAAAACAACAGACAGCCTCCTCAACACATCCTCGCAGGTAGGTGACGTAGGCGACGCTGATTACGCGGAGATAATATCCATGGGCGAACGCACCAGCGCCCGCTTCTTCTGTGCTGCCCTGAGAGCCCGAGGCGCAAGAGCTGAACTCTTCGACCCGTGCAGCAACAACTGGCCATTGATAACCGACTCCAATTTCCGCAATGCAAAACCAGACATGGAGAAAACCGCTGAACGGGCAAGGAAATTCCTTGTGCCGCTACTGGGCGACGCCATACCTGTGGTCTGCGGCTTCCTCGGAAAAGACCCGAACGGTAGAATAACCAGTCTGGGAAGGGGTGGAAGCGACACGACCGCTTTGGTGCTGGCTAAATGCTTAGACGCGGATGAGGTGATACTGGTCAAAGAAACGAGTGGCGTTCTCTCGGCAGACCCGAAAATCGTGTCTGAAGCTCGGTCGCTTAACAAGCTGGACATACGTGAGATGTTTGATTTAGCTCAGGGTGGTGCGAAAATCGTGAAGCCTGAAGCGTTGCGGTACAAGCAGCCGAACCAGTTGCTTAGGGTGGTGGACTTCTCCTCAGGGAACCTCGCGGTTGGAGGCACCGAAATCACAGGCTCTTTCAACGTTAACTCGTCTGAGACGCAAAGCCGCCAAGACTTGATCGCCATCAACGTGGTCTGTGAAGTGAACGCGGAGAACCTCAGCGCGGTCTTCTCAGCGCTCAGCCAAAAACCCATATACGGCGTCAGCTCAGGCAGCCGGTCAATCACAGTGTTCACTTCAGACGGCAACATCGCCGAAATCATACGCAAGCTGCACAGCGTGCCAAGCTTCAAGGCGGTTAGCCACAGGGAAAACGTGGCGATGCTTCAGGTAAGCCACCCAACATTCATCGAGTCGCCCGGCGGAGTCGCAGCCTTGAGCAACGCGCTGAGCCGGCAAGGCATCAACATAATCGAGGTCACCACCAGCAAGGCAACCATTAACGTTTTTATCGAAGAAAACCAACTCAACAAGGCAAAGGAAGCGATAAGCAATGTCTTCAAACCGTAAAGTAGCCATACT
>CAZWPI010000151.1:0-4156 GCA_964636055.1 uncultured Candidatus Bathyarchaeia archaeon
CGTAAGTGACTATGGGCGCGTTCATGGCTCTGCCGAGGATGTTCATGTCGCCTGTTCCCGTCTTTCTCAAAAGCGTCGCGGGCTTGTTCAGCACCTTTCTGATGGAAGCGGACAGGGCTTTCACGATTGGTGAGCTTTTGGCTACTTCGAAGGGTTCGTTTGAGTCTTCGATTGCCACTTTCACCTGGACTTTTGGGTTTTCCGCCTCGTACTGGTCAATCACTTTTTTGGTGTCGTTGAAAACCTGGGCTGCGGTGAATGGAGGAGGGACCCTGAGGTCGATGTGAATTTCGCTTTCGAAGGGAATCACCGAGTTTGCTGTTCCCCCGCTCATTTTGGTTAGGCACGCGGTTACCGCGTAGAAAGGGCTTTTTTGCGTTTTCACTGGCGGAAGGGAGTTTTGGATTTGCTGCCAGAGTTCAAACGCTTTATCAAGCGCGTTCTCGTAGAGCCACGGCGTAGAGGAATGCCCCGTCTCGGTTTTGCACGTTATTTTGAGGTGTAAGTTGCCTTTGTAGCCTATGGTTATGTTTCCGACGCCGCTGGGTTCCCCGAATATGGCGTAGTCGGCTGAAATGCCGTCTTTTATCAGGTGCTTGACGCCTCGGCTGGTGGCTTCTTCTTCGACAACGCTGGCAACCAAGATTTTCGCTTGGAATGCTGGGTTTTGGGCGACTGCAGCTGCGGCTGTGACCATTGCTGCCAAGGGACCTTTGGCGTCCACCGCGCCGCGAGCGTATATCTTGTCTTTTTCAAGCCGCAACGGTATGTGTCCGGCAACGGTGTCCATGTGCCCGCACAAGAGTATGGTGGGTTCGCCTTTTCCGATTTCGCCGATCACATTTCCGATGCCGTCTTTTCTCACGCGGAAACCTAGCTGTTTCATTTTTTCGACAAGAAAGTCAGCGATTGACTCCTCTTTACCTGACGGGCTGTAAATGCCCAACAAGTTAGTCAGCAACTGCACAGCTTGTTCGCTCATTTTTCTTCTTCTCCTATGACCTCATCAATGACAGCAATGGTTTTATCTATTTGCTCTTTTTCGATGACCAAGGGAGGCAGGAAACGCAGGACGTTTCTGCCCGCATCCAAGATGAGCACGCCTCTGTCCATGGCTTTGAGTATTATGTTGCGGACGTCATAACGGAGTTCCATGCCCAGCATCAAGCCTAAACCGCGAACTTCCTTCACGATTTTGTACTTAGCCTGCAGCTCCTCTAGTTTCGCCTTGAAGTACTCGCCCAGATTTGCGGCTCTGCCTGCGAGTTTGTCCTTAACCAGAGCGTCAATCGCGGCGCACGCGGCTGCACAGACCAGAGGGCTTCCGCTGAAAGTGCTGGAGTGCTCGCCAACCTTGAAGGCGGACATTACGGGTTCTTTGGCTACGGTTATGCCGATGGGTAAGCCTCCTGCAAACGGCTTAGCCAAGCACATCACGTCGGGAGTGACCCCCCAGTGCTCACATGCAAACAGCTTGCCTGTCCGCCCGAAGCTCGTTTGCACCTCATCCAAGATTAAGAGCACGCCCTTTTCATCGCAGACTTCTCTGACGCCTGGAAGGAACTCGTCAGGTGGAACCCGCACTCCGCCTTCGCCGCGGATTGGCTCAAGAAGAACAGCGGCAGTTTTATCCGTTACCGCTTCGCTTAGCTTTTCGAGGTTGTCGGGCGGAACGTGCTTGAACTCTGGAACCAAGGGCTGAAACGGTTCACGGTATTTTTTGTCCCAGGTGGCGGATAGTGCGCCCATAGTTTTGCCGTGGAAGCCGCCCATCACCGCGATTATCTCGGGCTTGCCCGTGTATTTTCGAGCCAGCTTTATGGCGCATTCAACCGATTCGGCGCCGCTGTTTGAGAGAAACGCTTTGTTCAAGCCTTTCGGCGTTATGCTCACCAGTTTCTGCAAGAATTCTGTTCGCTTATTGTTGTAAAGGCTTGCATGACAGGAAATGAGCGTTTCGGCTTGTTTGCAGACGGCTTCCACCACTTTCGGATGTGAGTGCCCGAGCAAGGCAACGCCGTAGCTGCCCATGCAGTCTATGTATTCTTTTCCGTTTATGTCCCAGAGTAACGCGCCTTTGCCACGAGTTATCACCACGGGACGCTTGGCGAAGACGTTTGCCATTAATCGGTTTTCGAAGTTGATTATGTCGTACTCATTCATTTGTTATCACCGTGCCAGCTTCATGGTTTAACGCAGAGGAGATGGGCTGTTGCCGAACGCCTGACGTCACCAGCACTTCTTTGACGCCTTGATTCAGCGCTTCCAAAGCGGCGTGCACTTTGGTGCTCATGCCCTTCCCGATGCTGGAGAGCGCTTCTTCCGCTTCGGCAGCGGTTATTTTCGGAACGGGCTCGCCTTTAAGCATTAAGCCTTCCACATCCGTCAGCAATATTAAGCGGTCTGCTTTGAGGGCGCCGGCAACCACGGCGGCTGTTCGGTCGCCGTCCACGTTTAACGGTTCAAACTCTTCACTCATGGCTATCGGCGTGACAACGGGCACGTACCCCTTCTCAAGCAGAAAACCCAGCAAATCCACATTGACCTCGGTTATTTTGCCGGTGTAGCCGCCGTCAATCACCTTTTTACGCCCGCGCTCATCAACCACAATCAAGCGTTTTTTTCGCTCCGCCTTCAAAAGCAAACCGTCTAAACCAGACAAGCCCACGGCAGATATGCCTTGGCTCTGCAGCGCCGCGACTATCTGCTTGTTGATTTTTCCCGCCATGACCATGGTGAAAATTTCCATGGTTTCCTTGTCGGTGTAGCGGCTTCTGAAGCCTTGAGGCGAAACGATAAAGTTCTGTTCCTTACCCAACTTGGCGGCTATTTCGGTGACTTCGGCTCCTCCGCCGTGGACCAGCACGATGCGGTTCGCTTTCGCCAACGCTTTCAGGTCAGAGACAAGCTCGGAAGACGAGCCTTCTTTGAGTATGCTTCCGCCCATTTTAATTACTAACAGCATGCTTATCACATCGGATGGAAGCCTGTGCTCTTAAGCCCCGTTTCTTCGTCTATGCCCATCATGATGTTCAAGCACTGGACGCCTTGACCTGAAGCGCCTTTAACCATGTTGTCTAATGCGGAGAAAAGCAGCAGTCTGTTTGCACGCGGGTCTAATTCGAAGCCTATGTCGCAGAAGTTTGTGCCTAACGTGACTTTGGGGTCGGGAAGCTGGTACGGTCCTTTCTGGTACTTGACGAAGCGTATGAACGGCTCATCCTGATACGTTGACCGCAGCGTCTTCCACAAGTCCTTGCTCGCCAAAGGCGTTTTGGTGAAGGTGTGGACGGTGGAGAGGATGCCTCTGACCATGTTGACCGCGTGAGGCGTGAACGCAACCGTTACAGACTCACTCGACAGGGCGTTGAGTTCCTGTTCTATCTCCGCTATGTGCCGGTGCGCTGCCACCTTGTAGGGTCGTACGCCGCCGAACCGTTCAGGATGATGCGAAGCGATGGTGGGTTTGCTGCCTCCTCCTGAAGACCCGATCTTCACGTCTGCAACTATGTGGTTCTTCTCCACAAAATCTGCTTTTATGGCAGGTGCTAAAGCGAGGATTGTGGCTGTTGCCATGCAGCCAGGGCAGGCGACTAAGCGGGCGTTTTTTATCTCTTGCCGATGGAACTCGGGTAAGCCGTACGCCGCCTCTTTCAGTAGTTGCGGGTTGGTGTGTTTCCACCCGTACCACTTGTCGTAATCGTCAGCGTTTTTGAGGCGGAAGTCCGCGCTCATATCTATAACTTTTAGTCCAGCTTCCAGCAGTTTTGGGACAAGGTTCACCGCGCCTCCATGGGGGGTTGCCGCGAAAACTAAGTCACAGTTTTTCTGCAGCGCAGCTACATCTAAGGGAACGAATTTCAACTGGGTGAGCCCGCGGAGGTTCGGATGCACGTTGAAGACGAATTCTCCTGCGCTCTGGCGCGAAGTAACCATTGTGACGTCTACGTGCGGATGGAGCAGTAGCAGGCGTAGGAGTTCTCCGCCGACGTATCCTGTTCCGCCGATTATTCCTATTTTCAACTTTTTTCACCTTGTGATTGGATGATTAGATTAGGCTTTGAGCGCCTTTTAGTAGTGGCACTGCCACGTTTATGCCTGCGATTAGCCGTGTGTGCTCCCAGAATTCTGGGCAGCTGTTGGCTTCGTGGAAGAC
>CAZWPI010000152.1:0-4154 GCA_964636055.1 uncultured Candidatus Bathyarchaeia archaeon
TGTGATTTTTTGTCTATACCCCCTCTATAAATAGATTAAACCTGTGCTTGGACTGGCGCTGGCTAGCTGCTCGGAACAGACTATAGCCCGATTCTGTGAAGTCTCCGTCACCAAAGGGCTTTTTCTTTTCATGTGAAAAATCGTCACCTACTGGAAGTTTTCGGTAAATTAAGGTTTTCTCAGGTTGAGTCGAATAAAGTTCCTTAAGCAAAGCATTAGTCTTAGTCAACAACGAACGAAACTTATCTATATTCGGAACAAGCAACTCATTAGCTATTATCCATTCAGAAGCGATGGCGAGCTGCTCAAGCAACTCTAAATTAAGCTGATGCATCCGTTCAAGCTGTTGCAGTTTTTCAATCACTATGGGCAACTCAGACAACACTATCCCTCACAAATTCATTTCCACGCGCTTCAATCTTTTTCAACTGCTCTTCATTATCCTTAAGAATCTTAGAAAGCACTTTTACTTGTGGACTCTCAAGCAGTTCATCCATCTTCGCTTGTAAATTCTCATAATCTTTCTTGGAAATTCCTTTCACTTTACCTATTTCATCAAACAGCACTCGTACCGCGTTATCCAATTTACTAATATACTCCCAAATACTCAAACTGTCAATTTTACTGTTTGTATGCAAAACAACGAGGTCTCGGAACATTCTCAAGAAGACTTTATGTTTGCCCCAAAGCCATCGGGATTTTAAAGCGTCATCAAATGATGTTATTAATTCTTGATTCGACTTCTTCACAAAGGCACGCATCTCATCAAACGTGGGATGTTCTTTTCCAAAAAGACGCTTTACTTCTGCTATTCTTTCTTTTTCGCTTCTTTTTCTATCCAGCATTTTATTGCTTCCTCTACAAGTTGAGTTAGGGTCATGTCGTTTTGGATTGCTGCAACTTTTGCTTCTTTCCAGATGTCAGGGTTTATCCGCAGAGAAGTCACAAATTGTTTTTTATCTTCTATTGGCATTTTTATTTCACATATAGCTAATGCTACTTTGTAGTATTTAAAACTTCGCAGTAATGCTTAAATAGTAGTTGTTACTTATACTACAAAGTAGTGGTGTAGTATAATGGCAACTCATCTAACAACAACCCGCCAACAACGCGGAAAAACAATAGCGCAACTAGAAGGTCAAATCAAACGCATAGACGCAAAAACCTATGAAGTCAAGTCTCAATCGGGAAATGGTGTTTACGAAGTTTTGAACACTTCTCTGGGTTGGATGTGCGAATGCCCTGACCACATATACAGAGGCGTAAAATGCAAACACATCCACGCAGTCTTATTCTCTCAGTCAATCAGAGCAGAAGTAGCGGTAAGACGCATAGAGCCGATTGAAAGCGTTACAGAGTGCATTTATTGTGGTTCAACCAACTTCATAAAAAAAGGGTTGCGAAAAAACAAGTCGGGAACAATCCAGAAATTCTATTGCCTAGACTGCCAAAAATACTTCACCTTCAACCTCGGCTTTGAAAAAATGAAACACAACCCGCAAGCCGTAACAATCGCCATGCAACTCTACTTCTCTGGAGAATCATTGAGAAACACAATGCGCTCTCTGAAACTGATAGGCGTAAAAGTCTCATACCGCACAATCCTGAATTGGATAAGAAAATACACCAACCTAATGAAAGACTACGTTGAAAAACTAACGCCAAATGTTAGCGACACATGGAGAGCAGACGAAATCTACATGAAAGTAAAAGGCGACCTCAAATACCTGTTCGCCATGATGGATGATGAAACACGCTTTTGGATTTCTCAAGAAGTCGCAGAAACAAAACACCAACATGACGCACGCAAACTTTTCATGCAAGCTAGGCGATTAATGAAAAAGCAACCTAAAACCTTCATTACAGATGGCTTGCCAACGTACTCGGTAACAGCAAAACGAATATTCCCAAAAGCTAATCACATACGCAAAATTGGTTTCGATAGAACAGTACATAACAACAATAAAATGGAACGCATGAACGGTGAAATCCGAGACCGAGAAAAAACCATGCGAGGACTCAAAACAAAAGAAACAGCGATACTTCAAGGCTATCAGCTATTTCACAACTATTTTAGACCGCACGAAGCGTTAGACGGAAAAACTCCAGCAGAAGCATGCGGAATAGAATTAAAAGGTAAAAACAAATGGTTAACACTGATACAGAATGCTAGCATCAAAAAAGATGGATTTTAAATACAGACATTAATTACAGTAAATCATATATCAAGACTGTATTGGTAGTTTATTGTATTTATCCGCTGGCGTTCAAACAGAACGTCAGAGCAAATGTACGTTTTTCGCTATTTGTGGGGGAAAGGGGTAACCATAAATGGGTCAAGCAATAGGTAGAGGACTAGTTCTCATAGATAACGGTTATCTTTCAGCAATTCTGAGAGATGAGTTTAACTCAACAAGAGTAGATTATCTCAAACTATCCGCCCTTGTCTGCAAAGGGTATTATCGCCTTCGCACATACATTTACGATTGTTTGCCTTACCAAAGTAACCCTCCAACCGATGAACAGAAAAACTTGTATGCTGGAAAGGTAAAGTTTTTCAACGCTTTGTCAAAATTGCCCTCCTTTGAACCTCGTTTCGGAAAACAAAGACCACGTGGAGCCATTTATGTCCAGAAAGGTGTAGATGTATTGCTCGCTGTGGACTTAGTACGATTAAGTTCAAAAGGACAGATTCAGAAAGCGTTTCTTATTGCAGGAGACGGAGACTATGTTCCAGCAGTCAAAGCGGCAAAGGATGACGGAGTGTCAATAAAACTGTACCATTCAGGCGCGTTTCAATCAACCCCTGATGGACACACTATGCCAAAGTATAGTAATGAACTTTGGCAGATATGTGATGAACGTGAAATAATTAGCGATGCTCTGATAAAACAATGCGCATTTTAGGATGCTCTTTGTAGCAGACGATTTTTTACATGAACCCCCTAACAGACGGAGACTTTACAGAATCAAAAGCCCCCTTATATAAACTACTTAAAGGCTAAACGCAGATTCTTTTACCTCTTCGTTGAATCCACTTCTGAGAGAAGCCCTTGTTTTTGAATAAAAAGGGGTGTTGGGTTTGGGTTTTTGCTGGTTTACCAGCCCCAGCAGCCGCGTGCAGTTCCGTAGGGGTAGTAGCCTTGGTTCGGGTTTGGTTGAGGTGCGTAGGTTTGGGGTGGTTGGGCTGTGCTGTTGTTTGGTGCCTGATACTGGTAGCCGTTATAGGGTTGATTGTTTCCCCATCCGAAGCATCCGCCCAGCCAGCCCCAGAAGTCATTCCTCGGTGCTGTAGCGTAAGGCGTGTTAGTGCTTGTGTTTGCTTGGTAACTGTTGTTATAGCTTAGGTAACTGGCATAAGCCACTCCAATCACTGCTATTACCAAGGCTGCGGCTGTTGCCAATACTATTATGATGATTTTTCCTTGCTTCATTTTTTCACCTCGATATACGTACTCACCAGGTCTTATGATGGCTCGCTGAAACAGAACTGAAACGTTTTGAAACGTTGGGGGATTTCGTGTTTGCACCTGCGAGCCATCAGTAGATATAACATAGTTATATAACGCAGTTATAAACGTTTCCAACAAAAAATCCAGAACCAACCTCGAAAAACGACCAACCCCTCGCTAAACTGTGCAGGCAATCACACGTGCTTGGATGGTGCCTTGATGCACAACAGTTTAATTCCACATTTTTTCTAGTTCAGTTAAAGGTGCCGGTAACGTTGCAAGTTTCAATCCGCTTCTTCACCAGCCTCAGGGAGATAATTGGCAAGAAAGAGGAAATGCTAGAGTTTCCAGAAGGCGAGCAAATCACCGTGGACAAGGTGCTAAAAAAGCTTGCTCAACGCTACGGTAAACGCTTCGTCGAATACGTCTATGACCCCAAAAGTGGAGAGGTTCGGAGTTTTCTCCAATTTCTTGTTAACGGAAAAAGCGCCACAACCCTCAACGGCTTGGAAACAGAACTGGAAGACGGCGACATCTTAGCTATTCTGCCACCCGTAGGCGGCGGCTAGAACGCCCAAAAAGGAACTTTCTTCCGCATCTGCTCTGCGTATTCCTTCAACACTTCTTGTTCGTCTGCAGTGAGCTTATCCAAGTGCGTGGTCAACAGAGCCTTTGCGTCATGCTCGGACACTTTCACGTAGA
>CAZWPI010000153.1:0-4152 GCA_964636055.1 uncultured Candidatus Bathyarchaeia archaeon
TCTCGATGGCGTTTATGCCCATGCCGCCCATCATGTCCTTGATTTCCAAGCTCCACCCCTGCAGAAGGTTCACAAGTCGCTCCGTAGCTATGTCTGGATTAACTCTCTTAGCAATCCAGGGGTCGTTCGTCGCTATGCCCCACGGACACTTGCCCGTGTAACATTTCTGGCAAACAGTGCAGCCGATAGCTACAAGCGCAGCGGTGGCAATGTAGACGGCGTCAGCGCCTAACGCTATGGCTTTAACGATGTCTGCGCTGCTTCTGATGCCTCCAGCCGCAACGATAGAAGCCTTGTTACGGATGCCTTCTTCACGGAGACGTTGGTCTACTTGCGCGATGGCTAATTCTATGGGGATGCCCACGTTGTCTCTGATGACCTTCGGTGCGGCTCCAGTGGCGCCCCGGACACCGTCTAACGCTATTATGTCCGCGCCCGCTCGAACCATGCCGCTGGCGATCGCAGCTGAATTGTGAACCGCAGCAATCTTTACTGAAACAGGTTTTGTGTAGTCCGTAGCCTCTTTAAGCGCGTAAATCAGCTGCCGAAGATCCTCTATAGAGTAGATGTCATGCTGAGGCGCAGGCGAAAGCGCGTCCGTGCCTGTGGGAATCATACGCGTTCTGGCAACATCTGGCGTGACTTTCTCGCCTGGCAAGTGCCCACCTATCCCTGGCTTGGCGCCTTGTCCGATTTTGATTTCCACAGCAGCCCCGACATCAAGATACTTGGGGTGCACGCCGAATCGACCTGAGGCAACTTGCACGATAGCGTGGTCGCCGTACTTGTACAGGCTTTTATCTAAGCCGCCCTCGCCAGTGTTGAAGTAAGTGCCACATTCGGTGGCAGCCCTCGCTAGCGCCTCGTGAACGTTTAGGCTTATGGCACCGTACGACATGGCGGAGAACAAGATCGGCGTATCTAACCGCAGCTGAGGAGTCAACTCAGTTTTCAACACGACGCCGCCATTTTCCAGTTCCATCTCCAGCCGATCTGGTTTTGCGCCCAAGTAGGTTCTGATCTCCATAGGTTCCCGTAACGGGTCTATCGACGGGTTGGTTACTTGGCTGGCGTTTAGCAGCAGCCTGTCCCAGTAGGTGAAGTAGGGTTTGTCGCAGCCCATACCTGTTAAGATGACGCCGCCTGTTTCAGCTTGCTTTTTTACGTCTCGGATGGCGTCCAGTGTCCAATTGTAATTCTCGCGGTTGGCGTTCGGGTTTTTCCGTATGGTTATGGCGTGGGTGGGGCAGAAAGTTACGCAACGCTGGCAGTTAACGCAGTTCTCGTCCCTGCTGCATATGACGTCGTCTTCAGCGTCGTAATAGTGCGTATCGTAGGTGCACTGGTTAACGCAAACCTTGCAGCGGATGCATCTGTTTTGGTCTCTCTCAACGAGATATTCAGGAAGCAAATATGTCTTCATTTATTCGCCTCCTACATGAGTTAAGACCTCAACTGTTTCATGGTTGCGGAGCGTGCCGACCACGGGTTCGCCTCCTCTCGGATACCAGAACTTGTCAAGCGTTGGCGAAACAAGGCGTATGGCAGACTCTTCAGAGGACATGTACAGGAAGTCGCCTCGGGTGCCAGCCACAAGAGGTCGAAGTTTGATTCTGTCTGTCAGCCCTATCATTTCACCATGGTGAGCCACGATGATGCTGAACGGCCCATTCATAAGCAGGCTGCCGTAGGTTTGGCGTATCGCGCGGAAGGCTTGTTGCTGTTTGGGTTCCATCTCGTCTATTTCGCTCCACAGGGGCGCAGCTAAGATTTTGGCGACTATTTCAATGGGCAAGTGCTGTCTGCGCATGAGAAGGTCTATCGCGTAAGCTAATACTTCGGTGTCTGTCTGCATGGTGCATTTGTAGCCGTACATTTCTAGGAAACGGCGGTTTATGCCGTAAGAGGAGAGTTCGCCGTTGTGCACCACTGTCCAGTCCAAGATGTTGAAGGGGTGTGCGCCGCCCCACCAGCCTGGGCTGTTTGTTGGGAATCTGCCGTGCACCGTCCACAGGTAGCCTTCATAGTCTTCCAGTTGGAAGAAGTCCGCTATGTCTTCGGGGTAGCCTACGCCTTTGAAGACGCCCATGTCTTTGCCGCTTGAGAAAACGAACGCCTTGCCCGTTTCCGTGTTGATCCGCATAACTTTCTCTATGACGTAATCGTCTTCTGTTTGATTTTCAGGTCTCCGTTTTCCAGGTTGGACGAAGTAGCGCCACACTAAGGGTGGGTCGCGAACGTTAGCTTCTCTCGTGGGGATTTCTTCGTCGCAGATGACGTTGAAATCTTCTTTCAGCAGCCTATCGGTCTTTTCCTTGGCGTCTCGGCTCAGGTACATAATGTGAAAAGCGTAGTCATCCTCATGTTCAGGGTAAACGCCGTAGACAGCGATGCCTCCGCCGAGCCCGTTTCCGCGTTCATGCATGTTTGTTATGGCTCTGATCGGGTCTCGTGATGAGAATCGTTTGCCCTCCACGTTCATCATGCCGAATATGGAGCAGCCGTCGAAGTCCTTATCGTCGTTGTAAGGATTGTTTATTTTGCTTAGATTTCTCATTTGTATTCCCCCGGGTACAGCTTTCTCCGTAAAGACCTCGGCAAAGTGGCGAGGCAAAAGTCTTCTGAGAGAAGTTCTTGTTTGAACTTTTTCACGTTGACACCGTTTTTCATAAGGTGGAACAGTACTCCTGCCCTTTCAATATCGTTTACAAGCGTCATGCCTACTATCACGTTGTCTTTGAGCACGATTTTTCTGTAGAGATTCCTCTCTGGTTCATGTTTGACTAAGATTTCGTAAGCGTCGTCTTCTCTGGGGTTAGCTATCCCGACGGATATGATGGGTATGTCGAAGTACTTCAGGGCGCTCATTGCGGTGCCGCCTGGGTAATCTGCTTTTTTCCCAGCCATGTTGTAGCCTGCAACTTTGCCTTCCAGCTGGGCGAGTGGCCAGAGAGGCAGCAGCCGGTTTTCGCCAAGAACGAAGTCGTAAGCTTCAGCGACGTCTCCGCTGGCGTACACGTTGGAAACGCTTGTGCGCATGAAGCGGTCCACTATTATGCCTCTGTTCGTTTTCACGTCGGTTCCTGAGACAAGCTCCATGCGTGGAATGACGCCTATCGCGATTATCACCACGTCGCATTGCACCTGTTCACCGTTAGTCAAGACCGCGCCGCCAACGACGTTATCGGATTCGGGCTTCCCGACTACGCGCTGAACTGTTTGACCTGTGGCGATGGTGACGCCCGCCTTGCTGATTACGCTTTCAACCATTTCTGAAGCTGTCGGGTCTAGTATGAGGCTGAGGATGTTGTCTTTTAGTTCCACCATGGTTACTTTTAACCCGCGTTTTACCAGCGCTTCAGTAACGCTGACTCCGATTAAGCCGCCGCCGATGACCACGGCGTTTTTGGCGTTTTCAATTTTTGCGGCTAAGCTTTCAGCGTCAGAAAGCGTGGTGAAAGTGTATACGCCTTCTTTGTCGGTGCCTTCTATTTTTGGGACGAAGGGCTTGCCGCCGGTTGCGATTAGTAATTTCTCGAAGTTAACGTGGTCTCCTTTATCAAGCGCCACGTACTTGTCAGCGAGATTTAGGCTTACTGCGGTTCTTCCTGTGAGTGCTTGAACGTGGTTCTTTTCCCAGAATTGGTCTTCGCGGCACATCATTTTGTCAAAATTGGCTTTCCCGCTGACCAAGTCGGAGATCATTGGGCGAGAGTACTGCGGGCAGGGTTCTTCTGAAATCACCGTTATGGTGCCTACTGGGTCTACTTCTCTGATTGCTTCGACCGCGCCGATTCCTGCTGCTGAAGCGCCGACTATCACGTACTTTGACATTAGGGCTTCACCTCTTTGTATACTAAGGCGCCGTTGGGACAGTTAGCCACGCACGCTGGAACCTCCAGTTCCGAGCAGAGGTCGCATTTTGAAACCACTTTGCCTGAAACGTCCATTTTGATGGCGCCGTACGGGCATACCATGATGCAGGTCCAGCAGCCGATGCACTTCTCTGGGTCATGTGTTACCAACCCAGTTTCCTCGTCTTTTTGCATGGCGCCGGAGAGGCAAGCGGTTACGCATGGTGCATCTTCGCAGTGTCGGCATTGGATGGCGAAAGAAACGGGTTTGTGCACTTCCAGCTTTACTCGGCTGAGT
>CAZWPI010000154.1:0-4138 GCA_964636055.1 uncultured Candidatus Bathyarchaeia archaeon
AGATTAAAAAACCTGACATAGTCGGGATAACTTCGACCACGCTCACGTATAAATCTGCGTTGCAAATCGCGAAAATAGCTAAAGAAGTCTGGCCAGACTGCCTGACGCTTCTGGGCGGCTCTCACGTTACGTTCTGGGATAAGCAAGCATTGGAAGAGAGCGCGTTTTTAGACGTAGTTGTGAGGAAGGAAGGTGAAGAGACGATGCTGGAGCTTGCTGATAGAGTAGAGAAAGGCAAAGACTACTACGACTTGCGGGGCACCACCGTCAGGAAAGACGGAAAAATCGTGAAAAACGAAGACCGACCGTACATTGAAAACCTTGACGATCTGCCTTTTCCAGCTCATCATCTGTGGCCCTTGGAACGACTGCTGAAACACGGAGCAGTAATTTTTCCGTTAATGACGAGCCGCGGCTGCGTTTACTGGTGCGACTTCTGCAGCACCGTCCGAATGTTCGGGCGAAGGTACCGAATGAGAAGCGCAAAAAACGTGGTGGACGAGATTGAGTACCTTCAGAAGACCTACGGGGCGCACCAGTTCACATTCTATGATGACGCGTTCACCGTAGACCAAGCCCGAGCGGCGGAAATCTGCAAGGAGATAATGAGGCGAAAACTGAAAATTGAATGGGACTGCGAAACCCGCGTTGACATGGTCACCAAAGATTTGCTCCGCACCATGAAAGAGGCAGGCTGCTTCGCCGTGTGGTTCGGAGTAGAATCAGGTGCACAATCAGTTTTAGACGCCATGAGAAAAGGAATCACACCCGCACAAACAATTAAAGCCTTTAAGATGGCAAAAGAAGCTGGGTTAATGACCGTGGCGGGCGTGGTTCTCGGCTTCCCAGGCGAAACCAAAGAAACGATTTGGGAGACCGTGAGGTTCATAGAAAGACTCAAACCCGGCGACGTAGGCTACTACATTGCTACGCCGTATCCGGGAACACCCCTGTACGAGCAAGTTGTAAGAGAAGGGCGGCTGAAGACACATGACTTTAACAGGTTCGACACTGCAACACCTGTTTTCGACTTGGGAACGATGACAGGCGAAGAGCTGAGAGAACTGCGTGAACGAGCGTTCCAGAGGTTTTATCTCCGACCAGGATACTTTTTCAGCATGATAGGCAAAGGAAGATTCTGGAGCTTCTCGATAATCCTCACAATACTTGCGCATTTCCGAAGGGCGGTAAAACTACGGCTGGGAATCAAATAGTCTCCTAGAAGGAGAAAATCAGAGCGTTTCCGTTTAAAAAAGCCAAAACGGAGCAGCAAACAAAATGGGAAAACTCAAAGAACTAGCCCTTTTCATCGTCATAACAGTAATAATCGCCATTCCACTTAACTACCTCACCCTCACCGGCTATGGCTTCGGCACCGTGGACAAATGGATTCTAATAGCGTTAAACGTGGTTTTCCTCGCACTTTTCCTCCTTTTCATCCCCTTCAAGAGGAAGATGGCGCGGCTGCCCAGCAGCGTCTACATTGCGTTCATAGTTGCCCTGTACGCGGAAATGTACGGCGTTCCCCTGACCATGTACCTGTTCGCGGGAGTTTTAGGCTACGACAGGATTTTTTCACTGGAGTTCCTCTTCACAGGTTTGGTAGGCGAAGTTCCGTTCTACATTTTCTATAACACCTATGTTTTTCCAGCCTCAAAAATAATCATGGGTATAGGCATACTCCTAATCATCTACGGTTGGAAACAAATCCACAAAGCCAGAAAACAAGGTACGCTCATGACAACAGGCATCTACAAGTACGTCCGCCACCCGCAGTACGTGGGGTTCTTGCTAATCACGCTGGGCTTGAACGTTATGTGGCTAACGATCATCACGCTTATAATGTGGCCCGTGCTGGCAGTGTTGTACTGGCGGCTCGCCAAAAAGGAGGACAAGGATATGGAGGAGCAGTTCGGCGAAGAATTCCTCGAGTACAAGCGTAAGGTTCCAGGCTTTATACCGCGCCTGCGAACAAAAAAACTGGAAAAATCCAGCTAAAAAGTTCATCGAAAATTTTCAAAGCTATCATTATGTAGCGGTTAAAAGAAAATATTTATGTTTCCAACGCGTGATATACTGTTGAGAGTCCATGAAAGTAGCATGGTTGCTTTTTTTCATCGTATTGTTAGCTTCTGCTGGCATTTTACCCGTAATTTATCTTTACCACCCGATTAAAAATGAAAATGAAGCTTCTAGCGAGAATTTCTTTTTCGGAGTAATGTACGGCTCAAACTCAACCCGCGACGCTAAACTGCTGATAGATAAGGTAAAAGACTACACCAACCTCTTCATTGTAGGTTCCTGGGACATAACCACAAACGAAACTGCCCTCAACGAAGTCTGCGATTATGCGGTGAACGCTGGGATGAGCTTCATGGTGTACTTTGATTTCATCGGTATAGCGGGCTTTCCTTATGCGTGGCACATCCCATGGTTGATTAATGCAACAGAAAGATGGGGAGACAAATTCCTCGGCGTTTACCTTTATGATGAACCTGGAGGACGCCAGATTGACACGAAGCAATGGCATACAGGAGATTCAGCTAGAGAGGCTATGGAAAACGCCTCAGACTACAGTGACGCGGCAAACCGGTTTGTGACAAGCATACCAGCTAGTTTGAGTTGGCAAACTTTGAAGAACGCCAGCACGACTATCCCGATTTTCACCTCTGATTATGCGCTTTACTGGTTTGATTATTTGGCGGGTTACGACACGGTTTTCGTGGAGTTAGGATGGAACATCAGCACCACGCAGCAGATAGCTCTGTGCCGCGGCGCAGCGGACGTTCAGGGAAAGGACTGGGGCGCCATTATCACATGGACCTATTACGAGCCGCCTTACTTAGCAAGCGGACCAGAAATATACCAAAACATGCTTACGGCTTACCATGCAGGCGCAAAATACGTTATCGTCTTCGATTACCCCAATTACCCTGAGGATAACCCATACGGCATTTTGGCACCAGAGCATTTCACGGCGATGAAGCAGTTCTGGAATTACGTGCAGGCTTTCCCCAGAGAAATCCATGGAAAAATAAGTGGAGATGTGGCTCTTGTTCTGCCGAAAGACTATGGATGGGGCACACGACGAACACAACAGCTAGTAGAAGATCGCATCTGGGGATTTTGGCCAGAGGATGAAAAAACTCTGATAATTGGGGAAAACATGTACAAGCTGATGAGTAGATACGGGCTAAGACTGGACATTATTTACGATGACCCGCAATTCAATTACACCGCAAAGTATTCAGAAATCTACTTCTGGAACAGCACGATCCCCTAGAATTGCCTTAAGCCTTTGCGGCATTTTTGGTTTTCAGAACCGCTTCTTCAACATTCATGTAAAGGAAATTTCCAACGCGATTCGGGTAGCCGCCAAAGTCTAGCTCTTCATTCTTCTTATCGAACTTGGTGATTTCGATGGCTTGCTTAAACAATGGTGCATCAAGCACGGTGGTGTGAAACTCGCCAGGTTCTCCTGTGGCGTCTATTCCTTTGCCCCATGGACCAATTAACGGCTTCATATCTTCAACGCATTTTCTGTCGAACTCGCGACCAAACCATTCTTCGCCGAGATAGTTCAGATCTATGCAGCTGATGATGGGCTTCATGCCTAATGAGAGTTCTATGTCCAAAACACGTTTGCGGTAGCGGTCGCCTGGAAGGAGAGAGAAGAAAGGTCTATCCCACAAGGGCATTATCAACTTCATGCCCAGCTTTTTGCAGGCATAATCCCAAGTGCGCTTGTGGTGGACGTTGTCGATGTCGCCAGTTACGATGCCCTCAATGTCCTCCTCTTTCTTCAGACGAGTGAGCTCTCCAACAATGGCATCGAAGCGGTTGCCTTCGACCTTAACCTTTAGGTGAGAAATTCCTAAAGCCTTGGACTGCAACTCAGCCACGCGTATGCTGTGGAAAATGTAGGGTTCCATGTAAACGTAGGTGACAAGGTGCACAACCTCGTGACCCTGCTCAATTATCTTGTGAAGTGCCGTGCAGCAATCTTTGCCGCCGCTCCAGTGAACGATAACTCTCATCTAAGCGCACCATTAACCGAGATGGTTAGCATCAGTCAATTATTAACCTTTATGTTACACAAAAACTGGTCAGTTTTGCTGACTTGAGCAGCAGATTATTT
>CAZWPI010000155.1:0-4114 GCA_964636055.1 uncultured Candidatus Bathyarchaeia archaeon
GTGGCAATCACGGTGACGCTTCCAAGAGTCTCAGCCGCGCGTAGGCGCTTGACTAAAGCGTTTTTTCTGGACAGAGAGTAGGCGCCGACGCCCAGAACCATGGTGATTATTATCGGCAACTCCTCAGGAATCACGGCGAAAGCCAAGGCGAGACCTGTTAAAATCATCTGCTCCAGCGGCAAGCCCCGCAGAAAACCGAGAACGGGAACAAGTACGCAGAAGAAAAGCGCTATCCAAACCAAACTCTTCGAAAGCTGCTTCATGGAAAGCTGAAGCGGAGTCTTCGGCTCCTTTCCCGCTTTGGCTAAGCCCGCAACTCGACCCACTTCGGTGTTGACGCCGGTTGCCGTGATCAGGGCTTTCGCCTGTCCTCTGTTGACGACGGTTCCGGCGAAAACCATGTTCACCTGCTCCGTAATCCTGGTTTCGCTGGGCAACACCGCAGCGGCGTCTTTGGCTACTGGAAATGACTCGCCAGTCAGGGAAGCCTCGTCAACCTCAAGACCAAAAGAGTTCAGAAGCCTAGCGTCCGCGGGCACGCGCTGTCCAGTTTTCAGCAGTATAACATCGCCTGGTACCAGGAAGGCGGTCTGCACTTCGCGGGGCTGTCCGTTCCTAAGCACCAGCGTGGTGGGCGGTGCCAGTCTTCTCAACGCTGCTATCGAGCGCTTGGCGCGATACTCATTCCAAACCTCCACGAGGACGAGGACTATGATTATGGCGATTATGGTTAAGGCGTCGGTAATGCTGCCCAAAATGCTGTAGAGTACGCCTACCACGATAAGCAGAAGAATCATAGGCTCGGTGATCTCTTCCTTCAGTATTGCCAAGAAACGAATTTCCGTTTCTTCCACAAGCCTGTTCATTCCGTAACGGGCAAGCCGCTGCGCTGCTTCTTGGTCCGTTAGACCTGTTTCAGGATTCACACCTGAAGATTGAATTAGTTCATGCGGTTCTCGCGAATGCCACTGGCTCATTGGTAAGCTACCTGCAACTCTCTAGTAGAATATTGGTTTTTTAGAGTTTTGATTCAGAGTGTCGGAAAATCATGTTTCGTTACTAATTTCGGTTGATTATGCAAAACTTTATAACAGCGCCTAACATTCAGCATTCGTAAAAGGTTGAAAAACATGAAATTCGGCACATACGTATTTGAGCCAAAGAAGGCTGAAGGCTTTGACTTTCATCTGTTTCGTGTGAAACCCGAGGTCGGCAGGCGGTTACCGCCAGTAGCAGACATGTACAGCAACGTCGCAATTTTCGGAGACAACGTTACCGCTCGCAATCATCCAGACTGGATTTCGCAATCAGCTCTTGGTCCAGCGTGGAGAACAAATGACAACTTTAACGTGCGCTGGGACATCCTCTGCCACACACAACCCGAACACAGAGCAGAACAACTAGACTACATAGAAGACGTAGCAAGGCACAGCCCAGGCGTCTGGCTTAACAGCATCCACTTCGCAGACCACGGTCACTGCACGTGCCCACGCTGCAAAGAACGCTGGAAGAAAAGCGGCTTAAGTTGGCTTGAATGGCGCAGAAAAGAAGTCACCGACTACATGAGGGAAGTGAGCGAACGAGTACGCGACCGTGCAAAGAAAAAATTCGTCATTGGCGTCCTTCCAGACCCAATCAGCAGCTTAGAGCGCTTCGGCATCGACTTCGACGACCTAGCCCCACTAACCGACGAGTTCCTTGTCGTCATGTTCAGCAAGAACTACGCCACCCCATGGTACTGGGAAATGCTTACGCGCGGATTCAAAAAAATCTTCAAAGAAGTACCGCTCAACATAGCGCTGTACGTTTTCGGTCCTGGAGACAATCCAGCGGAAGTGCCTTCACCAAGCGAACTAGTCACGCTTTCGGTTCGCGCTGGAAGAGCAGGCGCTGATGGCATTCTGTATCTTACGGACAAAGCTAGCCAAATCTGGGATTTCCAGAAAGCAGTGGTAGACAGAGTCGAACTTAGGCAGAGACTGAAGACCTACGGATGCCAAGAAGTCTTAGACTTCTTCCAAAGCTGGGAAAAAGTCGTAGAGTAAGCCTTTACGAAGACGCATAAAACAACAGGCGAGAGTGGGTGAAACAAACCACTGCGCTGCCTTTTTATTTTGTTCAAAATAATTATCGCAGATGCGGCTCAGTGTTTTCAGGTTTAAACGTGTAGTGGATTTTATACTAAAGGCGATACTGTTAAGTTGAGTTACCTTACAGTAGCAGAATGCTTCATGGATTCGTCAGCGTTTATTGTCATGGGCTTTTCAAGAATTTTTCGATAAAGAGTTCAACGTACCCGCAGTTTTTGCAGTAGAATGGAATAATTTTATCACCAACGAAATCGCCTTTCTTTACGATTGTAGTCCCTCCGACTGGGTGCCCCATAACTGACCCGAAACTGATGCCTTTTTCCATTTGGCTTCCGCATTTTGGGCATTTCATGCTTTCCTGCATAATTTAAACTTCATCATATTGAGATAAAAGGATTGCCATGAAAATTCACCCCTGACATCTGGGTAACTTAACTTAACAGAATCACTAAAGGCAAAGGAAAATAACATATAACCCTTGCACTATTTAGGGGAGCAACAAGAGAGGAAGAATCTGCGTTGGATGAAGTCTTAGAGATTCTGGACAAAACCGCAAAGAGAATTCAGAAAGCCCTCGACGAAGGCAAGGAAGCAGCGTCAAAACAAATATCCGCTTATGAGCAAATACTTCAATCGGAAGAAGCTTCCAAGGAGGAGAAGGTCAAAGCGTTCATGGGGAAAACCCTTGAGTTAGACCGGTTGGAAAGGCTGTCGTCTCAGCTGAGTTTGCTCTATGCGCTTCAGATATTTGCTTTCAAGGTCAAAGTGCTAGAGATATCGGTTAACAACATAAACGAACAGCTTGTGCAGTCGGGAATTTTGCAGAAAAGCGCGGAGTTGGAGGATATAAAGAGGAACATTGACACTTTGAAGGTTCTTGTGGAAGCGCAGTATAAGTCGATGAAGGAAATCAGAGAAAGCCAAGGCAATAACTTGACCTACATTCACTGAAGCAGCAATTTCAACGCGTTTTTCTTTTATTTCTGGTGTTTGCAGCTTGATCACTACATGAACTTTTGAAGTGTTGCGGTTTTGATTTTAAACAAACATATCGCATATTGTTAAATTGTTGTTTACTCGTATATCTATATGTAGATTTAGTTTACGTTTGCTTAAGAATTAGGATAAATTATGAACAAATCACAAACACCTTTATATCCAGCGCTGGACACGTAACTATCAAAACAAAAGGAGTTGGAATTAACGTGCACAGCAGCATAACACTGGATTGCCAAACTAAGGCGAAGCGTCTCTTCTGTGAAGACTGCTTTGCGCGCAAAGACTGCAAAGTCGCACGTTAATCATAAAACTGGAGGTGAAAAAGAAATGAAAATGAAGCTACTCCTCGAGTACAAGGTGAATCTAGCTAAAATTGAGGGAAGCGGAGACTTTCCTTGCCCAAAATGCGGAGCCAACATGTCTCCAGAAGACCAAACAGAAGAAACGTACTCGATCAAAGAGATAAAGACCAGACGAGACAGCCTAGAAGAACTGGTGATACAGTGCCACAGATGCAAAAGTCTGATTCGCCTCACCGGCTTTAAACTGCTTGATTCGTTGGAGGGCGATGTTTAATCGCTGCCAACCCCCACTCACTGGACAGCGCTCTTGCAATTCCCCAATTTTAACCTAAAAATAACCCTGCATGTTCGCTGAAGCCTATTTCCTCTTAATACCATACCCCTCTTGATACAGATACTCAATCAGGGCAAGAACCACTTTTTGCATACACTCATCTTCAACTACAATAACGGTATCGTTATCTCTTATTTCTTCAAACACTACTTCAAGAGCCTCTAAATAACTGCACGATTCATGTTTTCCGGCTCCGCCGAGGTAGGGAGAGATGAGGCTTAGAACGGTCTCTTTATCCCACTCGTCAAACAATTTCTTAGTTGTAAGGTTCTGCTCAACCTGATTTCTCAGTTCAATCCAAGTGTAAGCTTCACCCAACTCGGTGTTAACCAGAGCAGTTCGAAATTCGATGTACTGGACCATTGGCAACCAAGCTCTCTCTAATCATT
>CAZWPI010000156.1:0-4045 GCA_964636055.1 uncultured Candidatus Bathyarchaeia archaeon
GTTTAATCTATATATAGAGGGGGTATAGACAAAAAATCACACAACAGTTCCAAAAAACACCATTTCAATAAGAAAAAAATTATTGTGGTGTTCGGCAGAGACCCTCCAACACCGAAAGCATAGTAGGCACTTCAAACACGATGTCCGTGAAAGTCAAAACGCCAGCAAGCTTATCATCGTCCATAACTGGCAAAGTCTTAACTTTCTTTTGCGCCATAAGCCTAGCTGCTTCTTCAACCGTGGCTGACTCGCTGATGGTTACCAACGGCGAAGACATGATTTGCCTAGCGGTCAAAGCTCTCGGCGCCAAACACTGAACCACCACCTTCGACAGCACATCGCGAAGCGTTATGATGCCTACAGGTCTTTCGCCTTGAACAACTATAACTGAGCCTATGTCAAACTTGCTCATTGTAGCCACCACTTCTTGGGCAGTAGTGTCTGGACGAACCACACGAACATCCTTCGACATGATATCTCTAACAATAACCAAACCAGCCATAAAACTCCTCCATAACAAACGTAAATAAACGGTTCAGGCAATTTATCTGTTTTGTTTTCCGCATTGCACATGCGTTTAAAGGCAAGAACCGCATAAACATTCCGTGAAGTGAGGCTAAACTTTTGAGTGAAAACAAAGCTTCGGTGAACAGGTTCCGCCACAACCTCGAAACAGCAGAAACCTACGCCGAAGTCTGGCAAACCGTCAAGGACACAGTGGAATTCTCGTTGCACAAACGCAGAAGCAGCATGATGCTCTTTCTCGACGACCTGCCTCTTCAATTAGGCGCTTATCATCCACTGGGAACGAACAATATCGTCTTGAACAGAGTCTTAGTTGAAATCGTTGAAGCCTCAATCAGCACCAAGCGCGTCGTGAACGCTCTGGTATACAATCTTCTGCTGCATGAGTATTTGCATGCGCTGGGCGAATTGTCAGAAACCAAAGTCAGATACACAGTCGTTGAAGTTGCCCAAACATGCTTCGGCGAAAAACATATAGCAACCGAGATCGCCCAAAAATCTCCTTGGGTTCTGCTCCAGAGCGTTCCTCTTCAAGCTGTTAATGCGCCTAACCGTGTTATGCAGATCGTGAAAGATTTTGAAAAAGCAGGCAAATACATAGTCTAAACTCGCATACAAAGAAAACCGAAAAAGTCAGCGCACGCCAGAAAAGCACTATTTTCATGAACAGGCTAATAAACCCAGTAAACTACATGCTTACATAAACTAAACGCTTTAAAGACAATTACAAACTACCTCGCCACTTCAGAGGGCTAACAAATGAAAAAGTTAAACTTGGCTGTCTTCAACACGCAGCCGCCACACTTGTACTTCGGAGGTGTGGAACGCCGCATCGTTGAAACAGCTAAGAGCCTGCGCAACCAAGTTGACACCACAGTCTACAGCGGCACGAAAGCTGGCTTCAGAAAACCAGCCTCAATCAACGGCGTACATGTTGTCCCGTGCTTTTCCACAGACGCGCTTTTTCCAGTGGACAACTGGTTCTTCAATAACACCCTTGCAGGAGCTGCGGATTCGATTAAGGCTGACGTTTATGAGGCTCACGTGGTCAGCGGCTACGGTTTTTTGAGAACTCTCAGAGAAAGAGGCATAAGGAAACCCTTCGTACAAACAGTTCACGGGGTTCTCGCCGACGAATACGTGCAAGCAATCCAAAGAGGATCGCCCACACTTCGGGCAAAACTCGCAAACTTCTTTATGTGGCGGCTTTCAAAGCTCGAAGAGGAATCAGCTAAAAACGCAACTTTGACCGTGACGATAAGCAAGTATTCATCCGAGAAAATTGTCCAGTTCTACGGTGTTGACAGAGCGAAGATACGCATAGTACCTAACGGCGTTGACACCCGAAGATTCAAGCCTTCAGAGGGTTCCGAGATGATCAAGCGCCAGATTGGAATAGACAGCAAACTTTGCGTGCTTTTTGTTGGCAGGTTAATTCCTCGAAAAGGCTTAACCTTCCTCGTTGAAGCCGCCAAGCACATCGTTAAAGACTACAGCCAAACCATATTTCTGATTGTTGGAGACGGTCCTCTAAAAAATCATCTTATTGCGCATCTGGAAAAAACGAATCTTTCAAACAATTTTGTTTTCTTAGGCGACGTAAATGAGACGGTGCTTCCAGCCTTGTACAATTGCGCCGATGTCTTCGTTCTTCCGTCAATTCAGGAGGGTCAAGGCATAGCCCTGTTGGAGGCGCAGGCAAGTGCTAAGCCAGTTGTTGCCTTCGATGTGGGTGGAGTCGGTGAAGCCGTTTTGGATAAGGAGACTGGGCTGTTGATGAAGCCAGACAGCAACGCCTTAGCTGACGCTATTATGAAGCTTTTGGCAAGCTGGTCTTTGAGGGAGACTATGGGAAATAAGGGTCGGAAATTTGTTGTGGATAACTTTTCGTGGGATGTTTGCGCTCAGAAAATGCTCAAAGTTTATCGTGAAGCGTTAGCAGCGGTGGTATAGCCGTGTGTTAGTGGCATGTTACGTTTACGGCTTTCGCGAGAGATTTCAGGTTCTCGTTGCTTATCCACTCGGTTTTGAGGTACTCGCAGATTCTCTCGTCGCTTAATCCAAGTCTCCTAGCTTCTTGAACCGTATAACGGTATGCTTCAATTTCTGTGGGTCTTTCAACATAGCTGTATCGTGGGTCGAAAAGCTCTTTCCCTTCCATAAGCTGCCTAACGTGGCACAGTTCATGGATGAGGTCCAAGTAAATGTCCACTTTGTCACCGCTGTTTAAGTAGCGTATGCTTACCACGAGGTGGCCGTTGGAGCTGTCTACAAACATGTAACCGCCGAGCCATGTGAGGTCAACTTTGAGGTTGCGTAGGACCTCTGCGGTTTTTTCGCCAAAAATTCCCCTCACGGCTTCCACTTTCTCGAAACCCCTGAAATAGTCTGTGAACATACGCGTTGAAGTGCCTACGTTTAATAGCCTGTTCAAGCGCAGTTTTCTGAGAAGACGCACCATGCGAAACACGATATATTCGAGCCAATTCATGATTGCAAGCGGCTCCTACTTGAAAGCTGAAAGGTGTTCAAGCTTCATGCCCCTGCCAGCTAACACGCTTAGGTTTTCCACGCAACCGATGCTAGCGTCGATGTTGCGGTGCACCGGGTGAACCCACATGTAATCTGGAACAAGGTTGAATTGCAACGGAACATCTGTGCATACCCCATATTTCGGGCGTAAATCTCTAATCATTTCCCCTTTTCTGCAAGAACTTCTGACAGCCATGTAGCTCTGCAACAGCTTCGGCGCTGCAAAAGCCCCGATGCCATGCCATAAAACCGCGTTTTCAGGCGACCCTAACGAGTAAAGGAAAAACTGCGGCGAAGACGGCGTTTCCGAGAAGCTGTAATCAGCAAGTTTTTCACCATCCACGGTAAAGCTGTCCTCAGCCTTCGCGATGCTAACATCTTCGGGGTCGATTTCATTCGGATAAAGCCAAGTAGTGCAGTAATTGACGCTAACGCTTTTCAGTTTGGTGCCTTCAAAATGAAGCTTGCCTCGGGCGGCGCGCTTGGAACCATAACCCTTTTTCGAGTGCGGCACAGTCAACAACGTTGTTCGTTTTGCCATGCTTCTCCTCATACAGTCGTATGCTTGGCTGATTGACTCGTAGTCTCTATGGGTCTCGCTAATTATGTGATGCAACAAGCCGTCTCTTGTTTCAGCCTGCAATGTTGCTACCGGCATGCGCAGCGCGTAAAGCCCTAAATCTACTCCAAAGGTATCCGCGATTTCTTCCATCTGCGCGTATTTCACCGAGTCCACAAAATCCACGTATGAGCCTTTGGCGTTTTCAAGTTGACGGCTAATAAGGTCTACTTCGCTGTTGCAGATTAGATTTCCTTCGTACTTGCCAATGAACTGTTGGTCTATCTGGAGCCTTTCCGTTTTGACGTAGGCTGCGGGAAACGCGCTTTGGCCACTGGCTACGATTGATTCTTTCAGGGGGTTCATGGAGTACCTGTCTGGCTCTATATCGTCAGTGTTCAGCAGAAACGCGATGATAGGTCCTTCAGA
>CAZWPI010000157.1:0-3975 GCA_964636055.1 uncultured Candidatus Bathyarchaeia archaeon
AGTTCGACATTTGTGTGGAAGAATTTTGAGAGGGCTTTCAATAGTTCCTTGTTGACTTTGCCCTTGACTGGTTCTTCGGTGCACCGAACCACCACCTCGTCTCCTTCGATGAGTACTTCGAACTTTGCGGATTTGGGTTTCACGAAAACCTCGATTACGGTGCCGTCTTTTGTCTCTTTTATGTTCATGCGGTTGCGCACTCGGTTTCAGCGTCGAGACCTAAAGCCCAGCTGAACTTGTTTCGCAGGGTTTTGGGATAAAACTTTTCCAAGTCGAAATCCACTTTTCGAGCCCACTTCACGTACGCCGTAGGGTCAATGTAAGACTTGAGCGAAGTGCCAAGATTGTACTCTTTCGTGAGCTTTGTTAATTCAATGTCAAGCTTGGATTTTTCGATTCGCTTGGTCAGTGCCTCGGTTTTTTTGCCTTCTGCCTTCTTCTGCTCCAACTGTGCTTCCATTTCCTTGAGCTTGTCCTCTTTTTTGGCTAACCGCTCCTCAAATTTTGCTGGAACCTTGCGTTTGTGATTCGCCACTTCAGCTACCTTCAGGTTTGCTTTTTTTGCCTCGTATTTCTTCAGGTAAACTGGGTCTTCCTTTGTCACTGGACTCTTGGCTAACTCTTCTTTCACGGTTTTTGTGCATCGCCAAGTGCGGAAAACTTTGGCTGTTAACCCAAGCATCTTTTGGGAGAGGAATCTGGAAACTTTTTTGGAGTCAACGCCTTCGAAGAGGTATTCCTTGCTGGTTTTTGCGTAGTGCTCTATGTTTCTGATGACGGCTGGTGGGGCGTTGACGCTTTTTTCCCATCTGACGCAGTCTTTTCCTAAAAAGTCGAAGTGCAGAGTGTTGCCTTCGATTTTGATGTGTTCAGGTCTCAGCGTGATTGCGCCTACGGTATCGGCTTCTCCTGGGTCTTTTTCGTCGCCAACCCTCATGTTGGGCTTGAGGATGAGCCAGCACACGGTGGCGACTTTGCGTTTCATCTCGTCTTTGGCGTCGAGGTTCTTGATTATGTGCTGTTCAATCTCCGCGATGTGCTTGCCGAGTTCCTCGGCTTTCTTGAACTTTTCTTTTTCGCGATTTTGCTTGATAAACGCCGAGTCGCTGAACCAGACGTACTTAATTTTCCCAGTAAGCTTGTCAGCCCATTTTGCCACGTACATCTTGTTGGGCTCCCAAACGGCGCTTTTCCAATTACCTAGAGGCACGGGCAACACAGGTTTGCCTTGCTCGTCTAGGGGCCAATTGAGTATGATGTCTTCTTCTTGCGGTCCTTCTTTCCATTTTCCCCTTCTTGGGTGGTCACCGCGACCAGCGAAAAGGCATGAGGGTTCAGCGGTCCAGTTGGCTATCTCCAGCTTTTTCCCGTTAACCGTGGCGTAACCGTATTTTTCTTTCCGTTCCAAGCGGATGGCTTTGCGTTCAGCAGCCAGTTTCTTCTTCTGGTCTTTGCTCATGTTCTCCTTCTTCTGTTTCTCTGCCGCCAAGTACGTTTCGACCTCGGAAAAATCGATCTGGATGTCTTGTTCGGCTTTGTTCGCTGTTTTTTTCGGCACATCCAGCGAGGGATTCTCCTGTTTCAGTTGTTCCAAGAATTCTTGCATGAAGTTCTTTTCGAAAATCTCGTCTGGCGGCGACAGGATTGACTGCTTTTTCCTTATCCACGCGATTGCCATCTGCTCGCTTTTCGGCGTCAGCTTTACGCTGTGCCCTTGAATCTTGATGCTGAAGCCTTTGTAATCGTATTGTGGAACGTATATGCCGTTGTGCTTCAGGCTTTTCATCTCTTGCTTCATTTGCCTATCCTCTCAGAACGCTTGGTTTCTGTTTCCATAGCTTTTTTATTTTTCCGTGTTTATACGTTGAACTTCACTTTTCAGTCTTTCCGTTATTTAAAAACTTTACAATAAAATTTCAACTGTCAGTTTATAAGCAAGGCTCGGATTTTCTGGAAGACCTTGTCTGCTTCAGCTTCTTGTAGAGCTGCTCCACGATTTTACGCTCAACGTAGCCTTTGTGAGGGCGGAAACCACCTGAAAAACCACCAGGAATGTGCAGCAGCTCATGGATCAGCGTTTTCTCTTTTTCCTCCTCGGGCATTTTGTCGTAAATCTCCGAGATAACCTCAATGGTGTATGATGGCGGAATGTTCAGCACTCCTTGCCAGATTTTGCCCAAGCCGTGAATGCGGGCGATTGTGCGCTTGGCTTTGGAGCCTTTGCTTCGCACGCAGAAAACGAATTGGGGCACAACATGGAAAAGCTCCAAGTCAGAAGCGATCTCATCCACTTGTTTTTTGATGTCTGGCGCAGAATAGTATTTTATAGGCATAGTAGGTGAATTGGCTTTCGAAGTTAAAAAGGTTAAAGGCACTGCACTGCTTTAAGGCTGATCAACAGTGCCAAGCGCTTGTCTGATGTGCTCGGAACAGTCTATAGCCCCCTTATATATACATTGAAGCTTAGAGTGAACCGCTGCTGCGTCTACTCTGCAGATTTTTTCTGAGTTCCATCCAGAAGGTTGCGACGAAAGAAACGCTGATGACAAGTGCCCAGTCTTGGAGGCTGAGGTATGTGATTCTTAGGCTGTCATGGATGAACTGCAGGTTTGTTCCCACAAGCAGCGTAGCTAAAACGAGGACCGCCCAAAGGACCATGACCTTGTTCGAGAAGAAACCAAGCTTCACAAGCGGCTCTTTCTCAGACCTGAAGTTTAGCGCTAGCAAGATGTGCCCCAGCATCCAAGTGGCGAAAGCCACAGTCTGCGCCAGCGTAAGGTCTTGGGTCAGGAACCATGTGGACAGGAAGTTTACGCTAACCGCGGCGAAGAGGCTCACAGCACCCATGGATATGCCGCTTAGCATGCTTCGGTTCATGAACTTCTCTTTGGGGTCAACAGGTGGCTTCGTCATGGTTCCGCTTTCCTCGGGTTCCGCTACGAAGGTGGCTGACGCTGCGAGGTCCATGAAGAGTTCCAGCACTATTATTTGGATGGGAGCGAAGGGAAGGGGCACGCCCAGGGCGATTGGGAGGAGAAAGCTGGCTACGAGCGCAACTTTGCAAGCCAAATAATAGCGGACGCCTTTTCGCAAATTACTGAAAAGCTTTCGCCCTGCATTCACCGCTGTTTCTATGGTGGCGAAATTATCATCGGTTAGCACCATGTCTGCGGTTTCTTTGGCAACGTCTGTTCCGCGAACGCCCATGGCAACGCCTATGTGCGCCTCTTTGAGGGCGGGAGCATCGTTTATTCCGTCACCAGTAACAGCAACTATTTCGCCGTTTTCCCTAAAAAGCCGAACCAAACGAAGCTTGTCCTCAGGCGTGACCCGAGCGAAGACAGAAGTCTCTTTTAGCGCCCGCTTCAATTCCGCGTCGTTCATTTTGGAAATTTCGCTTCCAGTGAGCACGCGGGCACTGTTGATTCCCACCTGAGCGGCAATGGCTCTCGCGGTTTCTGGATGATCACCCGTGATCATGACTACTTTTATTCCAGCCTCTTGGCACGTGCGAATGGCACCTTTAACCTCCTTTCTCGGCGGATCAATGAAGCCCAATACGCCAACAAAAACCAAGTTCTGCTCCAGATCGGTTTTCTCCAGTTTCGACGCGGCAGGCAGCCTGCGATAGCTGAAACCCAGAAGGCGCTCGCCGGACTGAGCCATTTTAACTATGTTGTCAGCCACTTCTTGTCTTGAGGCGTCTGTAATTTCTACCTCTTTGCCTTTCAGAAGCATTTTTGTTGATTTAGCTAAGACGTTCTCTGGCGCGCCGCTTGACAAGACAACAAGCGAAGTGCCGTACTGGTACACGTACGAGGCGAGTTTCCGTTTGTTATCGAAGCTTAACTCGTCTTTCAGAACCCAGTCTTCCCTCAGCTTTTGAACGTCAACTTCGCCTTGCCTTACCTGTTCCAGAATCGCCTGAGCCATCGGATTGTTCAAAACCGTGTTACCCGTCAAGTCTCTTATCGC
>CAZWPI010000158.1:0-3892 GCA_964636055.1 uncultured Candidatus Bathyarchaeia archaeon
TTAGGCTATGCCTAGGTTTAAGTATTAGCTCGTTTCCTTTAATGGGAAAGGGTTGTATCAACTAAAAAAGTTAAAATAGTTGAATGAAGAGGTGAAAAGTATGGAAAACGTTTACGCCGCGATGCTCCTTCACAAGGCAGGAAAAGAAATTAACGAGGAAACCGTGACAAGCGTTTTGACAGCGGCAGGAATAACCGTTGACGCTGTACAAGTGAAAGCTCTAGTAGCTTCTTTAAGCGAAGTCAACATTGACGAAGCAATCAAGGCTGCTCCGACAATGATGGCTGCCGCGCCAGCAGCACCAGCAGCAGCTGCACCAGCTGTAGAGCAAAAGCCGAAAGCAGAAGACAAGAAGAAGAAAGCTGAAGAAGAAAAAGCTAAAGAAGACGCAGCGCTCGAAGGTTTAGGTGCCCTGTTCGGGTAAAACAAGCCCACTTTTTATTTTTAACTTAATCTTTCTTTAGTTCTGCAGCTGTTGTTTCCACATTCTTTCCTCTCTCAGTTAGGATTTTCCAGCCCACGACTGGAAGCCAACCGAGCACGATGGGCAAGGTCGCTGGAAGAGCGCTGACCATTTCTGGAAAATTTAGAAGCAAAAGTTCGAAAAGCCCGAATGATATGGATATCGTCAGCGCCGACGCCACCGCGATTTTTTTGCCGAACTTCTTCATAGCCTGAGATGCCAGTATGCCCGCGAAGAAGAGGTCTCCAAGTCCAAGTCTCAAGATGAGAATACCTTCCATGGTCGATATGACTGGGAGGGTTGGGAAAGCCACAAGCACAGGAAGACCTAAACCAGAAATCGCGTTAGCCGCCTGCACCATTTGCCCAGTAACCCACACCAAAACAATATCCAATCCTGTGAGGAGCGCTGCAAAGATAAACACGGTCTTCCATGTGAACAAACTGTTCAAGTAAACAACAATCAACACTGCAAAAGTTAAGCCATAGATGTCTAAGAGGTAGGGAAACTGGCCGACACTCACTGACAGGGGAACCACAAATCCGATGCTTGTTTCACCGTAGAACGCGAAAAACAAAAGAAACAGTGCCGGAGATAACGCAGCAACATACCATTTTGGTTTAATGTCCTTATGCAACGCATACGCCAATGCGGCGAGGGAACAGCCGGCTAAGGCGACAAACGCCAAGGTTCCGTAAACCCTAAGTTCTTCTGGCACAACCCCAAAGAATGCGGCAACCGCAGCAAACGCGCTGACGAGAACGAAGACTCCACAGTAAAGCGTCATTCGCCGTTTTTTCATGTCTGAGAAAGCGTAAGAAACCATGAAAAGCAAAGACGAGTAAGAGAAGAGGAAAAGTGCCATTATAGCCATCTGAGGAATAAACGCGATAATCGACACAAGCACGGCAATCATCGCAACCAGCAAAGCCACGTCACGGTTGCCCAACTCACGTTCCTCCACAGTAGCCTTCAGTCTAGACTCAGCCTTTCTGCTGAGGAACATGGCGACAAGCGTCATCACAAATAACAGAGTTGGAAAGAGTATGTCAAAGCGCATAGAAAGCAATTCAACAAACCACAATTTAATCCTTTAGCTTCCAAAAAGCGTTTAAAAATATTAAAGAAAGAGAAGAAGGGTTGATCCGCTGAGCGTAAAAACCCAAGAATATTCAGCACTCAAACTGCGCGGTGAAAACAGCCAACGACGCGAGAAGCGCTTCTTCGGTCCTAACCGTTTCAGTGCCCTGATCAGGAATTGTGTTTACCACAAAATCCACAACATCCTTCAGGTTTGCGCCTTCATCTTTAACGATTTCATGCAGTCCACGTGTCGGCGAACCAAACGCTACGAGTGTGCACGTTGATTTCTTCCATTTTTCAGCTATTTTTCCTGCTACATCCATAAAGTTGTCGCCGATTCTGGAGGTGGCTATGGTTAAATCAAATTTTCCGTTTTCCACAAGCTTTCCAAAAGAATGTTTTTCTACTGTGACTGTGTATCCCCAGTAATAAGGTATTTCGCTTTTGCTTACTGTTTGCGCCTCTGCGCGTTCGCCGGCTTTAACTATCTGCAGGGTCAAGCGTTTGCTCAAAGCCCAAGTTTCTCGTAAAAGCGCGGGGTGTTCAACGCCGATGTCCACGAGTGTGCCCTCTTTTGTTCTGGATAAAGTTACGCCTTCGCGGTACTCGCCAACTTTCAGTTTTTCGGTTTTCTTATTTAGGGGATGGTGTGGAGTTCGCAGTGGCGGCAGTATCCCTGCGTACCGCAACTGTTGTTCAATTTTGAAAAGTCTTTTTCTGAGATACTGGGGTGTCTCCATGTAAGTCAGCAAAGTCGCAATTAAATCTGTGTTCTGATGTTGATTGGCTTTGGGGTTGTCTTGATACACTATGATTTCGTCAACTCTGAAGATTGCTGCGGCTCTTCCGATCAAGCCTATTTTCGATGTTTTCTCGCGCAAATGTGGCGTGTCCGAAATTACCGATGCTGGTATCGCTATTGCGAGTTTCTTTTTTTCCATCCCACAGTGCTCCTTTCGCGAAAAATCTTTGCGGGTCTACGCTCAGCTTAAAAGTTGCGAACCGAATATAAAAGTGCGGGTGGTTGTGGTGAGTGAAGTGGTAGAATCCGTTTTGGATGATATGGACAAAATTAGAGAAATCGATAGGAGCGGTATGCTTTCGTTCTGCGTGGACGTGGCTGAGCACTATCGAGCAGCTGCAAAGGCAGCCGAAAAGATCTCGCTGGGTTATTCTAAACCTGAAAACATCATTGTTGCGGGTATGGGTGGCTCGGCGATTGGAGGCGAACTGTTGAAAGACTGGGCACGCGGCAAGGCGCAAGAGCCCATAGAAGTTAGCCGAGCTTATTCGTTGCCGGCTTATGCAAACGAGAAAAGCCTTGTGTTGATTGTGAGTTATTCAGGGGAAACAGAGGAAACTCTGAGTTCTTTTCTCGACGCTGTGAAAAGAAACTGCATGATCTTCTGCATAAGCTCTGGAGGACGCTTGCTTAAGTTTGCTGAGAGGCTGGGGGTGCCGTTTCTGCGTGTTCCTTCTGGGTTTGCGCCGCGCGCGGCGCTTCCTTATTTGTTTGTGCCTTTGCTTGTGGTGTTGGAGAGGTTGGGGGTTGTTTCGGGTGTTTCTGGGGGGCTTTCGGAGGCGATGGCGGTGTTGGGGCGGGTTGGTGGTGCGTGTGCGCCTGAGAAGCCTGTGAAGGGTAATGTGGCGAAGAGTTTGGCTGTGGGGGTTAATGGGTCTGTGCCTGTGGTTTATGGGTTTGGAGTTTTTCGGGGTGTGGCGCAGCGTTTTAAGACGCAGTTTAATGAGAATAGCAAGGTTCCTTCGAAGTGGGAGTATTTTTCGGAGCTTGATCATAATGAGGTTGTGGGTTGGGAGCGTGCTGGGGGTTTGGCGGGGTGTTTTTCTGCGGTTTTTATTAGGGATGGTGCGGAGCCTGGTGAGGTTCGTAGTAGGATCGAAATAACGAAGGGGCTTATGCCAGCAGGGGCGAAGTTGTTCGAAGTGTGGAGCCAAGGCAAGAGCGAGCTTGCGCGGATGTTGTCAGCCGTGTGCATCGGGGATTTCACGAGCGTTTATCTGGCGCTTTTGCGGGGTGTGGATCCAACGCCTGTGGAGACCATAAGCCTGTTGAAGGCGAAGATGAAACAGAACGGAGCGAAAGAGCGGATAGTTCGTGAACTGGAGCGTTTGGCTGCGTCACGCTGAAGCGTTTTCTTTTATGTATGTGGTGAAGGTTTTTTCTGCGGCGTCAAGCGGCAGCATCTGTGGCGGTCGTTTGAAGGCGTAGGCGCTGATTGGGATTATTGCGCCTGCTTGTTTCTTGTTTAGGGCTGTTTTCATGGCGCGGATGACGTCGAAGAGTACGCTGCCTGCGTTTGGGGCGTCGACGGTGCTGAATTTGAG
>CAZWPI010000159.1:0-3795 GCA_964636055.1 uncultured Candidatus Bathyarchaeia archaeon
CATTAAGAACTCCAGCGGTGACACTGTAACCTTCATCCAGAAGAACTTTCATGAGCGCAGTCCCAGTGCCAGCACCACATATCAAGTGAATTGAGCATTTTCTAGACGGAGAAGCTTTTTGTGGTGACAAGGGAATAACAAATACAGAGTTTGTGACGAGATGCTTTTTCACTATGGCGTCAACATGAAAAACGTTCCTTATGTTTTCGCTCGTCAGAACTTCAGTCAGACTTCCAGCGGCAAAAATCTTGTTATCCTTAAGCATGATAGCTGAGTTACAATAACGTGCAGCTAAGTTGAAGTCATGAAAAACAACCAGCACGACCAGATTCTCTTTCACGCAGAGGTCTTTGACAAGATCCATGATTTCCAACTGATTGATAATATCCAAATGAGTCAAGGGCTCATCTAACAACAAAATCTTGGGTTCCTGAGCCAAAGCGCGGGCAATTATTACGCGCTGTTTCTCACCGCCGCTTAACTCGTTTATTGGTCTTTCTGCCAAATGCCAGATATTGGTTAGGTTCATGACTTTTCGTGCGACAGCCATGTCCTTCTCGCTTTCCATCTGGAACCTTTTCATGTGAGGATTGCGTCCCATAAGAACGATGTCCAACGCGGCAAAATTGAAACCGACACTGGTGTCCTGCGGGACCACTGCCAACTGCTTTGCAACGTCAACGCTTTTGAGAGAGTATATGTCAGTTTCATTGAGTAGAACCGTGCCTTTATGGGGTTTGAGAATTCGACTTATGCTCTTAAGCAAAGTGGTTTTTCCAGAACCGTTAGGTCCAAGAATTCCCAAGAAATCGCCGCCCTCAACCGAAAGACTCACATCTTCCAGAACCTTGACAGATCCATAGCGACATTCGACGCCATCAACGTTTAACAATACCAAATTTGCTACCATCCTCTCATGCTGCATAACTCTGTTTTTTCTTCTTAAAAAGGAAAATGAAGAAAGGCGCACCAAAAAGCATTGTAATGATTCCAACGGGCAATTCAAGGGTCGACGCAAATGGAGTCGCCACAACCCGGGCTAAATCATCGCAGATCACCAAGAATATCGCGCCAATTATAGTGGAAGTTGGCAGGAGTATGCGGTGGTCAGGTCCAATTATCAGTCTAGTCACGTGAGGAATCATTAAACCTACGAAGCCTACGAGACCACAAATGGAGACTGCTGCCGCGGTTATCATGGAAGCCAGTACCAGCAGGATCTGTTTTGATCTTTCAACGTTTACACCTAGATGATGGGCAGTTTCTTCACCCATAGCAAGCAGGTTAAGATCGCGAGCGTAGAAATATGAGACCACGACGCCTATTATTATGAAAGGCAGCATAGCCCATATGTCCTTCCACAAAACGTTTGAAAAGCCGCCTATAAGCCAAAACACAATTGAGTGAAGCTCGTCGCCGGCTATTACTTCCAAAAGCCCAACGATAGCAAACAGGAAAAAATTTACGGCGATACCACAAAGCAACAACGTTGCCACTGGAACCCTAGAGCCAACCCGTGAAATGTTGTAAACAAGAAACATAGCTGACAGAGCGCCAACGAAAGCCGCAATCTGCACAAGACGCAACCCGAGAAACACGAAACTTGCACCAAAAAGTATGGTAAATGAAGCACCAACTGCTGCTCCAGCCGAAACTCCCAGCACGTATGAGTCTGCCATTGGATTCTTGAATACTCCTTGGTACAAAACGCCTGCAGCCGCTAAGGCTGCGCCCACCAAAACGCCTGCGAGGATTCGCGGGAGGCGTATTTGAAGAATAATGCTCTCGTTAGCTGGTCGTATAGCTGAAGAATTTATGTAGCCATTCAGAAAGGGTATTTGCTTACCTAATATTGTGAGTATATCTGGAAACGAAATCTGAGCATAGCCCACGTTTATGGATACTATAACCGTCGCGATTAGGGCGAAAATTAACAGAACCAAGATAAGTTTCCATCGGGAAGTTCGCCGAAAATATGTGCTTTCAACATTGTCCGTGCTCATTTTGTCCACACAAAAAAAGGATAGGTAGTTTAAAAGAGTTCAGGATGGAAGATATGAGCCAATGTCTCTATCGCATCTGCTACTCTCGGTCCAGCTCTAGCTATAACATCACCGTCTATCTGGTACAACCGATTATTCTGCACAGCGCTTATCGAGTTCCAACCAGGTCTCGCCTTGACTTCGTTTATACTCCCCCAAAATGGCGGTCCAAAACCCATGCCGGTGGCGGGCAACAGAATTACGTCAGGGTTTCGGTCGATAACGGCTTCAGAGCTTGACTGGAAATAGTCTAGTGGCTGATCAGCGAAAATGTTAGTTCCGCCAGCTATTTCTATGAGCTCGTTTTGCCATGCCTTTGAACCTGCGCTCCATAATGACGTGGGGTCATACCAAACCTCGTAGTAAACCGTCGGCTTGGACGCCGCGTTCGCCACTTTTTCTGCCACGGCATCAATCCTGCTCCTCAAACTGTTTACGAGCGATGTTGCCGCTGCACTTTTGCCAGTTGCGTTGCCTACAAGATTTATGTCTTGGAGTACACCTTCAACGCTGGATGGATCTAGCACCAAAACTTTGTAGTTCAGGGCTCGCAGAGTATCGATTGTCTCTCCTTGCACGCCTGCGGTGGCGAGAATCAAATCGGGATTAACAGACGCAATCACTTCCATGTTCGGTTTCGAAAAATCTCCAACGCTCGTCATGTTGCCTGCAGCTATCCACGCTGTAAAATTGTATGGGTAGTTATCGTAATCAGTGACCGCCTTCACCTTGTCATCTAAACCTAAAGCAAACAAGATCTCGGTGCAACTCGGCGCAAGCGAAACAATCCTGTCGGGATAGGACGACAAGCTCGTAACGTAACCATGGTCATCTACGAGATTCTGCAAAGTCTTAATATTCTCCGCCTCAGTAGCCTGCCCTTGATAATAAACGTACAGAAAAGCCGTAGAAGCAATCAAAACGATAGCAACGACTGCTGCAATAGTAACGTATTTTCTATTCATTTTCCTTTTCCCCTGTTTAGGTTGGATAAACCAACCTACGTTAATAAGCTTTGCTGTATTCACGCAATATTTAAAATAAACTCTGCTATTACACAGAACGTGGGTGAATTATGAACTCGGAATCTCCTCCACTAATGGAGTACTTGGAAAAGAAAGGCATTACATTGAAAGACCTCATTGACACGGCTCTTGAGCTTTTTGTTCCCCATCCTGGTTTAGAGACAGAAGAAAAAGCCACTGAGATGCTCCGTGAAGAGTTTCTCGATGTCCTATCGGACGTGAATATTTCCACTTTGGAAGTCGCCTGCTTTCGAGCACAGGAAGATGCCGAGAAAGGCTTGATTCCGGGGCTGTCTAAGGAGAGGTTTATGGGACGACCGGGATTGGTTGCTGACGAGTTGTTGGGGCTTGCCATTGCCAATTACATTGCGGGAGTGAGGGGGATTTTTGAGTTTACGCGGTTTGACCAAGCTAAGCCTGGGATTCTTAGGAAGTTGGGGCCAATCACCAACGATGCTATAGGCGGTTTGGTCGCGGGTGTGTCATCAAACGTGTACACACGCGCTTTTAGAACCGCGGACGCAGCTTCAAAAATGTAAAGCTGCAGTTTTGCGGTTTATTTGGTTCTTGGTTTGGTTGAAGCTTTTTGGAAAGCTGTGAAGACTCCGTGGCAGTCGCAGGCTGTGGCGGCGATAAATTTTTCTTTCGTTTTAGCCCATTTGAAGAATTCTGAAAGTTCACTGCCCTTGATTGCGCCCATGCCAGGTGCCATTGAATGGCTGATTAGG
>CAZWPI010000160.1:0-3767 GCA_964636055.1 uncultured Candidatus Bathyarchaeia archaeon
ACGCGAATAGAGCCACGATGCCTGCAAAATAGGCTATTGCCGCAAGCTTCATCCATCGGCTGTTCCAGTATTTGCTGATAAAATATGCTGCCGCCAAGCAGAGAAACGGCACGTTAACGTAAAAGTGGTAGATGAATGTGACTCTTGAAATGAATATGTAGGGAAGCCACTGGAAAAAGAAAAATACGGTGATAAACATGGCAGGGAGGCCTATCCTGTTAAGTCGCTTGCCCGACGCAGTTGCGAGTCTGACCAGCTCAAAAATCAGGATGACGATTATGCAAGCGAAGCCAACCCACCAAACTAGCGGATTGCCCATGAGCGTAATCGTGGATGTGACACCATTCGGCAAGGTTGACACGTACAGCCATAAAGGCCTCAGCATTAGAGGCCAGGTCCACCATGCAGACGAAAACGGGTGAGTAGCAGTCAACGTCGCATGGTAATTGTACATCGCCCCTTGAAGACCGAACACCTCAAGCAGCGAGCGACCGGCAAGCATGTCTGGAATGTACGTCAAAAAGTAAACAAGCATTGCCACCAGCAAAAACTCAAGAATCGCAGAGAACGGGTGATCCGTGAAAGCATAAAGTTTGTCCGATAAACCCTTTTTAAGTTTTGAGACCTCTCCGAGCCTGAGCGCCGCGAGAATGGCTAACTGCGCTGCAAAACCGTAGAGCACAAGCCACTTGGTTGAAAAGCCAAGAGCGAAAAACAGAATAGCCAAAAACAATGGAAGAACCGGGGTTTTCCAGCCGTTCTTAAGCACATTCTTGAGGTAAATCAGGAAGAAAAGCTGTGACGCCAACGAAAAGAAGACCACGTATGTGTCAGCAGTCCCCATCCGCGCCATGGTGAAATGCATGAAATCGAAGGTTAACAGGAAAGCTGAGGCGAAACCGCCTATCCATGTTTCGAACAGTTTCTTTCCTAAAATGTACATCAAGGGTATCATCAGCATAGCGAATATGACGCCCATTATTCGCCATCCGAAGGGGTTGTAGCCGAAAATCGCGATTCCAGAGGCAATGATTAGTTTTCCGAGAGGCGGATGAGTCCACTCGTAAGGTACCTGAAGGTTAAGGTACTGCTCGGCGGTTCTGACGAAGTAAATCTCGTCGAAGTATGTTTGCGATGAGTATGTGATGGGATACTGAATCTTATCTTGTTCATCGATTAAGTTGCGCCATTGATTCTCAGAGCTAGCGTTGTTGATTGATGCAATTGGGATTTGTTGATTATTCGGGTCAATTACTGCAATTTCGGCAATTACGGTGTTGTAGGGCGACTGGTTGAAAGTGAATTTGATGTACCGCGTGGTCTGTGAGATGCTGACTTCGTACCATTTGTAATACTCTTCTGACCACTGTTGATTTTCAGAGTTGTAGGGAAAAGCAACGTTGGACGCAGCTACTTGCCAATTGTCTACAGAGCCAACGGAGAGCGTGAGGTTGAATGACCCCTCTTTAAGCAGCAAAATTACTGATTTCACCTTGGTCAAAGCGCCCAAGTCAATGTAGAAGCTTTGTCCGGCGGAAATCTGCGCTGTGGTTACAGGTGTCTGCGTCGCGCCAAGGTTCGAGACTGCAAGTGAGAAGAAAACGATTGAAAGCACAACGATCGTTAGCAAATCGCGTTTATTGAGGTCTATCCTGACGTTCACTCTCCTCTGCCTCTGCGTTGGCAATGCTGCCCTGTTTTGATGGGTTTATTCTGAGCCACGACCGACCTTTAAGCTCATCCCACATCAGCACTAAAACGTATAGGAACGCTATTAAATTAATCAAGCTTACCGCTAAAACCACTGGGTCCCCGGTGAGATTCGGACTATATGTGTAACCAGCAGCAACATAAACGTTAAGCCAATAAAGAACGTAAGATACGTTAACAAACAGGGTCGCCGTCAAAACCGCATATAGAGCGCGTGTCTTTTTGATGAATGGGAACATCAGAGCCAGCATGCTTATAGCTGGAAACAGGTAGCGCTCATGAATCCGTGTTGGAAGCATGAAGAAACCGAAAAAGAGAACGAACGCTGAAAAAAGCACCAGCAACTCGCCTGAAGCATTAAACCGTTTATGCAAAACGTACAAGGTGAAAGCCGCTAAACTTCCGAATAACGCCCATCCTACAATGAAGAGGCTTCCGTCAGGCACCCATAACCCGAACAAAGCCCATAGGTTAAAAGCGTTAATAGACGTAAACGCGTATCCACTGTACGCTCCAAAATAGATGTTGGACAGAAAAGTTATTGGGTTGCTCCACTCAAACGGAAGTATCACCACGAAAATCGTTGCAGCTCCAGCGATGAGTGAAGTCAGGAAACGCCGTAAACCGTGCTTCTTGAGAACAAGAAATGCAATCAACGGCAACAAGGCTATTCCTTGGGGCTTTGTTAAGATTCCAAGAGTGAAAGTTACAGCCGAAAGCTCGGGTTTCGAAGCCAAAGCCAACATGAGTGACAGGACAAGCAAAAACGTGTAAATCGCGTCGAACTGACCCCACACCGCGCTGTTAAAGACCACGGCGGGGTTAAACGCGTAAAGCGCAGTAGCCAACAAGGCTGTCTTGAAATCCAAACGTTTTCTCACAAAAACAAAAATCAAGAATGCGGTTGCGATGTCAAAAAGGTTCGGAAGCAACTTGATGATGTAAGTCATGGATTGCGTTCCAGAAAGCGAAAGCGCTTTGGCTAATGAACCGAAGCCCCAGAAAAAGTAGACGTTAAGCGGTGGATAATCAATCCAACCTGCCGCCTCATACACGACATTGTAGAAAACGCGTGGTCCATGCTCCGCTGCGGTGTTAAACCAATACGTAAAAGTTTGTATATCATTTACGTATCCTTGCGTTGGAAACAAAAGAAACCTGATTAAAAACGAAAGCGAAAGTAACGCGACTAAGCTTATGACTTCGCGTTTTTCGAACGAAAAGGTTATCGTTTGTCCCCCTTTGAGGTTTTATTCATGTGGCAGCCGAATAAAAGCGTTTTTTAAGAAAACCTAACATTGCCTTTCAAAAAGCTGGTATCAATAAATGACTTTGTATACCCGTAAACTTTCATTATAAACAGGTTCTAACCATTCTATGTTGTTGAACCTTTGAACGCATCCTGGATAATTGGTTAGCTCGTCTTGACCAACGTAGATGTAAGTGACGTTGTATGTTTCAACCACCTGCTTCAAATCGTCTACACTACCCGTGTAAGCTCTGTTAATGTCGGCAAATCTCTTCTTAATATCATCATACGGTACTCCGTGACCGTAAGCCCAATTGACGTACGAGGCGACTGCTAAGCGTCCTCCAATCATGATTGGCGGGCAATGAATCGAGTAATACGTCAAAAAGACCGCCTGCTCCGGAGTGTTGTTTCGAACCCACATGCCCAAGTTGTATTCGTCCCAGCTTGCCGCTTGATAGCTTGTTCCAACGTTGTAGGCGATTACGCTTGCCGTCGTTAAAAGGGAAAACAGAATCAAAACCAGCGCTATGCTCTTTCTGGTTCTCACCAGAGCCGCGCCGCTCAGCACAGCTATGGGAATCCACGCGAAGATGAAGAACTTGTACATGTCCCAAGGATTCGGTGTTATGGACACAAGATTGGGAACCAAGAACAGAACAAGAAAGACAATCTTCAGAAAGTCGCCTTTAACCTTTTTAGGGAAAACGAAGGATGCCAACGCAAGCAAAAAGGGGATTCCGAGGTTCGCGACGTAAAACAGAACTGGATTATCCTTTAAGAAATTCAGAGCCCATACAGGAGCAAT
>CAZWPI010000161.1:0-3755 GCA_964636055.1 uncultured Candidatus Bathyarchaeia archaeon
TCCACGCTCACCTGCACAGCGCTTTTAAACAAGATACCCTCTAAAACTAAAACCAACAGCAGGAGAACCACGGCAAATGACAGAAACAGCCCAGCCTCGACCCACCGAGAAAGAAATCAAAGTCGAAGGCCACCTCATAGACTCCATGATCCTCACCAAAATATGGGACCGCATCATGGAACTCGGCGGAGACTTCGAAACCCTAGAATTCAAAGTCGGAAAACACAAAACCGACCCCAGCTACGCCAGAATCCTCGTAAAAGGACAAACCCCCCAGCACCTAGAAGATATATTGAAAGAAATATACCCGCTCGGAGCCATCGCATTCGAAGTCGCCGAAGCAGCAGTCGCGCCCGCCCCAGCAGACATGGTTTTCCCCGACAACTTCTACTCCACAACCAACAACCCCACCCAAATCTACCTCAACGGCGAATGGATCCCGGCGGAAAACACGATGATGGACAAGGTCATCGTAGTAAACCCCCAAGCAAAAACAGCAACGTGCAAACCCATCCGAGACATCAAAAAAGGCGACCTCATCGTCGTAGGCGAAGAAGGCGTACAAGTCAAGCCCCCAGAAAGACCCCGAGAAAGCACAGGCATATTCAGCTTCATGAGCAGCGGCTCCTCCAGCGAAAAACCCGCCATTACAATCATAAAAAAAATCGCCCAAGACCTCCACAACGTCAAAAAAGCAGGCGGAAAAATCGCCGTCGTCGCAGGACCAGCCGTGGTGCACACAGGCGCCGCACCAGCCCTCGCAAGCCTAATCCGCCAAGGCTACGTAGACATGCTCCTATCAGGTAACGCGTTAGCAGTACACGATGTAGAAGGCGACCTGCTCAAAACGTCTCTGGGCATTTCGCTCAAAGAAGGCGTCGCCGCGGTCAGAGGCTGCAGAAACCACATAGTCGCCATAAACGCCATCTACAAAGCAGGAAGCTTAAAGGCAGCCGTAGCCCAAAGCGTGCTGAAAAGCGGAATAATCTACGAATGCATCAAAAAAAACGTGCCCTTCGTTTTGGCGGGCTCAATCCGAGACGACGGACCCCTACCAGATGTCATAACCGACATGGTACAGGCGCAGCAAAAGTACAAGGAACAGCTTAAAGGCGCCACCATGGTTCTGATGCTGGCTTCAACCCTGCACGCCATAGCCGTCGGAAACATGCTGCCCTCAACCATCAAACTCGTATGCCTCGACATCAACCCCGCCTCCGTGACGAAGCTTCTGGACAGAGGCTCAACCCAAGCCGTAGGCGTAGTCTCAGACATCGGCACGTTCCTGCCTTTGCTGGCTGAAGAAATCGAAAAACTGAACAGCGCCTAAGATTCTCAGCGAGGCTTACTGCCTATTTCTTGTTCATCAAGTACTTATGCATGGCTTTTGCGGCTTTTTTGCCAGCGCCCATGGCGCTGATGACCGTGGCTTCGCCTGTGACTATGTCGCCGCCCGCGTAAACGCCCTCTAAGCTCGTTTTGCCATTCTCATTCACCAATATGGTACCCCACTTGGTCGTCGCTAAGCCTTCGGTGGTCCGCTGGATAATCGGGTTCGGCGTCCGTCCGATGGCAACGATGACGGTGTCCGTGTCCATAGTGAACTCTGAGCCTTTAATTGGAATTGGTCTGCGTCGTCCCGACTGGTCTGGCTGCCCAAGCTCCATGCAGATGCACTCCATTGCCTTGACCCATCCTTGTTCGTCGCCGATGAATCGCACAGGATTAGTCAAGAACTTGAAGACTATTCCTTCTTTCTCAGCGTTTTCGATTTCCTCTTTTCTCGCAGGCAACTCTTCTCTTGAACGACGATAGACTATACTCACTTCTTCTGCGCCTAAGCGTAGCGCTGAACGGGCAGAGTCCATGGCAACGTTGCCGCCGCCGATGACCGCAACTTTCTTGCCTATTCTTATAGGTGTGTCGCACTGGGGAAACGTGTAGGCTTTCATCAAGTTGACTCGAATCAAAAACTCGTTGGCGGAGTATATTCCGCCCAAGTTCTCGCCGGGAATCCCCAAAAACTGAGGCAGACCTGCGCCTGTTCCTATGAAAACTGCGTCAAACCCTGTTTTGAGAAGTTCTGGAATGGTGAAGGTCCTTCCAACAAGACAATCAAGCCGGATTTCAACCCCTAGTTTCTTGACGTACTCGGCTTCTACTTGAACTATGCTCTTGGGCAGTCGGAACTCTGGTATGCCGTACATGAGTACTCCGCCTGGATAATGCAACGCCTCGAAGACAACTACTTCGTGACCGAGCTTCACCAAATCAGCCGCGGCAGTCAGCCCCGCAGGTCCAGCGCCTATTATTGCCACACGCTTTCCTGTAGACGGCGCTTTCTCTGAACATGCTATTCCAGTCTGGCGCTCCCAATCCGCTAGAAACCTTTCGAGTCTTCCTATGCTGACGGGGTCGCCGACCTTTCCGAGCAAACAGAACTTTTGGCACTGAGCTTCTTGAGGACAAACGCGACCACAAATAGCTGGAAGGCAGTTCTTTTCCTTGATCTTCTTTATGGCTTCGTCAAACTGCTTGTTTTTCATCAGTTTAATGAACGCCGGAATATCGATCTCAACAGGGCAGCCTGAAACGCACTGCGGCTTGGGACACTGCAAACAGCGGGAGGCTTCAGCCAGTGCCTGTTCTTCGGTGTAGCCGAGCGCAACCTCGTTGAAGTTTCGCCTGCGAACTTCAGGCACCTGCTTAGGAATAGAAACAGCCTTTTTGTGAACCTTCGGCTTAGGCTTGGTTTCGCTCGCCACAGGCGCACCTCCTTTCCAGAAGTTGCTGCAGAGCCATTTTTTCTTCTGATAGGTAAGCTCTCTGTCTTTTCAGCAACTCTTCAAAATCGACTTGGTGGGCGTTAAATTCCGGACCGTCCACGCAAGCAAACTTTGTTGAACCGCCGATGGTGACTCTGCAAGCTCCACACATACCCATGCCATCGACCATTATGGGGTTCAAACTGACGATTGTCTTGATGTTGAAGGGTCGCGTAGTTTCGGCGACCGCGCGCATCATAACCGTCGGACCGATCGCATAAACAACGTTGAAATCATATCCTTTCTCAATTAGTCTTCTCAAAACGTCGCTGACGAAACCTTTTTGACCCTTTGTGCCGTCATCGGTAGAACTGTGAAATTCATCCGAAACCTTTGCAACCTCCTCCTCGAGAATCAGCATATTAGCGGTTTTGGCGCCGACTATTGAGATCACTTTGCTGCCGGCTTCTTTGAAAGCCCGAGCTATAGGGTATGCGGAAGCTGTGCCGACTCCACCGCCTATCACGCATACCATATTGTATTTCTTTATCTCGCTCGGTTTTCCAAGTGGACCAACAATGTCCATAATCATATCCTGTTCTTGAAGCGAACCTAGCTTTTCAGTTGAAGCGCCAGTTTCTAAAAAGATGAGCTTTATTGTTCCTTTTCTCTTGTCCCAGTCAACAAGTGTTAATGGAAACCGTTCGCCAGTTTCATCGAGTCTTAGAATGACGAACTGTCCAGCCTGAGCCTTTGCAGCTATTTGAGGAGCTTCAATTTCGAGTAGTTTAATTTTGGGAGCAAGCTCCTTCTTGATTATTATTTTATGCGTTTTTCTCTTGCCTCCGTCTTATCAGTTTCTGAGAAACCCGCTCTTGATGATGCTTTTAGCGTTATGAGCGTGTTAGCTTACGCTTATAAGGTTTGAAAAGAGGTTTTGGATGATATAATGTTTTCCCTTTATTTCCGATAATACGGTCTTCGAATATA
>CAZWPI010000162.1:0-3731 GCA_964636055.1 uncultured Candidatus Bathyarchaeia archaeon
GTTGCGCCCCACAAAAGCTCGCCTGCTATGACTTCTTCCACGTTAATCGGCGTGGCGATTATGGCATCAAATGTTCTCTGGTAGTACATGCGAACGAACGAGCCATAGGTACATTCGAAAAAGGCGCCGTACATCACGGTTATCGCCACTAATCCAGGCGCTATCCACTGCATGTACGAGATGCCTTCAATGCTCGTGACGAAGGTGCCTAATCCGAAGCCGAACGCCAGCAAGTAAAGGATAGGTTCGATGAGTGACGGCAGGAAGTTCACGTGCCACGTTTTCATGAAAACATCAAAGTTTCTACGCCAGACTATCCAAACTCGATAGGTCAGCTTGGGCAGCCGAGAAACCGATGGTGACGAATTGCTGATTTCTGTCATTCCCGCAGTTTCCTCCCTGTCAGTTTGAGAAATACGTCTTCGAGGTTCGCGTTGCGGATAGTCATGTTCACGCCAGAAAATTTCTTCACGATTCGTTCGAAAACGCCGTGGGTGTTGACGAACACGCGAATTTGATCTCCGAAGATTTCGATGTCCGCTTCCGGCAGCTCTTCCTTTAGTGCTTTCAGGATGGTCTCATTGAAAGGAACTTCTAAAACGTCTTCGCCTACGTGTTTTTTGATGAGTTTTTGGGGTACCCCTGTCTCGATTATCTTGCCGTTGTCTACGATTAGGACCCTGTCACACAGGGCTGCCGCTTCATCCATGTAATGCGTCGTCAGAATGATGGTTACCCCCTGCTTTATCAGGTTGTGAATTTCATCCCAGACTATGTGCCTGCCTTGAGGGTCTAATCCCGTGGTCGGCTCGTCTAAGAGGAGGATTTGCGGCTGGTTGATTAACGCTCTGGCAATGATTAAGCGTCTTTTCATCCCCGTGGAAAGCTCATCGATTGACTTAGTTTGCTTCTCTTCAAGCTGAAAGAACTTAAGCAGTTCCAGCGCTCGTTTCGCAGCTTCAGCTTTCGAGATGTCAAAGTAGCGCGCGTAAACCTGCAGGTTCTTGATAACCGTGAAGTCCGGGTCAAGGTTGTCTTCCTGCGGCGCCACACCCACCATTCTTTTGATTTCCCGAGACTGCGTGGAGACGTTCATTCCAGCCACGGTCAGTTCGCCTTCGGTCACTGGCGAGAAGCAGTAGATCATGCGCACGGTGGTGGTTTTTCCTGCTCCGTTTGGTCCTAGGAACCCGATGCATTCGCCCTTGTAGACTTCGAAGTCTATGTGGTCCACTGCTGTGAAGTGGTTGTATTTTTTTGTTAGGTTCTGAGCTTTTATGAGAACTTCTCGAGAAGTCATGTTAGTTCACGATGATGGCGACTGTAAGCACCTTTTCTGCGAGCGGCGCTATAAAGCTTTCAGCCTGCGTGCCCTGAGTTTTTCAGCGTTGCGGCGGTGATTGCCTGAACAGGTTTTGCAGGACCAACGCGGAAGTGAAGAGCGCTCTGTTACCGCCAATCTGGTAAGCAACTCGCAGGGCTTCAACAATTTCTTCTTTCGTGGCACCTGCTTTCATGGCTCTTTTTCCCAGCGCGGTTGCGCCTTGCACTGTCCCGTGCTCAGCGTCGATTGCCATGGCTATCAACAGCTTAATTTTCAGAGATAACGCACCTTCGGCGTAGGTCGAAGTTTCCAAATTTTTATAACACTCAATTATTTGGGGATCAAATTCCTTGTAAACGTCTAACGGGTTTCCCGACATTTCACATCTCACCAAGAACGCGTAAGGAAATCGATGAATAAAAACATTTCAAATTTTTGCGAAAAACAAAAAAGGATTATCTGGACAAGTTAGGCCGCTTCTTTGCTAGGCGGCTATAGGTGACATCGCTGCAGGTGTTGCCGCTACTCTTTTTTCTCCGTTTTAGGCTCTATTTTTGCGCCACAATTGTAACAGAAAACAGCGCTGCTTGGGTTTTTTCCTCCGCATTTGGAGCAGACGATGGTTTCTACGGACGTTGATTGTTGAATGTTTTCCTTAGCCGTCTTGAAAGCTGCATGTAGCTCTTTAGCAGCGATTGTGAAGGCTTTCTCGAACTCTTTTTCTATCCTATTGAATGTTTCCCGAACCTCTTCTGAGGAAACAACTATTTTTTCCTTGCCTTTCATGGTTTTGGCGCCGCATTTTGGGCAATAAAGTGCGTCTTCTGGAATTTTTTCACCGCAATTTGAACAATATACCATAAACACTCCACATATCAAGCAGATAAGAGCAGAAATTTAAACGTTATCCAAGTCGCTTCGCCTATTCTCTTAGAGTGCAAGTTCAGGAGGGCTGTTTACCACAATGGGCAAAAAAGAAAAAAAGGCATCCTGCAACTCTCTGCATCTCAAGGGACTTTCACAATTTGCATTTAGAGCGGAATTACACGTTTGCTTTACTATTAAGTGCCAAAAACTTGAGGAGTAGGTTTTGGGTCTAATTCTGAAAAATCTTTTAATATCCTTTTGTCGGTGACAAACAATACGACCAGAAAGGAGATAGGCGCGATAAATAAAATCAGAGTCTCAAGCTTGCTACTGACGAAACATGCAGGATTGAGGAGACAAGGCGTTTTATCTCTCGGACAATGCTTAGATTTTTATATAGAAACTTCAACTAGAGCGTGGGAATAGCTATGCCAAGCGAAGATGAAAAAAATAAAGAGCGCTCAAAGATTTCGCTGCGAATAGGCGAAGTTCAAGTCGAATTAGAAGGGACTCAGGAAAACATCAAAAAACTGATGAGCAAAGAACTGTATGATTTCGCAAAAGGATTAGAAGAAACTTCAAAACAGCGGCAGGTTCCGTCTCCAACCCCAACCGAAATTACCCAAAAACCTACTCCGAAAGCTCCAGAAGTCACTCCAAAAGAAAAAACTGTGCCACCACCCAGTAAGCCTTCAGCACCATCCGGGACCCCACCCCAGGCGCCGCGTGTGCCCATAACAGGAAAAAAACCGGAAAAAGTGGGCAAAAGGAAAATTGGTTGGAAAAACGTAGCTATCGCGTTAGTGCTGGTGGGCATAGTGCTTTCAGCTGCCTTGGTTAGTGTACTTGCAATTTACTTGCCCATGGTAAACAACTTGAATTCTCAAGTAGCAGAAAAGGACACCAACATCGCTGCTTTAAATTCGCAGGTTTCTTCTTTGAGCTCACAAATTTCATCCCTTAAAGCTACTGTTGACCAAAACAATCAAACAATATCAAACTTGCAAGACGGAGTACAAATTTTAAACTCGCAAATTCAGGGCTATCTCAACATAGTCTACCTAAACGCGTCAGGATACTTGTTTGCAGCACAACCTGTATCTCAGAACGCAAGTGAAGCCACAATTATATTCCAAAACGCGGTAGATTACCCAGGATACGTTGCCGTCACTGCCCAAGCGGCAAGCAACACGACCTATATTCGACTGTCTTACAACTCTCACGGAGTTAATTACGACCAAAACGTCACTGTGGCGAAAAGCGGGACAGCGTATTTTCCAGTCTTACCTGGGAACATAGGGATAATAATCGGCAACACAGACCCATACACAGGCGGATATGTCAATAACGCAACTGTAACAGCAGTCTACTATTACTAGCCTTTTCTCTCTTCCTTTTTCAGCTAATCAGTGAAAGACCTTTTCAAGTACGCACAGCATCCGTTTGAACTGACACCATTCCGTAATTACGTCAAAAAGCCGTCGATAGGTTTTTATTAGGTAGTTCGTGGCGATGTCTCCCGCACAACATTCCCTTTTTT
>CAZWPI010000163.1:0-3716 GCA_964636055.1 uncultured Candidatus Bathyarchaeia archaeon
TGAGCAAAAAAATAGTGTCGCGATGTACGTAGTATCAGCACTTGTTATAGCTTATGCCAAATGGCACAAAAATTAAACCCCAGTTGCATTGAACACTGGAAAGCAACACAGATCCACCACCAAACAAAAGACACCCCTTTCGTTATGAAGTTTCTAGGGCATCGGTCAGTCAAAAACACTCTAATCTACATCGACTTAGAACGCATCTGCTATCCTAACGGCGGCGAAGACTACATAGGAAAAGTCGCATCGACACAAGCAGAAAAGCTGCAACTTATAGAAACTGGATTTAGTTTGTCAGCACAGACCCAGATAGCAACCAATACTTTAGGCAGAAAAAATGAAGAAGGCTGAAAAAGTTAACCACACGGAAAAAGCATGTTCAAAATTTTACTATTTGCGCGTGCGGTACGCCTTCGATATGAAGCACGGCTTCAGGATGCACGTACCCTTTCGCTATGGCTTTTTCAACGCAGTTCTTGCCCACCAAGTTCACAATCGTTGAATTCTCAATCATGCCCACCGCTTCTTCAACACTGACTTTTCCGCCGTTGTAAAACTCGTTCTTCACGTGGAAAACAATTTTTCCTTCCCGCAGTGTTCTGCCAAGCAACTCACAGTCGCAGACAGCTAAAAGCACGTTCCTGCCCATCTTCTTGAGATTAACGTAGGCTTCCACGTTCAAACGGCACGCTCATAGTTGCTTTATAGACGACTTTGCACCACAGGCGTTACACACAAGAAATGACAATCGCTTCTCCTTCACGATCTTGGTGTCTGGACGCTTACAAACAGGACAAATCACGAAGCTCTCCATGTACCGCTGCAGCAGCCTTTCAAAGCTGTCTCGCCGAAATTTCCCTTGAAAAATTGCCCTAGAATCATTAAACGTTGCAGCCGTAGCCATCTCACGTGTCAAAAATTTCAGAATGTGCTGGGGGTCACGATTCAGAACATCGGCGACTTCTTTGAAATTAGAGATTACTGTACGCATACCAATGATTGTGAGGTGCAAACGAGGCAACTCCAAACGCTCACGTTTCAGCGAAACCTCTGGCATCTGCGAGCACGCACGCTTCAACAGCTCATCGTAGTTGTACTTCATTTGCTTCTCTCGCCAAAACCATGGGGCAACATACTATTTAAAACTTATAACTATCAAAACAAGAAACTTGATCATAAAATCAGGTAGATCACAACTGAAACGAATATTAATTTAAAAATCGTAAGTTTATTATTGCAACCTGCACAGAGGATAACTCTTGACAGAACAACAGAAAACAAACGAGATTGCAAAGATCACCCAGCTACTCACCGCACTAAGAGAACAAATCAGCAAGGCAGACGCTGAAACAAAAATACATGTCGAAAAAAGAGATAAGCTTAACGAACAAGTCAAGAAACTGCACCAAGAAATCCACGAACTCAAAATCGAACGAGACAACCTGAACGAAAAAGTAAAAACCTTGAAGCAGCAACGTGACGCGGCACGCGCCAAAATCAAGGCAAACATCGAAGAAGTAAAAACGCGCAAGCAGAAAATCACAGAACTGAAGAAGAGAACGCCAAGAAAAAGTCACCAGGAACTGCAAAAAGAATTCGAAGATATCGAATGGAAAATCCAGACCACCCCGCTTGACATGCAAGAGGAGAAAAGGCTGATAGAAAACGTCAAACGACTTGAAACGCAACTGAACGTTTACAAGAAAATCGATCAGCATATAAATGAAATCGCCGAACTACAGAATGAACTTGAAACGCTTAAAACAACTGCAGACAAAGCCCATCAGGAATTAACCGAAACAGCCAAAAAAAGCCAAGAAATTCACGCGAAAATGATAGCCCAAATCAGCGAATCAAAAAACGTTAAAAGCGAAGCCGACAGTTTGCATGGTGCCTACGTCCAAGCTAAGGAACATGTCAAGCCGTTACTTGACGAATTTAAGAGGCTAACAGAGCAAAGGAAAAAGCTGCAAGACGCCGTAAGAGAAGAGGACGCAAAACGAAAGAAGAATGCGGAGAAAGCCCTCAAAGAGGAACTTGAATCGCAAGCAAGGAACAAGCTGCAACGCGGCGAAAAACTAAGCTGGGACGAGTTCAAACTGCTCGCAGACGGCGAATCAGAGGGTGTTTAAACACAAAATTAAAGTTTAACTTGTAACGAAGTAGGAATAGAGAAAATAGATGACTAAAAAAGAAACGGAGCAACAAATCAAGAATCGCATTCTAATTCTATGCGTTGACAGAGACGGCGATCTGGAAACAAAGGCAGGAATAAAGACGCCGGTTCTGGGAAGAACCACAAACTTGGACGCTGCGGTGTCCTTAGCCCTGCGAGACCCAGAGGAACCAGACGCCAACGCCATGTTCGAAGCCGTCCGCCTCTATGACCGCCTGCAAAGCGAAAAACAACCTGAAGAAAGCTTTGAAGTCGCAACTATTTCTGGCTCAGAACTGGGAGGAGTAAGCGCAGACAGAAAATTGGTTGCGGAACTAAGCAAATTGTTGGGTTCGTTCAGCGCAAGTGAAATTATCTTGGTCTCAGACGGCTATTCAGATGAGGCGGTTTTGCCACTTGTGGAATCCAGAGTGCCGGTTTCATCCGTTAGAAGAATAGTCGTGAAACACAGTGAGTCCATCGAAGAAACCGCGGCGCTTTTTTCGCGTTACCTTAGACTTATATGGGAAAATCCCAGATACGCTCGCCTAGCCTTAGGCATACCTGGACTGCTGTTTTTCCTTTACGGAGTATTCTACATAATACCTGGCTTCGTTAACTACTATCTTATATCCATAGTTCTTATTCTCGGCGGGGTTCTGCTCGTCAAAGGTTTCGGCGTTGACAGAGGGGTCAGAAACCTGTACAAGTGGGCAAGAGAGTACTCGCCTCCGCCTCTGCCCGTGCAAATCTCAAACTATTCCATAATCGCTGGAATCCTATGCATAGCCGTCAGCGCCTATTTAGGCGCATCAAGCGCCAGCGTTAACGTAACACCAGACACCCCAGATTTGGCTGGCTGGATCAGTGCGCTTCCCGATGTGGCGGCTTTCTTCATCAAAGGATTCATGGACCTTATGATTGTGGGCATAAGCATCGTGCTTTTTGGCAGAAGCATACGCTTGTACTTTGAACGAGACCCGCGATTGCTGCGAAACATTGCCTTAGTTGTATCTGTTGTTTGGTTCCGCTGGATTCTGGATGCAACTGCAAATATCCTTCTCAAACCAGGCATAGGATTCGAGAGTGCCGTTTTCCAAAACTTAGTTTTCGCCATAATTGTCGGCATACTCATAGCTATCGCTTCGGTTCTTTTAGTAATCATCATCCACAGATCCACCAAAGGCTTCTTCCGAGAGTCTGAAGAAGATGTCGACGAGTTTGGAGAAAACGGTTTGGCACCCTCGGAAAAACAGCAATGATTTCAACAATATTTCACCTGAAGTATAGCAAACTTTAATTGAAACAATCAAGGCTTTACCTCTGGTACACAAAAGACTACCCTTTCCTTAAAATGTGAGGTTTAGTTAGTGCTCAAGAAGCTTCTCTCTATTATCGGCGCCTACAAACTTTACGAAAGATGGCTGTGGTCTCAAGTTAAGAGCGGCGCGAAACTTGAGCATATCGCCATAATCTTGGATGGAAACAGGCGATGGGCTTCGGAAAAGGAGCTTAACCCTTGGTTGGGTCACAAGAAGGGCGCTGAAACAGTTGAGCA
>CAZWPI010000164.1:0-3715 GCA_964636055.1 uncultured Candidatus Bathyarchaeia archaeon
TCATCCGCCACAACCACTCTTGGGTTAAGCGTGATAGCCAAGGCAATCATGACTCTTTGTCGCATTCCGCCGCTTAGTTGATGTGGATAGTCGCTGATTCGATCAGCCTGAATCCCCACATCTTTGAGCAGTTTCGCCGCACGCTCCAACGCCTCCTTCTTCGTCACTTTTGGCTCGTGGGTGCGAATCATCTCCACGAAATGGTCACCAATCTTCTTTACGGGGTTCAGCGAAGTCATCGGATCCTGGAAAACATAGCACACGTCAGTGCCCCTGAGGTTGCGCAACTCGTCTTTCTTCAGCTTCAGTACCTCTTTGCCGCCGAGGAACACCCTTCCTTTGACTATTTTGCCTGGGAACGGAACCAAACCGATTAAGGATAAGCCCAGCGTGGATTTGCCCGATCCAGACTCGCCCACGATGCCAAGAGTCTCGGCTTTTTCCAGCGAAAAAGACACATTGTCTACAGCGCGGATTTTGCCCTTTCGCGTCCAATACTCCACGGTTAACTCTTCAACAGATAACAAGGGCTTTGCCATCACTTCACCGCTCCCTGTTCCAACCGCGGATTTAACAGTTCGCTTAAGCCTTCACCCATCAACGTGAAACCCAACGCCAAGAGAATAATCATGATTCCTGGAAAGGTTATGACCCACCAGTTACCGCTTGGCAGGAGGCTTCGTCCATTTGTGAGGTCCCAACCCCAGTCAGGTACATTTACAGGAACGCCTAATCCGATGAAGGTTAATCCTGCAGCCGTAAGAATGGCATCGGCGAAATTAATCGTCGCCACGACCACGATTGAAGGTAAAACGTTCGGGAGAATGTACCGCCTCAGGATGGTGCCTCTCTTAGCGCCGATGGAGTTCGCAGCTTCCACATACGGCAGCTCCTTGATGCTGAGGACTTGGCTTCGAATTACCCTGAAATACGAAGGAACATAAACCACAGCGATTGCAAGCGCCATGTTTATGACACCTCTGCCCAAAACCATAGCAAACGCAATGGCTAAAATAATTCCCGGAAATGCGTAGACGCTGTCCATTATGAGACTGAGAAACCTATCCACCACTCCTCCGGTGTGAGAAGAAAACAACCCCAAAGGCACCCCTACAGCAAAGCAAACGGCAACAGACACCAAGGCAACCTGAAGCATCACTCCGCCGCCTGCGATTACTCTGCTGAGCATGTCTCTGCCCACGTTATCTGTACCCATAGGAAACTGAGAGTTCGGCGCCACCAGTACATGTTGAGGGTCAATCTTGGAGGGATTATGAGGAGCAAGCCAAGGCGACAGAGCGGTCATCACAACGATGAAAGCAGTCAAGATTGCGCCGAAAATTACCAGCTTTCCAGCCAAGCCTCGCCTTTTAGCAAGTGAACCTAGCCCTGGAATGATCCACCCAAGCATGCTCTTCTTAATCTTAGTTTCCTTCATCAAAAGCACCTACAAGCGAATTCTCGGATCCAAGTAAGCGTAAAGCAAGTCTACTGCCAAACTTACGAGTGAAACGAAGATGCCAAAAACAACGACTGCACCTTGAATAGCAGTGTAGTCACGGAAGTTTATACGGTCAACAAGGTATCTGCCTAGACCTGGCCAGGAGAAAGTCGTTTCAGTCAACACCGCACCCCCAAGAAGCATGGCAAACTCGAGCCCCATCATCGTGAGGACAGGCAGGAAAGCATTCCTGAGCGCGTAACTATACGTTACAGTATAATCTTTGAGTCCTCTGGCTTTGGCTGCAGTTACGAAGTCGAGTCTCATGGTTTCAAACATGTTGCTTCTGGTGAGACGGATGAAGATGCCGCACAGCACCAAACCCAACGTGAGTGATGGCAAAAACAGGTACTTCAATGACAAGCCAAACTTGAAGATGTTGCCTTCAAGCAAGCTGTCAACCGTGAAAAGACCAGTCGACACGTGAATTCCTCCACTGGAGACGAAATACCACCCCAGTCCCGCAAACATAGCCCATCCTGCCGCGAAAAGTGCAAGAGAAACGGCGAAAACTTTTCGCCCAAATTTCTTATGCTTTGTCTTTGCAACAAAAAGGTAAATGGACACTAAAATCAGACCAACTAATGACGGCGCCAAAAAATAAGCTACAAAGCCGCTTGATGAAGCGGAAAGAGGTATATTCAATCCTGTAGGATCCATTCCCGGCGCGATTCTTCCGCCTGTGGGAAGCCAGTGCAACCACACCCCGAAAATCATCTGCATAATCATGCCGAGGAAGAAGACTGGAATGGCATACGTGACTATCCCGAAAACTCTGATCACATGGTCTTTTGGCTTGTTGTAGGCCTTGGCGGATTCGACGCCTAAAAAAACTCCAATTAAACCTGCAACCAGCATGGAGCAGATAGCCAATTCCAGCGTTGCAGGGAAGGCTGAGAAAATCTGCTGTCCCACCGGAGAATAGTCCTGCATGGATTTGCCTAGGTCTCCTCTAAACAGACCGACAACGTAGTCAAAGTATTGCGCCCAAAGCGGTTTGTCCAGTCCCAGTTGCATGCGCATTTGCGCCATAGCCTCTGGGCTTGCCATTTTCTCGAAGTGCATTTGCACTGGGTCTCCGGGTAGAACGCGCATGACAAGGAAGACGGTTGTAAGAAGGATGAATATCATTGGAATGGTGAGGAGAACACGTGCAATTACATATGTCCTTAGGGTCATTCACTTCACGCGTTGCATGCCTTTGCGGAGAAGAAGAAAAAAAGGGAGTGAGAGGTTATATTGTTTGCTATTTTTTGCTGTCCCCTTATTATCCCGTTGCGTAGAGCAGCCAGTTGCGCCATTGCTGCGAAATGTCCAGGTACACGCCCTGCACATTTGTCTTTGTAACGGCGAAGGCGCTGCTCTGGTACAGCGGAATCAGCGGGCAGTCGGCAGCAATGCGGTCGTTAATTTGGCTGTAGATTCCTTCCCTGATTGTTTCGCTGGTGTTTCCTCGGGCATTGGCAACGAGTGCGTCCATGGTTGGGCTGTTGTAGTTTATGTGGAGCCAAGAACCGCCTGTGGATTGGACGAATGGGTAGATGTAGTCGTCTGGGTCGATGTAGTCGGGGTACCACCCCATGATGTATGCTTGCATTGTTTCTTCGACTCGAGCAGTTCTGTACCCTGCCCAGTCGAGGCTTTTCAGGTTGACGGTTATGACGCCGCTTGCTTCAAGAGAGTCTTTGATCACGAGTGCTTGTTCAGCGCTTGATGGATAGTGTCCTGAAGACTCGTACCAAAGGTCAAATGTCAGTTTGTTGTTCTCGTTGTATCCGAAGGGCTCAAGCAGCTGCTTTGTCAATGTGTAGTTTGGAGCGTTTAAGTTCTTGAAGGCGTCGGTGTGTCCGAACATGCCTATGGGTATCATGCTATAGAGTTCCTGCGCTTGTCCTTGGAACACGGTTTGAACGAGTGCGGTTCGGTTGATGGCTGAGGCTATGGCTAATCTGATAGTCGGGTCGTTGAATGGTGCGTACTTTTCCTGCATACAGAGGTACTGGATGAACGCGCCGGTACCCGACCAGACTTTCAAGTTGGAGTCTTGCTGCATGTTAATTATGTCGGTTGTAGCCAGCTGTCTGAACGCGATGTCAACGTCACCTGACTTGATGGCTAAAGCTAAGGAGGATTGGTCTGCATACATCTTTATGTCGATGTTCTTGGTCTTCGGGTAGCCGCCGCTTGCGTTCCAGTAGTTAGGGTTGGCTTCCA